>NZ_CP102280.1:1683321-1992481 GCF_025150085.1 Dorea longicatena
CCTGCCCTTGTCGTTGCCCCTACCAGGGTGAATTTTGGGAGATCCAGACGGATCGATCTTGCCGAAGCGCCCTTTCCGATCATAATATCGATCGCATAGTCTTCCATTGCCGGATACAGCACTTCCTCCACCTGGCGGTTCAGGCGGTGGATCTCATCTACAAAAAGGATATCCCCTTCCTGCAGGTTATTCAGGATTGCCGCCATCTCTCCCGGCTTTTCGATTGCCGGTCCTGATGTGATCTTCATATTTACATTCATCTCATTGGCAATGATTCCCGCAAGTGTCGTCTTTCCAAGTCCCGGAGGTCCATAGAACAAAAGATGATCCAGTGCCTCGCCCCTCGCCTTTGCCGCTTCAATATAAATCTTCAGCATTTCTTTTGCTTTTGCCTGACCAATGTAATCTTCCAGAAGCTGAGGTCTTAAATGATTCTCGATCCTGACATCTTCTTCCAGATTCTCAGTCGTCATAATTCTTCTGCTCATCTGTCTGCCTTACCTTCTACAACATATATTTCAGAGACTGACGGAGAACATCTTCCACACTCATTTCTTCCGTAATCTCTACCTGTCTGACTGCTTTTAATGCCTCGGTATTGCCATACCCGAGTGCAACCAGTGCCTGTACCGCTTCTCCTGTCATCTCATTTGCCATGCCTGCAGATGTATCTGCCGTGTTCTGCACTGCATTCGCGGCATTCTCAAGCGCATCCTCCAGCTTCAACTTGTCTTTTAATTCCAGAATCAGCTTCTCCGCCGTCTTTTTACCGATTCCCGGTGCCGCCTGTATTGCCTTTACATCATTCGACGCAACCGCAAATCTCAGATCATCGGGTCCGAGTGCCGAAAGAATCCCAAGACCGCCTTTCGGTCCGATCCCGCTGACACCGATCAGAAGCCGGAACACACGGAGTTCATCCCTGGTAAGGAAGCCATACAACTGCATCAGATCTTCCTTAACATGCAGATGGGTGTGGATCTTTACTTCTTTTCCAAGAGCCGGAAGCCTGCCCATTGCGGTCCCTGCCATGTAGATTCCATATCCGACACCGCCGACATCTACAATGACTTTGTCTTCTTCCATTCCTTCCAGAATTCCACGTATATATGTAATCATAGTTCCTCCATCAAAACTGTATATTCTTAATTCTCTTCAACATTTCCGCCGACACGATCCCGATCACCAGTCCGGTAATCAGTCCTGCGACCAGAAGCACCGGGAAATAATAACCGACACTGAATGTCTCCACCACAAGCATTGCAACGATCAGCTGTCCCACATTGTGGAACACTCCGCCCGCCACACTGATTCCCATCACACTGAATCCTTTGCTCTTCTTCAAGAGTGCCATTACCGTCAGACTTAACAATCCACCGGCCAGGCTGTAAATGATACTGAAATAATTTCCAAATATGAATCCTGACAGTAGTACTCTGACCACAGACAACAGATATACCTCCGTCAGCTTCATCTTATATAACGCGATCACGATCACCAGATTCGCAAGCCCGAGCTTCACTCCCGGGATTCCGAAATTGATAGGGATCAGCGTCTCCACATAGCTGAATATCAGCGCCAGTGCCGTAAACACTCCAAAATATGCCACTCTATTCTTCACAATGTCCCTCCTAATTTGCCACTGCATCGAATTCACTTTCTTCACTTCCGTCTACCTCAACCACTACTTTATTCGGCAGACAGATAATGCTCTCATGATTCTTTGAAGCTGCTTTCTGATGTACACACAACTGATCCGGACAGTCTGCATCTGTCATCTTCGCTTTTCCGTTCTTTATCGTAAGTATATTCGTACCGCCATTGATCCTAATCTTCTGATCCTTTGCGAGCGGATAGGTTCCTGTCACCTTACCATCCACCTTCACAGTCACGGTATCAGCTCCATCCCCGCCGGCAAATTCATGTACACCGAAAGCTGCACCGGCAATCAAAAGAACTGTCAATATAAGAACCGCATCTTTTTTCTTCCAATTCATACGTTCTCTCCTTGTCTACTAACGGTACTATTCTATCACAAGAAATTGTCCCATTCAACAAAAAAGAAAATATGTTTGGTTTGCATCTGTTTTTTTTCATGTTATACTACAAGTTATGTAAATACATGATAGAAAATCATCAACTACGAGGTTATTAGTATTATGAAATGTAAAAAAAATAATATCATAAAAAAACTCAGTGCGGTTCTCACTGCCTCTGCTCTTCTCTTGACCGGATGCTCCGGCGCAAAAAGCAGTACACAGACCGATCAGGATCTTACTTATACCGACATGCTCTTTGACACTGTCATCAAGATCCAGATCCTTGATCCTGCAGATGAAAGTATTCTGGATGGTCTGAAGAAACTTTGCAAAAAATATGACACAATGTTCTCCACCACCAATACAGACAGTGAACTTTATAAATTAAACCACGCAAACGGTCAGCCCTTCACTGTCTCTTCCGAAACGGCCAATCTTATTCAGGAGGGTATCCATTACAGCGAACTTTCCGGCGGTGCCTTTGATCTCACCATTGAACCGGTATCGGCTCTCTGGGATTTCATGGCAGATAAACCAACGGTTCCATCTTCCGATGCCATTGCCCAGGCCGTAAGCCACGTTGATTACACAAAGATCGACATTCAGGATAACACCGTTACATTGGAAGATCCCGAAGCCGGCATCGATCTGGGAGCCATCGCCAAAGGATACATTGCCGACCAGGTGAAAACATATCTCAAAAAGCAAGGGATAAAACATGCGATCATCAATCTTGGAGGAAACGTTGATGTCATCGGCACCAAACCCGACGGAAGCAAATACAACATCGGAATCCAGAAACCTTTCGATGAATCCGGTGAAGCTATCACCTCTGTACAGTTAAAAGACCAGACAGTTGTAACTTCCGGAATCTATGAACGGTATTTTAAGAAAAACGGAAAACTATATCATCACATCCTGGATCCACGAACCGGATATCCGTGCGAGAACAATCTTTACAGCGTATCGATCATCACAGACTCTTCTACAAAAGCAGATGCACTCAGCACAACCTGCTTTCTACTGGGATACGAGAAAGGAATGGAACTGATCCAGAGTATGGATGGAGTGGAGGCGATATTTATTACGGATGATGAGAAGGTGCATAAAATTGGGATTTAATTCAGGAAGGCATGATTACCCGGACCTGCATAAAAAGTAGGAAGCTGTTCCTGTTCAGGTTCCGTCGTTGGGAAATACTAAAGCGTCAAAATTATGCTAAAAACGGGCTTCCGAAATTTGCAACTCGCCATTCGGCTCAAACAGGCAAATTTCGAAAACCCAACGCATAATTTTGACGCTTAACTATTTCCAACACCTTCTTCACATTCACTGGAACGGCTTCCTACTTTTTATTCCGTGGGTATCAAACGCCTTACGAATTAAATGGCAATTGCCTAACAGTTGTGGTAGCGGAAGGCTACGGTGGTCAGCTGCCAATAAGTGGATTTTCATGACTTTTTGGCAAGCTTGTGTACTGTAGTGGCCTCCACCGAGTTACACTTCCGGGCATTTCATTTATTAACATCCGCTGCCAGTCACGACTTGAAGAAAACAGTATAAAGTGGTTCTGGTGAATGTGGAATGCTCTTAGGAAAAGTTAGAGAGTCAGAATCTCCGTTAAAGGAACGAAGCGAACGTGTTTGAGGCGAACGCCGAGTTTGAGCGTAGTTCCTTTGCTTTTAGGAGATTCTGGCTCTCTTAGTTTTTCTTAGAGCATGGAACCTGAACCAGAACCACTTTATACTGTTTTCTTCAAGGATCGAGAGGCCAACTACGTCAATAAATTAAATCCCAAACAAATTTAATAGCCCACCACCTGACTAAATGCAACCACGCCGAACAGCATAAACAACACCAGATAAATTCCCAGTAATACTGCGAATATGATCAGCTGTGCTCTGCAGAAGTTTCTCCGGTTAATATTACCGTTACTTTCGAATGCCCATACAAAATACATGACTATTCCAACACACGGGATCAGTAATACGATCAATGTCAGTATCCAGTCTTTTAGATCCATTGGAGAGTTGTCTGACTGCTCATTTCTGTTCCGGCTGTACTGCTGGCTGTAGTCATATTGATTATCCTGATATACGAATTTATTATCCTGTGAATCCTCTGATCCGGTTGCTTCCGGTTCTGGTTCCGCCTTCTCTTCCGGCTCTCCTGCCGGTTCTTCTGTTGATTCACCGTAACTGTAGACCTCTTCAGCGGTTACCTGCTTATTTTCTTCATCCATCTGTCATTCTCCTTTGCCTTACTTATTTTTGCGTCTATCTTATCATTTCAGGGCTCCGAACGCAACATCCATGAGCAGTCGAAGCAGATTATAGTGGTAATAACTCATTGGCGGCTGGTCCGGAAAATACCGATACATACGCCACACGTAGTAAATCACCATAAGAACCACACACACGACACAGCCTGTCTTAAACCATTTTCCAATCGGCTTCTTACAGATATAGCGCTTCCATGCAAATATCACCACACCTGTTGCGAATGCATAGATAAACGGATGCATCTTCCATGCTCCTTTGAAGTCCAGATGCAAAAGCCGGATTCCTGCTCTTGTAAGTCCGCATGCCGGACAAGGAAATCCCGTGATCCAGACCAAAGGGCAGATACCCGGCAGAAATTGACTTCCAAATACAAAATAGGCGATTATAAATATAACCGCCCATTTTGCCTTCTTTATATCATTTTTTAATAATACAAATCCGTCTTTCAAATTCTTTTTCATCCTGTTATGAGATAACTTTCTTCGGACATTTTACTGCACAGGCACCACAGTCTTTACATTTCTCGTAGTCGATGTGCGCAATGTTATTTTCCACTGTAACAGCTTCAAACTTACATGCTTTCTCACACATCTTACATCCGATACATCCGGCTGTACATGCCTGCATAACTGCTTTACCTTTGTCCTGTGAATTACATTTTACCAGATGCTTCTGATCATATGGCACGATCTCGATCAGGTGTTTTGGACATACAGCTACACATTTTCCACATGCTTTACATGCTTCTTTATCTACAACTGCCACACCGTTTACAATGTGGATCGCATCGAACGGACATGCCTGAACACAGCTTCCGTCTCCAAGACATCCATAAGAACAGGCTTTCGGTCCGCCATCCTGCATCATGTTGACCATAGTACAGTCGCTCAGTCCGTGATATTCATATTCCTGTTTTGCTTTTTCACAGTCTCCGCCACATTTTACAAATGCAACTTCATGTACCTGTGCACCTGCAGCAACGCCCATGATCTCTCCGACTTTTGCTGCTACCGGAGCGCCTCCGACCGGACATCCGCCGACTTCAGCTTCTCCTTTTACGATTGCTGCTGCAAGTCCGGAACATCCGGCATAACCACAGCCACCGCAGTTATTTCCAGGAAGAACGCCCAGGATGGCTTCTTCTCTTTCATCTACCTCTACCGCAAATTTCTTACCGGCAACGCCGAGGAATACACCAATGAATAATCCGGTGCCTCCTACGATAACTGCCGCAAGAATAATACCTGTAACACTCATTGTCTGCCTCCTCCTAAATTAATCCTGAGAATCCACAGAACGCGATCGCCATCAGACAAGCTGTGATCAGTACGATCGGAGTTCCCTGGAAGGACTCTGAAATATCATTGTATTCTATCTTCTCACGAATACCTGCCATGATCACGATCGCGATCAGGAATCCGACAGATGTACCAATACCATTGACAACACCTTCGATGATAGAATATTCTTTCTGAACATTTGTAAGTGCCACACCAAGTACCGCACAGTTTGTTGTGATCAGTGGAAGATACACACCAAGTGCTTTATACAATGATGGCATACTCTTTTTCAGGAACATTTCTACAAACTGTACTAAAGCTGCGATAAACAGAATGAATACGATTGTCTGCAGATATTCAAACCCCAGCGGAACCAGGATGAATTTGTAAATCAGTCCTGTAAAGAATGATGATAATGTAATAACGAATACAACTGCTCCACCCATACCGGTTGCAGTCTCAACCTTTTTCGAAACACCCAGGAACGGACAGATTCCGAGGAACTGGCTGAGTACAACGTTATTTACGATAGCTGAACCAATTGCAATAATCAATAATTCTTTCATACTATGTACTCCTCCTACTCTTCATTCCCTGTTGGGAATACTTTGCTTCCGCATCCGCCGCATGATGCACAGTCTGTACCGCATCCCTGTGGCTCGGCAATCTTCTTTCCTTTCTGTGCTGCGCGTTTCTTAAGCTTGTTCATACCTGCAACTAAGAATGCAAGAACAAGGAAAGCTCCTGCAGGCAGGATGAAGATTGTTACTGGTACATATCCGCCTTTTCCTGCTGCTGCGTCTGCAAGTGGAAGAATCTGAACACCGAAGATAGCTCCGGTTCCGATAAACTCACGAACGATCGCGATACAGGTAAGACCAAATGTAAATCCAAGTCCCATACCAATACCATCGAAGATAGATGGAAGTACCGGGTTCTTAGATGCATAACTTTCTGCACGTCCAAGGATGATACAGTTAACAACGATCAGTGGGATGTAAAGTCCAAGTGAATCATACAGACTTGGAACGAATCCCTCTAAAAGGAACTGTACAATTGTTACGAAAGATGCTACGACTACGATGAACGCCGGCATTCTGACTGAATCCGGAATCACTTTACGTAACATGGAAATCAACATATTTGACAGTACAAGTACGACTGTAGTAGACAGTCCCATACCTAAACCGTTAATTGCGGATGTTGTTACCGCCAGGGTCGGACACATTCCTAACATCAGAACGAAGGTAGGATTTTCTTTGATCAGACCGTTATATACTCTTTCAGTACATTTATTCATGATATACTACCTCCTAATTTACTTAAATGCATTCTGATAATATCCAAGTGCTGTATTGACAGCTCCTGTTACAGCTCTTGAAGTAATGGTTGCACCACTTAAGGCATCAATCTGTTCTCCGTCGCCACCGTCTTTGGAAACTACGAATTTATCAGCTTTTTTATTCACATACTGATTATAGAATGAAGGCTCTGTAGCTTTCATACCAAGTCCTGCTGTCTCACTGATAGAAAGGATAGACACACCATTGATGGTTCCGTCTTTCTTAATACCAACTGTGATCTGGATATTGCCGCCGAATCCGTCTTTATCTGTTGTTGTGATGACATATCCTTCATCACCTGCTGTACAGACTTCATCAACTGTTGCATTTGTACCCATATCTTTTACAGCCTTACTTGCTGCTTTCTGATCTACATCTTCTGCTTTAAAATCATCAAGCTTCACATCTGAAAATACCGCCTGCCATGCTTCTTTCTTTGTCTTTTCCTGAGACTGGGCAATCGGATCTTTTGTGATCTCATATACAGCTCCGAGTAAGAATCCGGCAATTACAGTAATCAATGTAAGGATCAGTGTATTCTTAACAATCTTATTCATTATTTTTCTCCTCCTTTACCGAATGGTTTTGGAAGAGTAACTCTTTCGATCAATGGCACCAGAAGGTTACTGATGATGATCGCATAAGAAACTCCTTCTGCGGAACCGCCAAACAGACGGAACAGACCTGTTAACACGCCAAGGATAATACCGTATACATACTGTCCTTTCGGTGTGATCGGAGATGTTACATAATCAGTTGCCATGAACCATGCACCAAGCATCAGTCCGCCTCCACAGAGATGTGCTGTGATATACTGTGGATCAAAGAATCCAACATCCGGATTTGCAATATGTCCGAAGATTCCGATAAAGATCACAAATGTAACAATATATGTTCCAGGAATACGAATATCGATCACACCCATCAGGATCAGGAAGATGGCTCCGATCACGATAGCGATTACAGATGTCTCACCGATGGTTCCAGGAATCTTACCAATCAGCATATCCATTGTATTTACTGCGTTACCAGCTTTTAACTGTGCAAGTGGTGTAGCTCCTGTCACACCATCATATACAAAGCTTGTCATCTGGCTTGTAAATGAAAGCAGAAGGAAACATCTTGCTCCGAGGGCAGGGTTCATGAAGTTCTGTCCCAGACCTCCGAATAACTGTTTTACGATCAGGATTGCGAACACACTACCGATCGCACCCATCCACCATGGTGCTGTAGGCGGCATATTCAGACCAAGTAACAGACCTGTTACAGCTGCACTCCAGTCGTTGATCGTAATCTTTTTATGCATTAATTTTTCATATATGTACTCCGTCAGTACTGCTACAACTGTTGTTGTAACCAGCATTCCGAATGCCGGCAGTCCAAAGTTCCATACACCAAATGCAGACGCCGGCAAAAGTGCGATGGCTACCAGAAGCATAATATTGCTGGTAGTCGCTTTGGAACGAATATGTGGTGAAGATGACATTTTCAAATTGTTCTCACTCACTTTTGTTCACCTCTTCTTCTTTCTAGTTTATTTTTTCTTTCTACGGTTCGCCAATGCAATCTTTCTCATAGATCCGATTGCCTGTTTCAGCGGACGTTTTGCCGGACATACGAAACTGCAGGAACCACATTCCATACATTCGAGTCCTTCGTGTTTTGTAAACTTCTCTTCGTCATGATGTTCTGCATAATCCGCCAGTCTCGATGGGATCAGGCGGCTTGGACAGGCTTCTACACAACGTCCACAGTTGATACATGCAGATGGTTCCATCTTAGCCACTTCATCTTTGGTAAATCCAAGAATAGATGAAGAAGTCTTTGTTACAGGTACATCTAATGAGAACATAGAGAATCCCATCATCGGTCCGCCGGAGATCAGTTTCTCAGGCTCTGTTTTAAATCCTCCTGCTGCCTCTACAAGCTCCTGCTGATTGATGCCAAATGGTACTCTGAAATTGCCTGGCTCTGCAACAGCGTCCCCACTTACTGTTACAACACGTTCCATTGAAGGCTTTCCTTCTACAACAGCCTGGTACACGCTTACCATTGTTGCCACATTATCTACAACACATCCTGCGTCTGCCGGAAGCATTGCGGAATTAATTGCGCGCCCTGTTGTAGCGTAAATAAGCTGACGCTCACCACCCTGAGGATACTTGGTCTTCAGTGCCAGAACTTCCATACGAGGTTCATCTTTTGTCAGTTCTCTTAATTTTTCGATACAGTCTGGTTTGTTGTCCTCTACACCAAAGATTCCTTTCGCGTTGTCGAACAGACGGAGGATAATCTTCATTCCTCCAACCAGCTTTTCCGGAGTCTCGATCATTGTTCTGTAGTCAGCTGTGATATATGGCTCACACTCCGCACAGTTTGCAATGATGTAATCAATCTTTTCCGGTTCCTTTGGTGAAAGTTTTACTCTCGTAGGGAAACCGGCACCACCCATACCTACTACTCCCGCTGTTCCAATCGCATTCAGGATATCTTCCTTGCTCATGTCTTCTAACGGAGTTACAGCTGGATATTCCACTTCTTTGTATTCGCCATCATTTTCGATCACGATACTGTTCACTCTTCCTCCTGTCGGATTCAGATGTGGTGCGATTGCTTTTACAGTTCCAGATACAGATGCATAAATCGGAGCAGATACGAATCCTCCTGCTTCTGCTATCATCTGGCCTTTTAAAACATGATCGCCAACGGCTACCACAGGATTTGCCGGAGCACCGATATGCTGTGATACAGGGTACACCAGATCGCCCTTAGGTTTTACATCGACAATTGCCTTATCTTTAGCCAGGCTCTTGCCGTCATCCGGGTGAATACCACCCTTAAATGTTAACAATGCCATCCTTTTTTCCTTCCTTCCTATTTACTCTTTATATAATATACAGGAAATATAGACAAATTTCTATAGAAAGTGACTAATTCCATTGTATATTTTCCTGAACATCTTGTTGCATTTTTAACAAATGCACATACGCACAGAAAACCTGCCAATGGCAGGTTCCCTTTTATCCTCAGGCATAGAAAGGATAGAGGCTTTCCTCTATCCTTTCCTGTCTGTATATCTGATTTGATATTACTCAGCGTCTGTCTCTTCTGCAGCTTCTTCCGGCTGTTCTAAAGCTTTCATGCTCAGGCTGATCTTCTTCTCAGCTTCATTCAGATCAACGATCTTAGCTGTGATTTCCTGTCCAACTGAAAGTACATCAGACGGTTTATCAACATGTGCTCTTGAAATCTGAGAAACATGAAGTAATGCATCTACTCCTGGAGCCAGTTCAACAAATGCTCCGAAGTCTGTCATTCTTGCAACCTTACCTGTAATTACTGTTCCGACTGCATAATCCTCTGCTGCATTAGCCCATGGATTTGTCTCTGGGAATTTCAGGCTGAGTGCGATCTTTGTATCATGGATATCTTTGATCATCACTTCTACTTTATCTCCAACCTGGAAAACCTTCTTAGGATTCTCAACACGTCCCCAAGACATCTCAGAGATATGAAGAAGTCCGTCTACTCCGCCAAGGTCGATGAATGCTCCGAAATCTGTAACGTTCTTTACAGTTCCTTCCATTCTGTCACCTACGTTAATCTTAGCAAACAGTTCTTTCTGTTTTTCAGCACGTTCAGCAACAAGAAGCTGTCTTCTGTCACCGATCACACGATTTCTTCTAGGATTAAACTCGCTGATTACGAATTCAATTTCCTGTCCCTGATATTTACTCAGGTCTTTTTCATATGTGTCAGAAACAAGGCTTGCAGGAATGAATACTCTTGCTTCATCAACTACTACGCTTAATCCGCCGCCAAGAATCTGAGTTACAGGAGCTTTTAATACTTCATGATTCTCGAATGCTTCTTTTAATCTTTCATTACCTTTTTCTGCTGCAAGTCTCTTATATGTCAGCAGAACCTGTCCTTCTCCGTCATTTACTTTCAGGACTTTTGCGCTCATCTTATCACCAACGGATACAACTGTTGTAAGATCAACGTTTGCTTCGTTAGTATACTCATTTCTTGTAATGATACCGTCTGCTTTGTAGCCTATATTCAAGATGATTTCATCAGGTTTAACGTCGATGACTGTACCATCTACAACCTCTCCATTTCTTATTGTCTTAAAAGACTCTTCCAACATTTGTTCAAAAGTTAATTCTGACATTATTTTGAACCTCCTCAATTATTTTATTGGGCGTGGATGCCCCTGCTGTAATACCTACTGATTCCACGGACCTTAATTGATTAATATCCAAATCGTCAAGTGTCTGTATATAGTACGTATTCAAACATTCCTCTTTGCAGATTTCAAATAGCTTCTGAGTATTCGAACTACGCTTATCACCTATCACAACCATAGCATCTACTCTCGCTGCAATTTGACGAGCCTCAGTCTGCCTTTCTTTCGTCGCATTGCAAATCGTATTTAAAACAACTATATCATACCTCTTTTTTGAAATAATTTCAACTAATTCTTTGAATTTATTGTAGTTAAATGTCGTCTGGGCCACGATACATACTTTCTGTTCTTTTTCAGGCAATTCAAATCTTTCTGCATCTTCCGGAGTCTGTATCACAGTCACCTGTTCTCCTGCCCATCCGCGGATACCTTCTACCTCCGGATGTTCGCCATTTCCGATGATCACAATGTACGATCCTTTGGCACTTTCTTCTGCAACAATCTTATGAATTTTCTTCACAAAAGGACAAGTCGCATCTACACATGTAATCCCGCGTTCATCCATGATATCATAAATGTATTTTGCTACACCATGAGACCGGATCACAACCACATCCGCATCCACTGTTTTCAATTCTTCTTCACCATTCAGGACTTCTACTCCATGGCTTCTCAGATCTTTGATCACTTCTTCATTATGGATGATCGGTCCATAAGTGAATATCTTTTCACTTTGATGTTTTTCTATCTGTTTATACACTGTATCTACTGCACGCTTTACTCCAAAGCAAAATCCTGCTGTTTTTGCCAGTTCAACATTCATATAGTGTAATTCCTTTCTGTACCACAGCTCTTTTTCAAATATATTACCATTATCTTCGTCTGCCGCTTTGTGCCGGATTGTCTATTTGCACAAATCTACGATTGCTTTTACCACTTCTTCGATCGTCATGTGTGAGCTGTCTACCAGCACTGCATCCTCTGCCTGCTTTAACGGTGCGATCTCACGGGTCATATCTCTGTGATCACGTTCTTCGATGTCGTGTGCGATTTCTTCCAGATTGCAGTCCTCGCCTTTTTCCTTAAGTTCGTCATACCGTCTCTTCGCCCTGGTCTCTACACTGGCGGTCAGATAGATCTTTACGTCTGCGCCCGGCAGGACACATGTACCGATATCTCTTCCGTCCATAATTACATCCTGTGTCTTCGCCAGGTTCTGCTGCAGTTCCAGTAACTTCTTACGCACTTCCGGAATTGCAGATGTTACAGATGCCATGTTCCCCACTTCTTCATTTCTCAGACGTGATGAAATATCATTACCATTCAGGTATACATGCTGCACACCATCTTCATAGGCGATTGTTACTTCTGCATCTTTACATGCTTCGATCACTTTATCCGTCTCTCCCGGTTCAATGCCCTTATTCAGGAAATGAATTGCAAGGCCTCTGTACATTGCCCCTGTGTCTACATAAATGTATCCCTTTTCTTTTGCTACAAGTTTTGCGATCGTGCTTTTTCCGGCTCCTGCCGGTCCATCTATTGCTACGTTATATCCCATGATGCGTTCTCCTTATTTCTATTTTTATCACTCTATATCTGGATCCCCGTTCCGGCCGCATATGCCGTAGACCACGCGATCTGAAGGTTGAATCCACCTGTTACCGCATCCAGATCCAGTACCTCTCCTGCAAAATGTAATCCCTTCACCAGTTTGGATTCCATCGTTCCAGGATCAACTTCTTTGATTTTAATTCCACCTTTAGTTATGATTGCCTCGTTATAATCTCTTAAATCTGTCAATGTACACGTCAGGCCCTTGATCAGTCTTACAAATCCAAGACGTTCTTCTTTCGTGATCACATTGACCTTCTTCTCGGGATCAATCCCGCTCAGTTCAATCATAACCGGGATCAGTTTCGACGGGAACAGCTTGTGCACCGCGTTCTTAAACTGTCGGTTCTGATTCTCTTCAAATTCCCGGAGCACTCTGTGATCAAGCTGTTCTTCCGAAAGAGCTGGTTTCAGATCAATCTTAAGTGTCAGTTCTTTTGCCTTCAATTTCTTTCCCACATAACTGCTGGCACTTAGGATCAGCGGTCCACTCACACCGTAATGCGTGAATAACATTTCTCCAAAATCATCATACAGCTTTTTCTTGCCGTCAAGAATCGTTACATTAACATTTCGAAGTGAAAGTCCCTGCAATTCAGGCACCCACTCCTCTTTACATTCCATCGGCACAAGCGCAGGCATACAATCCGTCACCGTATGTCCGAGACTTTCTGCAAACCGGAATCCATCTCCGGTTGATCCTGTTGACTGATAAGACAACCCTCCAGTTGCAACGATACAGGCATCCGCATGAATCTGTCTCTGATCTCCAAGTATGATTTTTTCAAAATGTCCGTCTTTTGCGACAACCTTTTTCACAGCTGTCCGCAGATGTACTTTCACACCCAGGCGGTCCATCTCCCGCTCCAGCCCGCGGATCACGTCCGAAGAATGATCCGACACCGGGAACACACGGTCGCCGCGCTCAATCTTTGTCGGCACACCGATTCGTTCAAAGAAATCAATCACCTGCTGATTCGTGTATCCATAAAAACTACTGTATAAAAACTTTGCATTTGTTCTGACCGCATCGAACAGGCCTTCCATATCACAGGCATTGGTAATATTGCATCTGCCTTTTCCCGTGATATAAAGTTTCTTTCCAAGCTTTTCATTCTTTTCATATACCACGACCTGATGTCCACACCCGGCCGCTGCAATAGAGGCAAACATTCCTGCCGCACCGCCTCCGATGACAACTACTTTACTCATCTTCTATTTGTCCTTTTCTATTTGTCTTTTTCTTCATATTCTTTTCTGCCGGTTCTACTCTTTCTCATTTCCGGAAAGTTCGACTCTGTCGTCCACCATATTCAATTCATCTTTGCTATACACCTGATATTCATCCCAGATCTGCTCCAATGTCTCAAGTGTTGTGATAACCTCTTTCTGTTTCTTCATACAAAGAGCTACCACCAGCGCATTGATCACACTCAATGGTGCTACCAGCGAATCTACGATTGACGCCATATCACTTCTTGCGATCAGATTGCAGGAAGAATACAGTGTCATCGGAGAATGTACACTGTCCGTCAACGTGATCACTGTTGCTTTTCTATTACTTGCAAATTCCAGTGCTTTCAAAGTACGCATCGAATATCTGGGAAAGCTGATCCCGATCACCACATCATCCTCGCTGACACGGATCAGTTGTTCAAAAATCTCACTAGAACTGTTCGTATTAACCGCTGTCACATTCTCACAGATCAGATTCAGATAAAAACTTAAGAAACTTGCAAGTGGCGAACAGCTTCGTATCCCGATCACATAGATCCTCTTTGCTTTCAGGATCGTATCTACCGCCATCTCAAATGCTTCATGATCAATTGCTTCCATCGTAAGCTTGATCTTCTCAATATCCGAATGCAGAACCGATGTCAGAATCTCCCCCTGGCTGATCCGTCCATACGTCACTTCCATACGCTGGATGGAATTCAGCTTCATCCTCACCAGTTCTCCCAGAGCTTTCTGAAATTCCGGATATCCGTCATATCCAAGGGCCGTCGCAAATCTCACCACCGTCGATTCACTGACACCGACCTCTCCCCCCATCTTCGCAGCTGTCAAAAAAGCTGCCTTATCATAATCCTCACGGATAAAATCCGCCAGTTTTTTCTGTCCTTTGCTGAATTTGTGATATCTTTCATCGATCATCTTCAGCAGTTCATTCTTTGCGCTCATGCGATGTACCTCTTTTTCAAACAATATTTTCATTATATAGCTTTGTAGGGGAATAGTCAATCGGATGTCGGGTGTGCGGGGACGGGAGATGTGGAGGTTTGGGTGGATGGGCGCTTATGGACGGGAAGAAGATGTAACAAAGAAAGCTTGGGTAAAATCAGACACCGAATACCTGAGGCGAGAAATCTGATGATTTCTCACCTCAGGTATTCTTTCGCTCTGTGCCTGTAGCACAGAGCAAATCCTGATTTTACCCAAACTTTCTTTTAACATCTTCTATTCCCGCCAACAGATGCCCATCCACCCAAACCTCCACATCTCCCTCAGCCATACACTCCGACAACCGAAAGTGAATTTACTGTTACCACCAAGCTATTGGGGCTCCGCCGGAAAACGTTTTTCATCTCGCTTTTCCCACTACTTCCTGAGAAGCCACACTCCCCGCTATCCTCGTATATTTTCGCGAACAGTCAAGTGTAGAAGTTCCTGGTTCAATGCATTCGCAGGATGCTTTGCAAGGAATGGGTGAAAAAAAGACGATAAAATAAGATTTGGGATGTGCTACAAGCACATCCCAAAAGAATACCTGAGGCGGAAAATCATCAGGATTTTCCGTCCGAATGTATTCGGTTCTTATCTTATCGTCTTTTTTTCGCTTACGCCTTGCAAGCACCCGAAGTCGCATTGAATTAGGAACTTCTACACTTGACGTCCTCTCGAAAACCTATACAGGATAACTTCCGTTTTCCGTATCCGCTACCGTCGCATCCACCTTCGTCTGCTGTGCCTCTCTATACTTAAAGAACTCAACAGCAACCTGTGGGAACAGAGCATAAGACAGTACGTCTTCATCCTGCTGGATCCACTGTTCGCATTCTTTGCGGAGTGTATCTAATTCGTCCGGAATCAGGTCTGCAGGACGGCATGTGATGATCTCAGGATCGTCTCCAAGTACTTTCTTGATTACGTCTGGATTCATCGGTTTTACTGTCTGTCCGTATTTTCCACTTAAGAGGTCTTTTGTCTCTTTTGTAGCAACTTTGTAACGTTCTCCCATCAGTACGTTAAATACAGCCTGTGTACCAACGATCTGTGATGAAGGTGTTACAAGTGGTGGTTCTCCAAGGTCTTTACGTACTCTTGGCACTTCCTCAAGTACATCGTAGAACTTGTCTTCAGCACCCTGCTCTTTTAACTGTGATGTCAGGTTAGAAAGCATTCCGCCTGGTACCTGATACAGAAGAGTCTTGATGTTAACACCAAGGTTCTTTGGATTTAAGAGTCCGCTGTCAAGAGCTTCGTCACGGATTGGACGGAAATAGTCAGCGATCTCTGCCAGAAGTTTCTGGTCTAATCCTGTATCATAAGGTGTTCCCTTGAATGTCTCAACCATAACTTCTGTTGCAGGCTGAGATGTTCCAAGTGCGAATGGTGAGATTGCGGTATCAATGACATCTACACCGGCCTCTACTGCTTTCATGTAAGTCATAGAAGCAACACCTGATGTGTAGTGTGTATGAAGCTGGATTGGAAGATCTACAGCTTCTTTCATTGCTCCGATCAGCTCTGTTGCCTTATACGGTGTCAGAAGACCAGCCATATCTTTGATACAGATAGAGTTTGCACCCATCTCTTCAATCTTCTTGGCAATGTCTACCCAGTAATCTAGTGTATAAGCATCACCCAAAGTGTAAGATAATGCGATCTGAGCTTCTACTTTTTCTTTGTTTGCAGCCTTAACTGCTGTCTTCAGGTTACGAAGATCATTTAAGCAGTCAAAGATACGGATGATGTCGATTCCATTGGCAGCAGATTTCTGTACGAAATATTCTACCACATCATCTGCGTATGGACGATATCCTAAGATGTTCTGTCCACGGAATAACATCTGAAGTTTTGTATTTTTGAATCCATCACGGAATTTACGAAGTCTTTCCCATGGATCTTCTTTTAAGAAACGAAGAGATGCATCGAATGTAGCTCCACCCCAGCACTCTACGGAATGATACCCAACCTTGTCCATTTTATCAACGATCGGGAGCATCTGCTCTGTTGTCATACGGGTTGCGATCAGAGACTGATGCGCATCACGCAGGATCGTTTCTGTAATCTCTACAGGTTTTTTTACTATATCTGCCATTTTCTTTCCTCCTAATTATATATCGCTTAAATTCCTACGCCAAAGATTGCCATGAATGTTCCGGCAGCTACGGCTGTACCAATAACACCCGCAACGTTTGGTCCCATAGCATGCATCAGAAGGAAGTTTGTCGGGTCTGCTTCAGCTCCGACCTTCTGTGATACTCTGGCTGCCATTGGAACTGCAGATACACCGGCAGAACCAATCAGTGGATTAACCTTACCATGTGTTGCAACACACATCAGTTTACCGAACAGTACACCTGCTGCTGTACCGAATGCGAATGCGATCAAACCAAGAATTACGATCTTGATCGTATCCATATTAAGGAATGCCTCAGCACTTGTTGTTGCTCCTACGGATGTTCCAAGCAGGATAACTACGATGTACATCATTGCATTGGAAGCTGTCTCTGTTAACTGTCTTACAACTCCAGACTCACGGAACAGGTTACCAAGCATTAACATACCAACCAGTGGTGCTGTTGTAGGAAGAATTACACACACAACGATCGTAACGATGATTGGGAATAAGATCTTCTCAAGCCTGGAAACAGGTCTTAACTGTTCCATCTTAATCTTACGTTCTTTTTCTGTTGTCAGAAGCTTCATGATCGGTGGCTGGATAATCGGTACCAGTGACATATAAGAATATGCTGCTACTGCGATTGGTCCAAGTAAAGCTGTCTGCTGTAACTTACCTGCAAGGAAGATAGAGGTAGGTCCATCAGCTCCACCAATGATTGAGATCGCTGCTGCCGCTTTGTCAGAGAATCCCATAGCCATCGCTCCAAGGTATGCTGCAAAGATACCGAACTGAGCAGAGGCACCAAGAAGGAAGCTCTTAGGGTTAGCGATCAGTGGTCCGAAGTCTGTCATCGCTCCTACACCCATGAAGATCAGGGAAGGGAGGATTGACCACTCATCCAGTTTATAGAAGTAGTAAAGCAGTCCGCCTGTTCCATTTGCCGCATCTTCTGCATGAAGCATGATGTCCGGATAAATGTTAACCAGTAACATACCGAATGCGATTGGAACAAGAAGCAGAGGCTCGAATCCGTGTCTGATTGCAAGATAAAGGAAAACACATGCAACCGCGATCATGACTACATTGCCCCATGTAAGACTGAAAAACGCCGTCTGATGCACGAGGTTTCCTAATGTTGTCGTTATATATTCCATTTTTTAACCTCCAGTCGTGTTAGATAAACACCATATAAATGATGTTAGTTCAATGTAGCAAGAACAGCGCCTGAATCAATTGCATCGCCTACTGCTACATCAATGCTTGCAACGGTTCCGTCTTCCGGTGCTACAACTGGGATTTCCATCTTCATAGCCTCGATGATGACAACTGCATCACCTTTCTTTACAGCCTGACCTACATTTGCTTCGATCTTGAATACTTTTCCGGCTGCTCCGGCTTTTACTTCGATGGATCCTGCTCCACCTGCAGGTGCTGCCTTTGGTGCTGCTGGTGCTGCCGCAGGAGCTGCCTTCGGTGCTGCTGCAGGTCTTGCAACTGGTGCTGCACCTGCTCCGTTTTCTTCTACTGTTACATCATATACATTGCCATTCACTGTGATTGTATAATTTTTCATTGAATTCATCCTCCTAATTAATTATGCGTGCCACTTATTTGATGGACGACGCTTGATGCTTCTTACTACGAAGCCGTCTGTGCTTCCACCAGCTTCTGCTTCATAAGCTGCGATCGCTGCGGAAATAACTGCTGCCAGTTCATCATCGTTAGATGCTTCTTCTACTACAGGTGCTGCAACTGCTGCCGGAGCCGGTGCCGCTTCCTGTGTGCTTTCTGCTTTTCCTTTGTTCTTGAATTTTGCTTCAAGAGCAGGGATATATTTGAACAGAGAGATCAGAATAGAGATAAAGATCAGGATTACGAATACAGTTCCCATACCAAGGATTGTATTAAGTCCTGCTTTTTCCATGATCTCGCCGATGCTGTAATGTGCATCGATCGTTGTACTGTCCAGATAAAGGTTCTCATCAAAAACAAATGTAATGTCTGCATCACGGTCTTTGAATTTTGCACTGGTCGTTACTTTCAGTTCATCAGAGGATGGCTCGAATTTGTAATCACCATGACTTACATATTCTCCACACTCTTTTGTTCCCTGCTGCCATGCATCCAGAGCTGCAAGGAAACTATCCTGCGTAAATGGAACTCCTGCCTGATTCAACTGAGACTCGATTTGGAAATCTGTCATCTTGTTCCACTGTTCGATAGTATCTGCATCTGCACTGTTGCAATACTCGATCAGAAAATCCGTTGCCTGTGTGATGGTTGATTTATCATACTGAAGATTTTCTTTCTTACTTCCGCAAGCGGTAAAGCAGAGCATTGCGACAAGCACACAAAGTAATACGCTTAATTTTTTCTTCACTTTGCCTCACCTCTCTAAACCGTACCGTGTTTCTTTACCGGACGATCCTCTCTTTTTGTGAATAACATCTCGAATGCGCCGATCACATATTTTCTTGTATCTGCTGCTTCGATGATTGTATCCACATATCCTCTTTTCGCTGCTGATAATGGGCTTGACTGCAGATTCTTATATTCTGCTGCTTTTTCTCTGATTGTTGCTGCATCAGCGTCTGCATACATGATCTTGGCTGCCTGGTTTGCGTCCATCATTCCAATCTCTGCTTCCGGCCATGCATATACCATATCTGCTCCGACTGCTTTGCTGTTCATTGTCACATAAGCACTTCCGAATGCTTTACCGATCACAACATTTACCTTCGGTACTGTTGCATCTGCAAATGCATAAGTAAGTTTTGCTGCTGATTTTGCAATACGTTTCTCATCGTATTCGCTTGCTGTAAATCCGCTTACATTTGTAAGTGTCAGTACAGGGATGTTGAATGCATCACAGAACTGTACGAATTCTGCAGCCTTTTCAGCTCCGTCAGCAGAAAGAGAGCCGTCAAATTCAGCCTCTACTTCAGCTTCTTCGTTATATACTTTTGAACGGTTTGCAACTGCACCTACAGTCATACCATTCAGTTTGATGAATCCTGCCACCATATCTTTTGCATATGCTTTCTTCACTTCGCAGAAGATGTTGTCATCAGAGATCATTGTAAGAGCAATCGCTGTGTCTTCTTTTGCATTAGCAAGGTCTGCACATACACGGTTCAGATCATCGTTACATTCTTCATAAGAAGAATCCTCTTCGTTGTTGCTTGGTAACATGCATACGAGAGAACGGATATCTGCAAGAATCTCTTCTTCAGATCCGATTCCGTCTACAAGACCGGTTGTCTCACTCTGGAATTTTGCGGAAGATGTATCACATTTAGAAATGTCATTTCCCGGAATTGCATTTGGAGTATTGGTAAATAATTTACCATTCTTTGTCTCCATGAATGTGAAATCTGTCAGAGCAGGTACGATAGAAAGTCCACCGCCACATGTTCCGAAGATTGCTGTGATCTGAGGGATCACTCCGGAAGCCATTGACTGTTTCTGATAAAGTTTTCCAAATGCCTCTAAAGCATCTGTAGCTTCCTGCAGTCTGAATCCGGCGCAGTCAACCAATCCGATGACCGGTGCTCCCATCTTCATTGCCATATCGTAGATATTAGAAATCTTCTTTGCATGCATCTCACCGATCGCACCATTTAAAACAGTAGCGTCCTGGCTGTATACGTATACCAGATTTCCATCGATCACTCCATATCCGGTGATAACACCGTCTGCTGGAGTTTCTTTTTCCTGCATGTTAAAATCAGTTGTTCTTGCTGTTACAGCTCCACCGATCTCAACAAAACTGCCTGCATCAAGTAAACTGTTGATTCTCTTACCTGCTGCATTGTCTGCTGCCATGTTGCCCATAGTCTAGCCCTCCATTTTCATTATTTTAAATTGGGTTTTTCCTGATTCTTGTATCAAAAGTAAAACCAAATTTTTTCCAATTATATTATACTGTTTTTGACACTTTAGTGCAATACCTTTATATTGTTTTTTGTTAAATACTTGACGAGTCGTTTCTTCCTATTAAAATGGCATTAAAATCTTACATTTCCGTGTCAAAAGTCAACCTTTTTGGCATCTATGGTTAACTTTTAAATATGCATTTTTCTGAAATAATATACTGTATTTCAGTATCTGCAGAACCTGCCACTGGCAGCTTCTTCCGAACGCCTGGCGATTGAAAAGGCCATGTGTATATCCGTACATCTATGTACACACATGACCTTTTTGTCTGTTTTATTTCTGTTCTATGTTCAAAAATCCGCTTTAAAACTTCTTTACTTTCTTCCGTTTCATATTCTTGCATCTCGTCAGAAGGAACTCCGCCAGCTCGTCTGTATTATTTCCTTCCAGCGCCGTCTTCGGAAATCCGATCATCGCTCTTGCCGAACCCATTGTCTCCGGATCTGCCTTTACAACTACACCAAACGCTTCTTTCGTCTCCAGAATCTTGGTTACATCCTCATATGAGAATGATCTTGTCTTCTTCGCAGTTACACTGTCAAAATGATCATCCAAGAAATGAATCTCAGAACTGACCGGTCCCCCATTCAGCTTGCATCGTCTGTCAAACTGATCTTTCGCATCTCCGACTGCCGTTGTTGCCAGTACCTTTCTCCAGATCGTTCTGTTCACCAGTATCGCAACAACGAACGCCAGTGCCCATCCGGCAATAAACTTAATAATGAAAAATGTCATCCCGCCCGGTGTGTTCCCGCCATGACTTCCATATTTCCACATATAATAGAACACCAACGGTCCCATCACTGTTACTACAAACTTAATCGTAATATCGCTGCTGTCCACACGGAAAAGTTCACATATCTGCTTCAACGTATTCTGTGACTCTTTATATGCCACACGGTAATAATTCGCCATATTGTTTTCCCCTTTACAAAATCTGAATCCTATTATATCCTTATATAGTTGATTATTCAAGAAAATCCGTTATAATTGTTTATAAATTATCCATAAACTTTTCTATATATCGTAAGATTTATTTTTGATTTCTATTATCATTTAGTTACTTTTACTCTTTTACTTTCCATTTGTTCTACCAATTTATTACATTTCCACATATGAATTTCTAAAAAAATAAGAAAAGCCTTAACTTTTTCTTAAACAATTGGTTGTACTTTGGTCTAGTTTGTGATAAGATTAACTGCGTTGAGAGTTTTAATCATAAGAGGGGATTTTCCTCGTATCGTTAAAACCAAAGAAAAATTTCATATTGGAGGGTGAATCTCATGGAGAACACTAAGAAAAAATTACCATTTGGTTTCTATGTGTGCTGTCTGACTTTCTCTTTTGAAAGACTTGCATACTATGCAGCTAAATGGGGGCTTTCGATCTTTATCGTAGCCACAGCAGCTCACGGTGGTCTTGGACTTGACAAATCCGTTGGTGCTGCAATGAGTTCTAACCTGGTAGCATTTACTTATATCACACCTATCATCGGTGGATATATCGCTGACCGTTGGATTAGTCCGCGTATCCTTGTTCCTGTTGGTGAGATCCTTATGGGTCTTGGTTATCTGTGTGCTTGGAGAGCAACAGAAGCCAATGGTATCGCAATGATGTGGGCAATGATTATCCTCGTTTCTATCGGTACTGGTTTCTTCAAAGGAAACGTATCCGGTATCAACGGACGTCTCTTCCCATTAGCTGACCAGGATGAACTTGATACTGTATTCAATTTACAGTACATGTTCGTTAACATCGGATCATTCTGTGGTACTACATTCCTTTCACTGATTGGTACAAACGCTGGATACCGTACAATGTTCCTTGTTTGCGGAATCTTCCTGTTTATCGACTGTGTATGGTGGTTCGTTGGAATGAAATCTTTCGGCGATGCCGGAAAGAAACCATTCCTTGTTGATAACCGTTCTGAGAATGTTGAAAAAGCAGACAAAGAAAAGGACAATGCACCACTTACGAAGCTTGAGAAAAACCGTGTTATCGCAATCCTGATCGTAACCGTATTCTCTGGTATCTTCTGGCTGATCTGGTACATGGCTTACATGCCTGTTTACTATGAATTCGGTCCAGTATCTCAGGGAGGATCTGGATGGGCTAACTGGAACATCGGTTCCTTCGAGATGCCTACTGCCTGGTTCGACTCAATGAACGGACTTCTTTGTATCATTCTTTGCCCTATCTTCGCAGGTATCTGGGCTAAGATGAGACAGCGTCCACAGGGTGACTGGGGAATGTTCACAAAGACTGCTATCGGAATTATCATCCTTGGTCTTTGTACAGGATCTATGGTTCTTGCCGCTGCACTTTCAGGACAGGGAACAAAAGATCCAGTTGGTATCTGGGTAATCATCCTGGCATCTGTATGTATGTCACTTGGAGAGGTTATCTTCTCACCACTTGGAAATGCTTTCATCAGCAAATATGCTCCAAAGAAACTTCTTGGAACAATGCTTGGTGTATGGCCACTGATCATCTTCTTCTCTGGTAAAGCTTACGGACCACTTTATAACTGGCTCGGAAACTTCGACTTCGTCAAAGCATATGGTGTTGTTACAATCATCATCGTTGCCTGCGGAGTTATCATGTTAGCATTTACTAAGAAGTTCGACAAGATGGTTGAAGGTAAATAATTCGTGAATTAAATACCGTACATAAAAAGAAGACTTGCTTATGCAGGTCTTCTTTTTTTATTATCTACATAACTCACATGCCAATGGTAACGAGGTTTCCTTTTTATGTTGTCTACATGAATTATGAACACACGACAACAAAAAAGGAAATCTGCTCCCACAGATTTCCCCTTACACGTTATATATTTCTTTTATTTTTTACGATACTTTTTATTCCCCGTACTGTAACTTCTTTTAATCTGATTATTATTCTTTGTCTTCTTTTTAGTGTTTTCTTTCTTATTCGCCTTGGCGCTGAACGAATCTCCGGATCCACGTGGTGTAATATTCTTCTTTGTTCCGATCTCTTTCTGGTCTTCAAATGCAGGCTTCAGAAGTAATTCCGCACCAATTACAAAGCAGGCAACTTCTACTGCAAGCTGAACCATCTCACCGTTATCCCCGATACTTTCAAAGAACGGATCCAGAACTCTTGCCCCGGAAAGGATCACCAGTGTCAGTCCGGCATAAGTAAACAACGAATAGAACATCATCGTCTTCCCCCTGCCTTCATTCTGCTGCATGAAGTAGTATCCTGCGATAAAAATCACACCGCCAAGGATCATCAATATGTACTTTAACATTTCTATCTCTTCCTCCCAATCATGTTTTCTGTAAAGTCTATTATTTATTATACATGAAATCCATCTCGATTCCTATCTTTTTATATGTATATTTTTATTTTTCCGTTTACGCACTTTTAAAAGGGATGCACTTTCCGGCACATCCCTCGCAACTTTTCACTACTTATTTTATTTCTGATTTCTAAACTGCATCGGAGTCATATCATAAGCTTTCTTGAACAATCTGTTGAAATGCTCAACATTCTGATATCCGACTGACATTGCAATGTTCTCGACTGTCATATTACTGCTTTTGAGCAGTGCTTTCGCTTTCTTCATGCGGATTTTCTTCACCAGATCCCCAAATGTCATTCCGGATTTTTCCTTAATGTATTTTGACAGATAAGGTTTGGACAGGAAGAATTTTTCTGCCAGGTCATCTAATGTAATGTCAATATAATTTGCCTGTACATAATTCATGATCTCGATCATTCTTGCATCCGTACATGCATCAGCACTCCCGAGTTCTTCAATCTTATTTACCGCAACGATCAAGGCTTCAATGGAAGCTCTGATAATATCCGGATCGATTCCTACACCCCAAAATGTCTTTCCGTTGCAGATAATTCCCACATAAGCAACAGCCTTAGAAGAAGATCCCTTTGTAAGCGAATGTTCTTCGTAGAAGGATAATTCATAGCTGATATTGAAATACTGCTTAATTGCATTACTTACTGCGTCCAGACGTCCATTTCCGTTCGAAGTGATCACTTTACTCTCTCCTGCATGATTGATCGTCACTTCTGCGGTAATTCCGTCTACCTGTTTAAAATGGCACTCATCAATATGGAAGATGGATTTGGTATTAATATAGTGATCAGAGAAGATCTGGTATACCCAGTCTGGTGTCAGCTCTTTGTGTGCTTTATCCGATACATCTTTTACCATATATCCTACTTCTTCACGCATCGCCTTTGGAAGATTGATTCCGTGGCTGTGCATTAAGATGTAGTTTACGCCTCCCTTACCAGACTGACTGTTGATACGGATAACGTCCGAATCATACTCTCTTCCGACATCTTTTGGATCGATCGGCAGATACGGAACTGTCCATTTATCACATTTCTTCTCATCTCTCCATGCCATACCCTTGGCAATCGCATCCTGATGTGATCCGGAAAATGCAGTAAATACCAGGTCTCCGGAATATGGCTGACGGTCATATACCTGCATTCTGGTCAGACGCTCATATGTCGCGCGGATCTTTCTCATATTAGAGAAATCCAGTCCCGGATCTACACCCTGGGAATACATATTCATTCCAAGTGTGATGATATCAACGTTACCGGTACGTTCTCCGTTTCCAAACAATGTACCCTCGATACGATCAGCTCCTGCAAGAATACCCAGTTCTGCAGTTGCCACTCCGCATCCTCTGTCATTATGTGGATGAAGTGAAAGTACCACATTCTCTCTGTGTTTCAAATGCTTATGTACATACTCTAACTGGCATGCAAATGTATGAGGCATTGCATTTTCTACAGTTGTAGGAATATTGATGATTGCTTTATTATCAGCTGTCGGCTGCCATACATCCAGAACAGCGTTACAAACTTCTACGGCATAGTCCACTTCTGTTCCGTGGAAACTTTCCGGACTGTATTCAAATGTGAAGTTACCATCTGTCTCATTAGCCAGCTTCAGAAGTAATTTTGCCCCGTCGATCGCAAGTTGTTTTACCTGTTCTTTATCTTTTCTGAACACCTGCTCTCTCTGTGCAACAGAGGTAGAATTGTATAAATGGATCACTGCGTGAGGTGCTCCTTTTACAGCTTCAAATGTTCTCTTGATGATGTGTTCTCTTGCCTGTGTCAGGACCTGAACGGTTACATCATCCGGAATCATATCTTTCTCAATCAAAGTTCTCATGAACTGATACTCTGTCTCGGAAGCAGCCGGGAATCCAACCTCAATCTCCTTAAATCCGATATCAACCAGCATCTGGAAGAACTCCAGCTTTTCATCCAGACTCATTGGTTCGATCAATGCCTGGTTACCATCTCTTAAGTCTACGCTACACCACTTCGGAGGCTGTTCTACCGCATCTTTTTTCGCCCAGTCATATGTAACCTCCGGCGGCATAAAATAACTTTTCTCATATTTCTGATAATTCTTCATAATTAAAAGCCTCTCCTTTTACTCAATATTTCAAATCTTATCATCTTGCAATAATAATCATCAATTTTGTTGTTCATTTTTAATACTTTTATATCCTAACATATCCCTACGCAAAAGGGAAGTGATAAATTTAATCACTTCCATTGATGTTTTTTAATATGTTCGATTTTTCAGATTATTTCGATTAATTCTGTTCCAGAGAACGTTTCTTGGTGATTGTAACCTTCTCATCATAGCAGGCAAATATCTCATCCACCCTGTCTTTCTTAAGTTTTGGTGTAAGTACACTCACTACCGGCACTACGATCAGTCCTGCTACCATCGCAATTGCTCCTGCATTAATCGGAGATGCAATAAAGTGGAAGAAGAGGTTCAAAACCGTAATTCCGACACCTGCCGCAAAACTTGCCCAGACCGCGGCTCTTGTCACACCTTTCCAGTACAATCCATACATGAACGGTGCAAGGAATGCTCCGGCCAGTGCACCCCAGGAAATTCCCATAAGCTGTGCAATGAATGTAGGTGGATCCATTGCAATCACTACTGATAATACAATGAAGAATACTACCATCACCTGCATGGTTCGTACCTGTTTCTTCTCACTCATATCTTTCATCACATTGTCTTTTAAGAAATCCAAAGTCAATGTCGAGCTGGATGTCAGTACCAGCGAAGCCAGGGTTGACATGGAAGCCGATAATACCAGCACTACTACGATACCGATCAGGATATCCGGAAGTGTTGATAACATATGTGGAATGATTCCGTCGAAGATCATATTGCCCGCCTCATCATGTAATTCCGGTGCATCAAACAATCTTCCGAATCCTCCGAGGAAGTAACATCCTCCGGAGATCACGCTCGCAAATAACGTAGAGATCACAGTTCCTGTATTAATTGATTTTTCATCTTTAATCGCATAGAACTTACCAACCATCTGTGGAAGTCCCCATGTTCCAAGAGAAGTTAAGATAACAACCCCCAGAAGATTTAACGGATCCGGCCCAAAGAATGAAGTAAATGCGCCCGGCTGTCCCATTGTCACCGGCACATCACTTGGAATCTCTGCCATTGTCTTAATTGCCTGAATAAATCCGCCCTGACCATTTAATACCGCCAGGATAACTGCCACGATACCACCCAGCATGATAATCCCCTGAATGAAGTCATTGATCGCCGTAGCCATGTATCCGCCAAGAATAACATAAATTCCCGTAAACACTGCCATTCCGATCACACAATATTTATAAGGAATATTAAATGCCATTCCGAATAACCTTGACAATCCGTTATATACAGAAGCCGTATACGGAACCAGGAATATAAATACGATTGCAGAAGCTGTAATCTTAAGCGCCTTGCTTTCGTATCTCTCACCAAAGAAATCCGGCATCGTCTTAGAATTCAAATGCTGTGTCATAACCTTGGTACGTCTTCCGAGCACAACCCATGCCAGCAAACTTCCGATAATCGCATTTCCAAGACCGATCCATGTAGATGCGAGACCATATTTCCATCCAAACTGTCCTGCATATCCTACGAATACAACTGCGGAGAAATATGACGTTCCATACGCAAATGCCGTAAGCCAGGGGCCTACCGATCTTCCTCCCAATACATAGCCGTCTACACTTGTCGCATGCTTTCTTGCATAGATGCCGACCGATACCATAATCGCAAAAAATATCACCAGCATCAATAATTTCATCGCCATAACTTTTCTCCTCTACTTTCCTCATTTCTTTTTACTTGTTTTCGCTAATTCACTTTAAAGTGTTGCGCTTTAAAGCATTAAAGTTTACGGTGTAAGAATAACACAGATGATACGGTATGTCAATCTTATTTTGCAGAAATATAAAAGGCAAAAAAACAGCTGCGATTCCTTTTTTTGCGGAATGCGCAGCTGCTCTTTAGCTTCTATTTCATCTTCTCCACTCTGTCCTGAATGGTCTTGTTAAAGTTCTCTACCTTTCTTTCATATGTAGAATTCATAAATTCAGACTTCAGCATGAAATCTGCTGTTGCAAGATTGTTAGCTGTAGGAATATCGTAAAGTACGGCAATACGGGATAATGCTCTTACATCCGGATCGTGCGGCTGTGCCTCTAACGGATCCCACAGGAAGATCATAAAGTCGATCTGTCCTTCTACGATCTTCGCTCCGACCTGCTGATCTCCTCCGAGCGGGCCGCTGTTATATCCCTTTACCGGAAGCCCGGTCTTCTCTGCGATCAGACGTGCGGTTGTACCTGTACCGCATAAGAAATGACCTTTTAAGATTTCCTTATTCTTGTCGCACCATTCGATCAGTTCTTTTTTCTTACCATCATGGGCAACGAGTGCGATATGCTTTGCTTTTCCAATTTCAAATGTTACAAAATTATCGTTTAACATCTGTTGAATTCTCCTTCCGTTTTAACTCTCTTCGTTATCTTTATATATCAAACTTATATTTATAATAAAATGTATTTTATTATCTGTCAACTTTAAACTGGAAATTAAATTGTATTTTAGTTACAACAATTTGCCCATCACTTTCAGAACGTCTCAACGATTTCCTGCATCTGATCAAACTGTTCTTCCATCTCTTTTACAAGCCTGAACTGTGTTCTTGCCCGAACAAGATTGTGTTCTGGATAAGTTGTTTTGAAATATACATCGCCCTGGAGGAAGTCAGCAAGAAAACGCATACCGCATTCCAGCGTCATAAGTCTCGCTCCCCACGGAAGACTGGCGTTCTCCGCCGGTGTCAGTACATCCTTCGCCATCTCCAGATACCCTTTCACGTAGATGCGGTAAAGCTCTATATCAAAGTGCACCTTGTTCAGATCCTTCTCATCTTCTTCCGCTGTCGATGCCCCGAACCGGATGGAATCACCAAAGTCATTTGCCGCAAGTCCCGGCATGATCGTGTCCAGATCGATGATGCACAGTCCCTCTCCTGTATTCTTATCAAACAAAATGTTATTCAGCTTGGTATCGTTGTGCGTCACACGGAGCGGAAGTATTCCTTCCTCAAGCTGCTTCATAAGGACACCGCAGTCATCCTCGCGTGCCAGTACAAACTCTATTTCTTCACGGCAAAGTCTTGCCCTGTTCTTCACATCTTTCCGCAGTGCATCTTTGAAATCACGGAAACGCTTCACCGTATCGTGGAACTTCGGAATCGTCTCATAGAGACTCTCGGCCGGATAATCCCCCAGCTGCTTCAGAAAATGGCCAAAGCTGAGTGCCGACTGATAGAACTGTTCCGGTCTCTCCACCATCTGATAGCACACAGAATCCGGTACATAATGCAGGCAGCGCCATGGCTGTCCGTCCGCATCTTCAAAATAGCTCTCTCCTGATTTTGTCTTAATATAAGACAATGCCTCTCTGTCCAGATCTCCGCCTTCCTCACGGATCATACTGCGCAGATACTCCGTAACGCCGAATATATTCGCCATTACCTGATCCGGGTTCTTGAATACATTAATATTGATGCGCTGCAAAACATAGAGCGGCGTATCCTTTCCATCTGCGCCCGGCATATAGACTGCATAAGTCTCATTGATGTGGCCTTCTCCGAACGGCTTCACATAACTGCACTGCTGCCCGAAACCAAATGCGTACACGGCATCTTCCAGACTCCGGCTGTCCACGCCCTCGATCTTCCTTCTGGTTGAGAAGATCACTTCTCCTGCCTCCACTTTACATCCGCTCTCGATCGTACAGTCTGACTTTACAACACTCCCCAGTCCGACATGCGCTCCGGCACATACTACTGAATTGTGATCTACGATCGCCCCGCTGTTCACCAGCACCGCACGTCCGATCCGGGTATTGGTATTTACCACCGCTCTCTGCATCACAAAGCAGCCCGGTTCCAGCACCGCACTCGGACTTACAACTGCAGACGGATGCACGATTGCCGGTACCTCATACCCCGCTTCCAGCAATTTGTCCGTCCAGTACAGACGCATCTTGTTATTTCCAAATGCTGCTACTGCCACCGGATACTCCTTATGTCTGATCTCATAATCACAGCACATTCCGATGACCGGTTCATCCTTCACCGCATCATCCAAAAATACAACCTTTTCATACCCCAGTGCCTGCGCAGTCTCCGCTACCATCCGGCCGAATCCGCCTGCACCGAGAATCAGCAAACTTTTCATTACGTATTTCCCCAAATTGTTTTTTTATTTTATTTTGAAATATTTTGTTTTAAAATATTATTTCTTACATTCATCAGTTATATCATATCATAGAAGTAGAACCGGAGATAGTTATTTTCATAAAAAGCTTCGGAGAATCACAGGTAACAGGATTCTCCGAAGCTTCTTTGTATTTATATTTATATTGGAAAGGGGTTCCCTTTTAGGGACATATTTTAAAGATAGTTCAATCTTTCAAGGGTATTCAATACCATATGGCGTCCGGCATCCGTTCCGTCAATGATACGTCTCGCACGTACAGAAGCCCTGTGCCGCCACGTGCACGCAGCTCATAATATTTGATATGTTCGTCGCTCAGTTCCCCATCATGTCCGGCGAAATCACTTCCCATAGGCATCATTACAACACGGTTTTTGAGTGTCATACCTCTGGCTGAATACGTGTGGAAGATAGATTTTGTCTATGAATTATCAATCTTATTTTTTCTGATTTTTTTCAGGTATTAATTTCCCGGCGATCAGACACAGGACGATCGTGATCACCATATCCGGCAATGTATTCCCCACCGGCATATCTACATTCATAAGAATTCTGTACACAACGAATCCAATCACCCAGATGATCATATTCGGCACATATACTGCCCGACTGCTCTTGTCTTGTTTTAACAGGAAAAAATCAGCAATCTGAATAGCGATCATCGGTGCAAATACAGAACCGATCAGATACAGGAAATCTGTTATATTATCCATCGGATATACAATTGCTGCGGCCGTTCCAATCACTGTCACAACGATAGCAACATGCTTTCCGTTCCATCTGCTTACAACCGTCTCGCTGGAGATTCCAGCAGAGTATGCATCCAGGAAAGTGGTTGTAACTGTTGAAAATACAATGATCAGAAGTCCCAGGATGCCAAGACCTGCCTTTAACATGATCTGTGCAATGTCATACTCTCCGGTAATGATAGCAGCTCCCATTCCGATCACATACATCCAGCAGCTTACGATTCCATATGTAACCGCACTGACTGCAGTTGCTTTCACCGGCTCCTTCGCCTCTCTTGTGTAATCACTGATCAGTGGCAGCCACGATAATGGCATCGCAACCGCAAGCTCTACTGCTGCTCCAAATGTCATACTGTCGTCAGACGGTGTTCCCGCCCCGCTTCCTGTAAATATCACCTTACACAGAATCAGTGTCAGGATAAATAATGCTGCCATCGCAACAGTATTGATCTTGCCCAGATTCGTAATTCCGATCACAATCCACAGAATGATCAACGCTCCGATCACCAGGCACCAGATCCATCTACCGGTATGCATCACACCGTCTGCTGCCAGTGCCCCGTCATAGATCATGATCGCAGTCCAGCCGACAAGCTGCAACACATTCAGGACCGCAAACAGAACACTTCCTTTCTGTCCAAAGCTCATCTTTACAGTCTCCATTGCACTCTTTCTGACTTTTCCACCGATCACTCCTGCCAGGAAAAGCATCAGACAGCCAATGATATGTCCTACTATGATTGCTGCCAGTCCTTTTCCCATGCCAAGCGGGGCCAGATATGTTCCGGTCAGGATCTCTGCGATCGAAACCCCTGCGCCGAACCAGATCAGACCATTTTCAAATAAGCCGGTACGCTTCTCTTCCATAATGTTTATTCCTCCTCGTCTTCCTTTGTAGTCTTATATAATAGTCTTTTTCAAAGCCTGTTCCAGCAGCTGCATCTCATCATCGCTTAATTTCCACTCAAATACCTTGCAGTTCTCCTCAATTTTATCGCGGCTCTGCGCTCCTATAATACAAGAAGAAATAAAAGGTCTCTGCAAGGTCCAGTTCAATGCAATCTGCGACAATGGAACATTTCGTTCCTCACTGATCTGATCCATTGTTCTTAAAAGAAGCATTACTTTTGAAAACAACGGTTCTTTAAAATATGGGTAAAACCGGTTTCGGTTATCATCCACACCATATTCCTTGAGTTCTCTGTATTTTCCGGTTAAAATGCCTCCTCCGAGCGTTCCATAAGTCATAACTCCCATTTTCTGAGCACAGGCCCACCGGATCAGCTGCTCCCATTTCCGATCTACCATAGAATACTGTGGCTGATATGCTTCTATAGCACAATATTTTTCTGCTTCTTCCATCTGTTCTTTTGTAAAATTCGATACTCCGATATGCAGAATCTTTCCTTGCTTTTTCAATGTATTAAGCGCATCCATTGTCTCTTCCATCGGAACATTCGGATCCGGCCAGTGGACCAGATATACATCGATATAATCTGTCTTCAGATTACGGAGTGATTCTTCGCATTCCCGCATGATCTTATCTGCCGACCCGCAGCGTACATATTTTCCATTAATAAATTCATTTCCACACTTGGTAGCCAGGATCACTTCTTTCCTGACGCCAAGTTTGTGCACAACTTCTCCGATATACTGTTCTGCCCTGCCTCCGTTGTAGGCAGGTGCCGTATCAATAAAATTGATTCCACAATCTACTGCTGCCTTGATCGCATCCATCCGGCTTTCGTCGGAATAAGAATCCCATCCGGCACCTCCGATTCCCCATGTACCAAGACACATCCTGGATACACGAAGTTGTGTCTTTCCAAATTCTGTATATTCCATTTTCTTCATCTCCGTTTCATTTTTCGCTCATTTTGTCAATCTATCATTTTTACATTTAGAATAATGATATCAGAAAACTTTTTATAACTCAAGAGCTGAATGCTTTCTTCCAAGCTTGCCCGTTCCCGTCTCCAACGACTGTCAATACCGCAGCGGAATCTCCGACTTTTTCACACGCACTTCCAGATTTCTGCTTCCAAAATAATGCCGCAATCCCTTAACCGCCAGATCACTTGTATTCTTCGTCCCAACGCAAACAGATTTTAAACAACTTATATCTCCAAGCTTCATTTTTATAAACGGAATAAATACTTCATCTTTTATCCGATATTCCACCGGAATGCTATTTTCCGGCACTTGATGCTCTCTTTTATGTACACAGAGGAACACCATGCGATATTCCTGCTCCTGTGCAAAACATTCCTTTTTGAAGAACATATTATACAACAGGCAGATCACTGAGATATGATCTACAAATAATTTGACATCCTCTTCTTCTGCGCTATCCAAATCATCCCAGCCATGAATGGTTTTATAATCTTCTCCATCCGATAACAGAAGCCGCTCTATGGTATCTTCCAGTAATTCTGTCTGTTCATCATGATCATATATCACTTTTCCGTCAAATAACGTGCTGTCATTCCCGCAATGTTCCTGAAATGTTTCCTTCAATTTTCCATATTCGACTTCCATGCAATATCCCATGAAATCCGAATACTCCGACCACATCAACAGGCTGTCACCACTTGTACAAAAGGAAATAACATAGCTGCCTTCTTCATCTTCGGCGGTCTGTGCTTTTTATCGTGTGCATCGGTTCCGACGCAGTATATCAGTTCTTCGTCCAGAAGTGCTCCTATGAATTTCTTAATCTTTCTTCCTGCGCCGCCAGTGATGCTGTCTGCGTTGACCTGTATGTACACGCCCATATCGTAGTATGTAGTCAATAAGCCTGTATTAGGTATCTCATATTCTGGTATCGCCTGCTGTAAGCCAATCCCTCTAACATTAGGAACATATCTCCATTCACATTCATCACAAAAACATTTTCTTGATTTTTCATTAGTATTTCTATTCACAAAATTCCTTTGATACGGCTTATAAAACATAAGTTCATGAAGTAAGTAGTCCTTTAGCATTATTTGTGTTTCTGTTTCTTCTTTATCATCTTCCTTAAGTATTCTTTGAAATGTATCTGATATATCCTTTCGTAAAGTAGAATTTTCATTTAGATAATGAACTGGTTGAATATCATTTTGCATTTGTATGATAATTAGGAAGTTAATTATCACACGTTTCCTTTTTTTTAATATCGTGGTTCAATACATTCAGATACTGTGGACTTTTGATTTTGCCCTGTAGCTTTGACTACTCTAAGGAGTGTATTGCCGCTACCTTTATCTGAATTGTTTATAGCTGGATGTTGCCGGAGTAATCCGAGTACTTATTTCCATCAAGTCTACGATGATAATCGCTGGTGGATATCACGGTATCAGACTTTAGAAAGAGAGGTACAACCTCATAATTTATGTAGACATTGACATTGCCAAACTCAATCACTTTGCCTCAGCCATATCTTCTGATGGTGAAGAATTAATCAAGCCGTTCAAATTTACAAATGACAATGATGGCTTCCAACTGCTGATTTCCAAGCTAGATTCTCTAGACAAGGACAGCCTCATCATTGGTCTTGAATCGACGACACACTACGGCGACAACCTTGTTCGATATCTTGTTGCTAAGAATTACAAAGTGTGTGTGTTGAACCCCATCAAGACTTCTACTATGCGTAAGAACAACATTCGCAAAACGAAGACTGACAAAGTCGACACATACATCATTTGCAAAACTCTCATGATGCAGGAATCTCTCAGATTTGTGACCTTCTATGATCTTGATCTGATGGACTAAGCCCTTGGACGATTCCGTCAGAAAACCATTAAGCAGCGAACCCTCCTAAAGATTCAACTGACTTCTTACGTGGATGAGATATTCCCTGAATTGCAGTATTTCTTCAAATCAGGTCTGCATCAAAAATCTGTCTATGCGCTTCTAAAAGAAGCACCAACACCGGAAGCTATTGCTTCTATGCATATGACTCATCTGGCTCATTTTCTCAAAGTGAACTCGCATGGACGCTTTGACAAAAAGATGGCTCAGCAGTTAAGAGTTCTCGCACAGAAGTCTATCGGTGCCAGCGACAGTTCTCTATCTATCCAGGTAACTCACACAATTCAACAAATAGAGTTACTCGATAGCCAATTAGAAAGAGTTGAAGCTGAAATGACGGAAATCATGAAATTCAATGATTCTGTCATTATGACCATTCCTGGTATCGGATATATCAATGGAGGAATGATACTTGGCGAAATCGGTGATATCCACCATTTCTCCAGCCTCAACAAGCTGCTTGCATATGCCGATTTGGACCCTTCTGTCTATCAGTCTGGAAACTTTCAGGCTAAGAAGACCAGAATGTCAAAACGTGGATCTAAAGTCCTCAGATATGCACTTGTTAATGCAGCTCACAATGTTGTTAAAAGCAATGCCGCCTTCAAGACTTACTATGACGCCAAGATGGCTGAAGGCCGGACTCACTATAATGCTCTTGGGCACTGTGCCGGCAAGCTCGTCAGAATCATCTGGAAAATGATGACTGACAACCTGGAATTTAACCTCGAATAAGAGGTCTGGATACCTACATCTTAGATTTGTTTAAAAGCACCCTCCAGGGAGCCTTATTAAGGTTACCCATTTTTACCACGAAAAGGATTTATTAATTTCCAGCTAATTTAAGCTTGACTTTTCATAGCTGGTCTTGTATGATATTCATATAATTCATTTGCTAGTCTTCTTTGAATAAGTTTTAATTCCTTATTTGGTGCATTAATTAAACGTTGTCCACCACTTTTTTCGGAATTTCAAACGATGTATACATATTCTCCAAATGTTTTATATATAAAAGATATGTTAATCTTTTATGAGAAATCCCCAAAAGATCTGCTAATTCATTTCTACTTTTAACTTCGTTTATCATTTTCAATTTATCCTTTTATAAAAATAACGTGTAGTTACTCATTATGCGATGCTTAAAGACTATTCTGCAATCATAGTTAAAAAAGTAAGAGAACGCATATCTCACTACCATTTTTACCAACACTTGCGAAACACAAGTACAAAATCTAACTACACGTTATTAATAGAATAAAACATTTTCTTATTCCTGACAACCTATTTACTTATTTTTATAAAAAGCAAGCAATGAAAAGTCACAAAACCTCTTCATCCACCTGCTTTTTCCGTATACTCTCACCACTTCCACAACATCTGGATGTTCAACCGCCCACATACCACAAAATACCACCTGTTTTTCGACCTCCGTCTACTAGGAGACAAAATATTCCACTGCTTTCCATTGCTGTGCCAACGTATTATTCATACTATAGAGTTGAATATTACTTACATTTGCTGCGATCGCTGCCTGAAGATCTACGCAATAATCTGCATCTAATGCAGATAAGAAAACGATTCGACCATTTGTCTGCTTTACCGCAATCCATTTCTGTGATTTTTCATCTTTATAGTCTCGTTGTTCTATATTGGCAGAATTCTTTGCCGAACCGCCATTTATACTCAATACTTTACCTGAATTCTTATTTTTCAAAATCACATAATTTTTATTATCACGACTTATCTTGTATTTTTCCAGTGCTATTTTAATGATTTGCAACACTGGATTAAAATCATCTTTATTATAATATATTTTTCTCTTTGGTTATTAAATATTTCCTTGAGTCATATTATATATTAACAGACCTATTAAATTAAATATAACATAAAATGAAGCCAAGCACTATTAAAATTTTTCAATTTTACACAAAATATTAATCCGAAAGGAATGTATTCTTATGCATAATTTTATTCTTCTTATAATTATTGTCTTTGCCATTGCATGCCTGATTGTTGTCTGCTGCTTATGTATTGCATCTACAAACTGGCGAGATGACAGACATGATTATGAATTAGATGATATCAGGGATAAATCAGATGAGAACAAGTAAATATGATAACACCTCAATGTTCATGATATTAATATTTTTCACATATCACCGTATTAAAGTATTCCTCTAAAATTAAAACTGACTATCCAACCAGTTCTAATCTCTATACTTTGACATACTATAAATCAGAAAATAGATCTTCCTTATACACTTCTGTTTTCAGCATCTCCTCAAAGCTCTCCTTCACTGTAACCACATCTTCCTTGTATGTCATACCATACCAGGTATCATTACTGCGTAATACTTTGACTGACATCTTATTTTCTGCTAATAATTCACCAATAAAAGTCCCCTTTTTCCGGTTTTTCCTCACACCACTCTAATTTCCCATCTACATCATAACACCAGCTCTGATCATATTCTCTATATGCGACCCAGCCCTTTACAATTTTTTCCTCCCTATGATTTATATTTTACCATAGAAGACCTTGCTGTTATTAGCTATTTACAGAAAAAGTTTCACACACTCTATTTTTCCATGTCTCACTTAGCAAGTAAAGAATATCAACCCCTCCTTTAGTATATTAAGACAAAATCTTCAAAAGCACTATTTTTTGAGCATGATGAAAATCGTTTGTTTTCCGTTTTCAAATAACCTCTTCAAGCTCGTTCCACAAATATTGTCTTCCGCTTCACATATCACTTCATAATTCAATGTTCTTGCATAATCTCCAATCATTTTTTCAAATTTTTGAGAAATAACAATAAAGAAAAGATCCTTATTCGCATGAATGTTCCCAAGTGTGTTCATATCATGAAGAAATTCCTCCTCCGTAACAACTCCTATATAGCGTCTTCTTTTTTGAGCTAAAGAAGCGCCAAGAACATTTGACAATGTTCCATCCTTACACCTAGACATTCCACCACTTATGCACTTACACATAAAATCTTTTTCCTTTGTCTGAAATCTCGGCGAAAAATAAAGATAATCTTTTTCCGAAACTGCTTCCATCAAAGCTTCTTGTAATTTCAAAGATTCTACTTCTGTATCTATAATTATTTCCTCTCCAAGCTCAATGTGTGCCGGAAGCTTATAATTCGCAAAGTTCAAAATTTCCTTTGCATCCTTTACCAGATAATGTCCCAATACAACATCTTTCAACTCCATTGTGTAATCCAGACTATTTCCCAAAGTGATCAGTATCACCGGCAGTTGTCGGTAGAACGCTTCTGTCATTCCAGAAAAAGCACTTCTAGACGCATTGCTCCCATCCACACATACAGCAACAATCTCTCCGCACTGAGCACTAATTCCAGTAGCGTAATATACAGCAGATCTTACATCCAGCGCCAAAATACATTTTATATTATCCTTTTTAAATTGTTGTACAACCATGCTTGGCTCTACTTCTTTTGTATAAATAAGATATTCTATCTTTTTCATTTTATTATCTCCTGAATAATCTCTTAGCAAATTTATACACTAAAGTTTTTCTTAACTCGGCTTTTATGCCAGTATTTTTCGCCAATGAATTCATCATTAATAATGCCTGGCTTTCTTCCTTATCATTTGTAAATACTTCTAATAGTACGGGACTCTTATGTTTACATAACCATTGTTCTTTTTGTCTGTTATATTCTTCTTTCGAAAAAGCACACATATACATAACTCCAAGATTGGCACATAACTTCTTCACAAGCTCTGAATTTCGAAATCCATTATGTCCTTTAGCAGCCATGAAAGGATCTGCATCCATCCCAAACATCGCTGCTCTGTTATCATAATTTTTAAATTCTGTTCCAACTCCATTATTTACTAAAAGAATATGCACATTACACGGTATAGCATTGCAAATTGAATTAAGATCATAAAAAAAGGCTAAATCTCCTATTATCAGATAATGTTCTTTTTTCGGATTGCTTATAGCTGCTCCAATACAAGAAGATAAACATCCATCAATCCCAAAGCCTCCCGTATTCGCATAACATAACACATCCTCTGGCGTTTCAAAAAAGTTCCAAGATCTCAAAGAATTTAAAATTCCAAAATGAATCACCGAATTTGCCGGAATTCTATCTGCGGTTTCTTTGGCAATCCAAATATTTGAAAACGGAACTTCCGGAACTAACCGATTTACCTTTTTCTGAGCCTGAATGCATATATCTATTAAAGTATTTTCCTGCTGTTTTTCTGAATAGTGCTTAAAAAAAGTCGTTTCCTCCATCTCAAAAACATAGGTCAGATTTCGGAAGCAGTCTCTAATTTCACCATCCGGATTCACTCGCCACAGCTGTTCTCCAACAAATCTCAGATATGTTCCATGCACAGAACCAATATATATTATCAGATCAAAAATTCTGGTTCCAAACTCTTTTTCCTGATTGTTCACCAGACTTGCCAGAAAACGGTATTTCCCACGATAATTGCTAATCTGATCGCAAATCACCACTGCATTATTTGCTTCACAAAATGCATCTATTGCTGCAGTCAACTCAGGACTGAATGCCTCATGTGCTCCAACATAAATTCCAATCTTACCAACTGGTATTTTCGGGAATTCATCGGTCATTATTCTATGTATAACTCTACATTTTGGAAGTTCTTCTGTTGTAAATTGAGCAGAATAAACTGTTGTCAAATTAAAATGAACCGGTCCTTTTTCCCTATGCACAAGTTCCAACAAGCCATCATTTACTGCAGTTATCGTATATTGCCTGTCCTCCTCCGAAAAGACAGACGGAAGTTGAATACTTTTTTTCACTACATCTGGAAATGTTACGCTTCTATCAATAACCTGTGCATAATAGTGTCCTATGCGCCCTGTATGCTGCGTCGATGTAATCGCCAAAACCGGTAGATGTCTATAATAAGCTTCTGTCAATCCTGGAATATAATTACGGGATGCTGTCGCACCAGTGCAGCTCAATACAACCGGTTCCTCACTTTCTTCTGCCAAACCACAGGCCATAAAAGCCGCTGCTCTCTCGTCTACAGCCGAATAGACTTCAAAAAAAGGATCACTTTGAACGGACCCGACAAAACTAATATTAGTTGTCCCCGGCGATGCAATAATTTTTCTAATACCGTGAGCTTTCAATAGTGATATTAAAATCAATATGTTCTCTTCATCTGTGTAACACATCTTCATCTTTTCAACTTCACTTTCCCTTCTCATTCTTTTATATAACAATCTATTATTTTTAAAAATAATAGATTTAATTTTTGTTTTTTAATCCAATTTTCATAAAAAAATCTACCGCCTTACGAATCGAATTTCCGATTCATTAATGCGGCAGATTTTTCTGAAAATTATTATATAGGGTAGGCATTATAGAAAATTTTTTCTTGCCTACAATACATTTTAACACATTTTCATCTAAAACAGTAATTTTTTTCATTATTTTGAAAAAAATTACTGTTTTAGATGAATTTACCTACCACCGGAATTCTTTTAACACATAATGTAATTATTAAAGAAATCAACGTAACTACTATACTATATATAATTCCCACTGTAATATTGGAAGTAAAAGAAGCTTGTATTGAAAACTTTTCTATCGTTCTAAGAACTAATACATGAACAAGATATATTCCCATCGTATTCTTTGATATCACTTCAATACACTTACAGAATCTATCCTTTAAAGTGATCTCCGACTGTTTTTGTAATCTATTATTTTTATTAAAATCCATAAAAAATAGAAATACATAAATCGCGTTAAGTAATACAAAAATTGTACTCCTACCTTCCCATACCGTGTCCCAAAATGTATTCGTTATTTTTGAATATAATATACCAATTATAAATAAACATATGTTATTTAGCAAAAAGCCCAGAACCATCAAAACTTTGCATTTCATAATATGCACTTTTTCCAATATATTTTTATATGTATATATTAATCCTCCAATACAGAAATATATAATATCACAAGGATTATTCCCTGTAAACGGATTGAACATATTGAAAAAATTAATACCACTTATATTCTTTGGATGACGTATTACAACTGTTGCCAACATCCCCATCTCATTGAGAAAAGTATTTCCAAATATCATTGCAATTCCGATAACTACAAAGTATATAAATATTTTTCTCTGATCACGATGAATGTAATATAATACCGGAAATAACAGGTAAATACACACAAGTTCTCCCAAAAACCACAAGTGACTTGTCCAGTTCGGCCTTGTCTGCCAAAACGTAAGCAAAAATTCTTTTGCACTCAAGTATTCTCCCCGAATAAACATTAAAAATATGATCGTAATTACGCCCCATATGATAGCAATGGCTGCAACCCGAATTGTCTTTCTTATATGTTTTTTCAGATTAAATCCTCTTCCAAATAACAGAAATCCATTAACCACAAAGAACAGCGGAACTGCTACCGCTACTAATGTCTGAATAAAATAATTAACATACCCTGTCATTTTCCCGCTCAAGATGTTTGCATTTCCAATCGCACCATGATAAAAAACTATACATATTATCGCAATCGTTTCCAACAAGTCAATATATCCAAATCTTATCTTCTTTTTCTTACTCTCTTCCATCCTGCTACTCCCTTTTTACAGATACTTTTTACGGATATAATCCCAGATCAAATACATGTGTAAATTCATACTTTTCATCATTAAAAAATATTGCGCCCAATGTTCCGCCACAATTTCCACCAACTAACGCATCACAACGTGACAATAATATAATAGATGAAAGATATTCCAACCCAGACCAGTAATTATCATTCTCCCTCTCAAAGTGAACATCCTTTATATAAGATATAGAAGAATCTTTATCATATATATCATCATAATACCGTCGTTTATTCTCTAATATCTTTCCCGGAAATTCTTTTTTAAAAAGGTCTCTTGTCTTTCTCTCTTCCGTTGCAAGATAAATTGCATCATACTTATTCTTCTCCATATACTTTTTACAATATGCAATTACATCCTTTATTTCCGGCTGAACAGGGTGCCCTGACGGTTTTAATGCCAGATAATCTGTACCACGGCAGATAACTCCCAGTACTTTTCTTTTTCCTTCAAATAGCTGCTTATATTCCGCTTCGATATATTCTCTGGTTTTTGAATTTAAGCGAATATATTTTTTATACCACTGACACCAGATGTGAACCTCTTTCTTGTTAAAAATATCATCAAACTTAGGCAGATATGCGTTCGTTTTCTTTTTACATTCTACAAAGGTAACATTTCGTTTAGATCGCAAACTGTCGTCTAACGGTTGAAAATACCATTCCCAATGGATATTTTCTTTTTTGTTCTCATTAACACAGATCTGTGGATACATTTTATGATATTTTGCATAAATAATCAAAGCCAACATATTATGCAAATAACAGAAGTTAAAATACTCGTATTCATATTCTCCTTCTTTTATCTGCATTATCTTAATCAAATCCCTGTTGAAACTTTCCGTATCTTCTGCATGTTTACCAGCATATATATGATATGGTATTCGTTCAAGCCGCTGTCCCGCAAAATACAAATTAGGATAAATCTTCTGATTATAAATATCTTTTAATGACATAATCCTCGCTCCCTTTAACTAACTTCTCATCTTCCACAATTTCGTCCATACAATATTAACAATGCACAAAACAATAATGGTTATTGCCCATAACATCGTTTCCGGCAGCGTCACATCTATCCTCCTTGCTATAGCTTCCAATACCAACGGATGTAATCCATAAATCAAAATTGATGAATCACGACAGAACTTTCCAGCCTTCGAAGCGCCTTCTGTAGTTAACGGGTTCTGTAATAACACTATAAATAATAATAAAATAACAAAAAGTACTCCAAAACTTCCTGCCGTCCCTTCTGATAAGCCCATATTACCTGCCAACCATATTTCAAAACAATTAAAAAGTATAGCTACTGTCAAACATATCTTCGCCGTTTTCCGGTTAATCATCTTTTCTTCATTCAGCCATTTATTCTCCACAGCAGAAATATAATTTCCAAGAAAAGTAAATGGTAATATTGCTGTAGTAAAACGATGAATATATGTAAAATCGAACCACTGCATTAAACGATCCAGCCCAGGTATAAAATGTTCGCCTATGCCATACCATGTATACGTACATGCTCCAAACACATAACAAAGTATGCCAATAATCCAGAATATCTTTTCACATTTCCATTTTATAGCAAAATGCAAAATTACAACTCCTAATATCATACAAGGGAAAAACCATAAATGATAATATGTTCCATACATCACAAAACGCTTCACGATCGTATATATCAAATCGCCAACAGACAATCCGGCAAACTCATGTTGCGTGAATCCCCATATAATATAAATCACACTAAACACAACATAATAGCTCAATAATGATTTAATATTTTTTATCCATCCCCTGCTATCTTTTTTCTCGTGTTTTGTAAGGAAATATCCTGTAACACATGCAAAAAAAGGAACTGCCATTCTTCCCAAAGCCGCATTTACTACTTTCGCAACAGTTGGTGATATGTCATTTAAAAAGTTAGCGTGTACACCTACAACCAAAAGTGCTGCAATAAATTTGACAATATCCAACGAATTATTTCTTGCTTTTGTTTTATTTTCTTGCATATTTTCCACCATTTTCGCATTCTGTTATCTTAAACTTAGTTTCTCTTAAACATTCTTCTGACATTTTCTTTTTCTTCCTGATTGAATCCCCATCTATAAAGGAGAATCCCATATACACAGATAAATATTGCACCCTGACTAATAAAATCAAACCACGAATCTACTGCAAAAAAGCTTTTTACCAACAATCCTTCCATATATGCTATTATCAACACAATTGTTGGACGGATCATGCTCTTAAAGAATGCCTTAATATTCAGCCCAATCTTGGTCTGATAATACCAGTTCATTAAAATTATATTTCCAACAACTGTTGCCAATGTTGTTCCAAAAGCGGCACCAATCGCACCATAATATTTTCCTAATGGTACACTTATTCCCAGATTTGCAAATGCGATTATAAAATACACAATCGACCGGAATTTGTGCATATTCTTTGCTTTCTGAATTTCTATTCCAATGTTCTGAATTAATGGTATAATTGCCGGAATCATAACCAATGCCCCAACATAATATGCCGCATCATACCCTTCTCCGGCCCATTTCATAATAAAGAATTTTCCGTATAGCAGATATCCTCCCAGGATAGCTGAAAGGACTACATACTGTACACGTCCAATTTTAATGAACAATGCAGTCAATGCATCATCTCCCTGTCTTTCCGCTACCATCTTATTGACACGGGGAATAAATACATTTGACACTGCAGTCGACATATTAATAAAATACTGATTAAACTGACTACCAACTGAATAAACAGCTACCACGCTTGCTCCCTGAACTGCACCTAAGATAACTTTGTCCACATTCCAATTTATCTGTGATGCAATCTCATTTAAAAATATGAATATCGAAAATGAGCCAACATTCTTTAACACTTTTAGCTGCATTCCATGAAATTGAAATTTCATTTCCAATTTTACAATACAATAATACACATTCATTACTGTTCTAAATACAGATATAAATAAGTTAACTGCTACTAATGCTGTGGATTTATATCCCATATACAATAAGGGTAATGTTAAAATCGGAAGTAATACTGTTGCGCCAATAAGGATAAGTCGCTGAAAAATATATTTTTCATGAGCCGTAATATAACAGTCAAAAATAATATTCGGAAATGTTAATGCTGTTGAAAGAACCAGTACAAACATCAAAATTCGTACCTGATGTACGTCCGCTGGTGAAAGGCTACTGTTAAAAATCAGATTCGCCGAAGCAATCATCACACCTCCTACGATACACGAAACGATTGCAAGGCAACAAAATACCAACAGGAAAATACTATTCAATCTACGGATTTTCTCTTCTTCCCCTTTTACCTTATATTCAAAATAGAACTTAACATATGAACTGTTAAATCCAAAACTCAGCAAACTAAGATACGATACAGCCGAGCTTCCTAATTGATATAATCCATATTCATTCTGACCTAAAAGTCTCAGCATTACCGGTGTATATATAATCGCACATAAGCTCTGGATCACAATTGACAGATAACTTAGTATCGCCCCCATCTTAAGCTGATTTACTTTCTTTTGCATTAATTATTTCTCCTTTAAATTCTGTCTAAAAAATTCTTAAATCTTTTTCTTTCCTGTTCAAGCACCATATCTGTATAATCAAAATTCACCTGAAAGACATCCTGTTCTTCCACACCTTCTGGTGTTCGTTCCAAACAGTTAAACAGCGTCAGCAAAGTACTTAAACGCGAACTCATCGTTTTAAAATTATCTCTACGCTCAAACACAACAAATGGCGTATGAAAAATAAGCGAAAAAACCGTTCCATGAAAAGAATCCGTACAAACACAAGCTGCATGATCTATCAGATACAGAAACTCATCCGGTGCAATACCAAAGTTTTCTTCATTCTGCAATTCAAAAATCTTCATATGATTCTTCTCTGCCAGATTCTCTATCCAGATCTTATATGAAGCTTCACAATCTCCCAGAAAATATGTAAGAATATACGGTGAATTTTTTAATCTGCTTTTGGGTTCTTTTTCAACGTTTCTCCATTTTTCTGCACTCAGATACATAGTCGGGTCACACAATACTTCTACATTCCTTCCAGTTAGCTCCCGGATCAGTTCTGCTCCTTTTTCTTCTCTGACCGATAATAATCTGAAATCCTTCAACCATTTTGCGAAATTTTCTTTATCTTTTTCCGGTATTTGTTCTATTGCAATACTCGGTGAAAGTGCAACCTTTTTCTCTCTTTCTGTAAAACTCAAAAAATTAGCTGCCGTACAATACTCCAGATATGGATTCCAGACCTGATCACTTCCTGCTATAAAATAATCATACGCAGAATCCAGACCTTCCGGAATCTGTTCGTCTATCATATAACTGCTTCTTTTAATATAGGTCTTATTAAATCTGTGAAAATTCAGGATTCTGTTCTCTTCTTTTGTTAAATGATAGTGTAAGAAACGTTTTATATACAGTTTGCGGATATATGCCGGGGCTTCTGTATCGAATACATTCGTTGTTTTCCATATTGTCTCGGCCTGAATTTTTCTGCTTTCCAATGCCTCCTGCACAGCATAATTTTGAAGACGATTCCCGTAATTATATCCATTTGTAATCGTCACTATTCCCGCTTTCATATGTTATGACTTCTCCTTTGCAATCACTCGTTTTAACAACGTATACACATAATGAACATAATAATATATAATATATTTGTTATGTTTCAGCAAAAAGTAATCTAAGCCATTAATATCCCGATATGCCATCTCTTTTTCCAGAAACTCCACAAATCTTTCATCCTTCATTATTTTCCGTATTTCTTTTATACGTTTCTTCAACGGTACATCTGTCCATACGTTCCAATATGCCGCAGCTGTATTAATTCCCTGAAAATAAAAATACCGATTTAATTTTCTTTTTGCACTTTCACTCAGATGGTATTTGTAATCGACCATATAGCATATCTCTTTATCTATATCCATCTGCATCTCAAAAGCATCCGCATAATAAGCACTTCCGGCTCCAGTACCTTGTCTGATATGATATACAAACACAGGGATATCGGATAACACATAATTATCCACATATTGGAAGTATTTCAGGTTAAAACGGATATCCTCACCATATACTACATTTTTCTGAAAATATAACTGATTTGTTTCTATGATATCCCGGCGAAACACTTTTCCACATTGAAGCATGAATAATTGCTCTTCTAATAATTCCGGAAATGCTTCTTTTCCTTGATATTTATCCATTTCACCCGCAGTGATTTTATTTTTAAATCTTTTTTCTGTACCCTCTATCTGTTTATAATAATTAAAAATGAGCCACTCACACTTTTCAGCCGTAAAGTCCAATATTCTTTTCACTGCCCCCGACACTAATTCATCATCTGAATCAAGAAAATATATCCATTCTCCGGTTGCCTTTTTCAAACCAGCGTTTCGCGCCATACTTACACCCTGATTTTTTTGATGAATGATGTCAATATAATTATACTTCTCTGCTTCTTCTTTCATAATTTCAAACGAATCGTCGGTAGACCCATCATCAATTAATATCACCTGGCAATCAGCGGGATCTTGTTTTGTAACAGAGTCTATACAACGCCGCAAATATTTTTCACTATTATAAACTGGTATAATAATACTTAACTTGCTCAATGTGTTTTCTCCTACTTATATTTTTTCAGTTTTGCATATCTTTTATGTAATCCATAATACAGATCTATCCATTTTCTTTTTAATAACCAGTAATCAATTTTATGGATTCTTTGTTCTTCCTTTTCCACCTGCAAAACTTTCATAAAATATGGATCACTTAAAATTCTGTTTTTATTCGTCTGATCTTTCTCAATAACCGTTCTCTCCAAAGAAGCAATACATTGTGAGAAATAGAAATGATTCATCTCTTTCAGTGTATTATCATCTATATATTGATTCACTGCCAGTTCTTTTTTTACTGTTTTACAAAGTTCTTTTTGTAATGACCACTCATCTTTCTGAGTGCTACATCCTAATCCGGTCCCCCATTGATAACAATAAAAATATACTGCTGTATTCAATACAACAAATCGATCTACATACGAAATATATTTTAAATTAAATAATAAATCCTCTCCGTATTCCCTTGATTCATCAAAACGAATCTGATGTGTCTTAATAACAGATTTCGCATACAGTTTTCCCCACACACAATGAAAATTCCTACTGGCACAAAATACCGGTAATTCATTTAATGTACCTGTATGTACCTTCTCATTAAAATACTGTCTGTTCAGAATCTTTTCTCCACTTTTTTCATTTTGAGATATAAAATTACCAATAATCCATTTTATATCTGTTTGTCTTGTCTGATCTGCCAGAACCTCAAGCGAACGTGGTAACATACAGTCGTCCGAATCCAGAAAACCTATCCAGTCTCCGTTTGCCACCTCCAATCCCAGATTACGTGCACTGCTTACACCCCTGTTTTCGGAGTCAATTATCTTGATTGTTGGATATAAATCTACTAATTCCTGACACACTTCTTTTGTTCCGTCTTTCGATCCATCATTAACAATTATGATTTCATACGATTTATACTCTTGTTCTACAATACTTTCTATACTCTTTTTTAAACTTTTTTCTGCATTATACGCAGGTACGATAATTGATATATAAGGGCTACTATATTTCATGATCTGTCATTTCCTTATTTCTTCATTAATAATTACTTTATTTAATATTTTCATTTAAAAATTCTTCTTATCTTTTCACCAAAGGGAAGAATTAATAGCAATGCTATTACATATTCTTTCCATTGGAATTTTTCCCATCTGATAAAATAATAAACCAGTCTTTTAAACTCTTTTCTATATAATTCATACTCAGACTTGTATAACTCAAAATTTTCAGAATCTAATATAGAATTCAACAAGCAAAAATAGTGAGTTCCCACAAAATGATATAAATATGGCATAACATCCGGATGCTTCCTTTTAACATCATTTTCCAGATAACTCATATGTTCTGTTACAACTTTAAACTTTTCAGAATATCCAGAATTTGTTATGCTTCCATATCTTTTTCTATATCCATAAAATTGTGCATCCATCACAACCGTCTTTTTTGAACCGACCAATAATTTATAAATAACATTCGTATCCTCGTTTATCTCTCCCTCTACAAATCTTAATTTTGACCATAATTCGCTCGAATATAAATTCGAGCAAACACTTTCCGGAATATTTCTTGTAAAAAATTCTTTTAATACATCTTCTGTATTATAAACTCTTATTTTATTTTTTACTTCTTTCAAATTAATAGAAATCTTTTCCAAATCCGATTGATTTTCAAAGCAAAAATATCTACTCATAACCATCTGTGCATTACACATTTTGGCCACCTCAATAAGATTTTTATACATTTCCGGCATAATATAATCATCACTGTCAACAAAGCCAATATATTTTCCAACCGCATTTTCTATTCCTGTATTTCTTGCTGAAGATAATCCACCATTTTTCTTATGAATAACCTGTATCTTCTCATGCTTTTTTGCATACTCATCACATATTCCACCACTTGAATCTGTTGATCCATCATCAACTAATATAATCTCATAAGCATCCAGTTTCTGCTCCAGTAAGCTGTTAATACATGTTTTCAAGTACTTTTCTACATTATAAACAGGAACAATAATCGAAAGTACTGTATCCTGTCTTTTGTTATTGTTCATCTGCATGTCCGACTCCTTTTTTTAACTCGCGTGCAGGGACTCCTCCAATTGTAATTCCCGGTTCTTTAAAAGATTTGTTAACGACAGCCCCCGCTCCAATTACGATATCATCTGCAATTTCAATATTTCCGATTATTTTGGCGCCAACTCCTATATCCACTCTGTTGCCTATTCTTGGTGCTGCTAAAGTAATCCCATTATTGCCGATACAATTATCACCATGTAGCTGACACATCTCACCAATCCTTGCAAATCCATTTACAACAATATTTCCAGTGTGATGTATAATAAGTCCCGGTGCGAATGAACCTTCCACCATTTCGATGCCCAGTCTCAGACCCAGACGGTTTCTTCTTCTTCTGTATAACGGATATAGAATTAATTTTTTTAATCCCTTTTGACAATAATAATATTCCGTATAACGCAATACTTTTTGATACTGCCATATACGAACACACGGATCTTTTACAACCCATTCTACCATCTGGTCATGACGGGATTTTCGTGTTATATAAAATTCTTTTTCTTTTTTCAGACAATCTTTCAACTTTTCTCTTGTATCAAGCATATGTAACCTTTCTTTTTTATCTTATACTTTTCCCATCATACCCTGTATTTTCTGGAACGTTTCGCTGGAAACCTTATATATTACCTGCTTTTGTGCAATAAATGGTAATGCACACATCAACGCAATTATATAGGCTGTCTCCATCTCCAATGCATTATTATATATAAGTCCGATAAGACATGTTGGCAAGAAAGAAAATACCATTAAATCATATATATTTCTATTCTGTTTTCTCTTTCCTATAATATATACGGCAATAGACACAAAGAAAGATATCAATAATATAAGACCAACACTTCCCTGTTCCAAATAAACCCACGAATGCGAAAACCACCTATAATGTAAATATTCATACTTTTTGTAAAAAGCACTCTGTAAAAACGAAAAATTCGAGTAATCACAACTTCCTAACCCAAAGCCAAACAAAGAATGTACTCTGTCTCCTCTGAAAAACATAGAATAAATTTTTTGCACTGCTGTCAATCGGTTCAAATCCCCCGAGTTTGTATAGCCATTACCAGATAAGTAGTACTCCATAGCATCATTATCCACAAAAATTTTTAAAATAGCCGGATTATAACGCTTGATAAAATTAAATCCGATTACCAGTATCAACCCTATTGCTATACAAATTCCGATTGTCTTTTTTGAAGGTTTTGTATATAAAAGCTGAATAACTACAATCAGAACAAATTCCAGAAAATATATTTTCAACTCGCACACAGTTGCTACGTACATACAAGCCACACAATATATGAATACCTTCCCGAGCGTCATTTCTGATGAATTAAATTCTGCCATTACGATCGCTGTTATAATACATAACGTTACACAAACATATGCATTACAGCCAGAGGCAACACCAAAAAATCCCCCCAAAAAATCATCCCTATATCCCTGTACAAAATACTGAAAACTTATCATAACAACATTCATAACAAAAAAGACTTTGAATATAGAGATGAATCGTTTTATATCTTTTTTTGATAATAGTGCAACACATAAAAAAAAGAAAACGAAAAATCGAATATTATTACGGAACCCCCATAAAAATAATATTGGATTTGCCAGATTAACTACCGCACCTAAAATCATGCAGAGAACAATTGCCCCAACTATATAGAGTTGGGGTTTCACCGGTGATAATTTAATTCCTTGTTTTATACTACGAAATTGCAATATAATAATTAAAACTACAATAATATCCGTTAAATAAACAATTACTGACGGAAGTCCTATAACATCCCTAAACCACAGCATCATATATACAAATATGATTTGTATAAAAATCCATATCTTCTTTTTTGATGGTACCTGTATAACCAAACTATCTTTCATTTATATTTTCCTTATATCTTCATAGAGTCTCAATGTCTTATCTGTAACAGTATCCCAGTCATACTTTTTACAAATAAAATCTGCAGCAATTTCCTGATATTCCGTAACAACCGCCGGATGATTACATAAATATTGTAATTTTTCTGCCAGTGCTTCCGTATTCGAATGCGGAAATACTACTGCCTTATCTTCTACCACCTCAGTAAGTTCCTTAATATCTGACACCAGGCAGCAATTTTCATAGCTCATCGCTTCTAACAAACTTAATGGCATTCCTTCAAGATCTGATGGAAGCGTATACACATAAGCATTGCTATATAATTCTTCCAGCAAATCTCCTTCTACGAATCCGGTAAATAGAATTCTTGAATCCTTCTCCGCTTTCATTCTTAATTCTTTCTCATACTCATCTGTATCGCTGCTTCCACCAGCAATCACAAGTTTTAAATCTGTATTCACTTTTGAAAATGCCTCAATCAAATACATAATTCCTTTTTCCGGTACAAGTCTTCCCAGGAACAAAATATACCCATTCTTTTCTAATCCATAAACAGATCGGATTCTATCTGCTTTTCTTATCGTCGGACGATTTACACCGTTGGGGATAAATCTTGTAATCCTGTTATATCTGGTCTTAAAATACTGTTCAACATTTTTACTAAGCACAATAATCTCATCCGCATACTTAACTGCATTTTCTTCACCTTTGCGGATGAATTTGGCGCCAAATCCACCTTTCCACTTTTCACGCTGCCAATCCAGTCCATGAACCGTCACAACAATCTTTTTGTGAAACAACTTTGGAATCCAGCTAAAAAAAGCTGGTCCCTCTGCATGAATATGTACAATATCATACTTTCCAAATGCCGCCATCACGGACGAAAAAAACGCCGCTGTAACTGCTGCCATCCCTTTTTTATCTATAGTTGGAACAGTCTTTACTTCAATCCCGTTAAAATTATATCTTTTCCCATACTTTTGGGAAACACAACCTTTTCCGTTTCTATTAAAGCATGTTACTTCATTTCCTGTTTTCACCATACGAGAAGCTAATTCTTCAACTACAATTTCCACTCCGCCCTCTCGTGAGGGAATTCTTTTATGCCCGAACATCGCAATCTTCATGTACTACACATCCATCCTACCTTGATTCTGGCTTTACATTGCTCCATCACCAGTAAAAACCTGTACAACTGTCTTCCAGAGAATCTTTATATCTAAAGTAATATCCCACTGTTCAATATAGGCCGCATCCAAAGCAACCACTTTATCAAAATCCGTAATACGACTTCTGCCACTTACCTGCCACATTCCTGTAATTCCAGGTTTCACAGCCAGGCGCTTTCTATGAACAAATTCATATTGTTCATATTCATCCACTGTCGGAGGTCTTGTCCCTACAAGACTCATATCTCCTTTTAACACATTCCAGAACTGTGGAAATTCATCTATACTTGTTTTTCTAAGAAAATGACCGATCGGAATAATTCTTGGATCATTTTCCATCTTAAACATCAACCCTTGCATCTGATTTTTTTCCATCAATTCTTTCTTACGTTCTTCTGCATCCGGATACATAGTACGAATCTTATAGATACGGAAAATTCTTCCATTTCTTCCCACCCGTCGTTGTGAAAATAAAATCGGCCCCGGAGATTCCAATTTTATAATAGGCCCAAAAATCACTATAAATATCCCACATACAATAAGTCCGATAATTCCACCCACAATATCCATGCATCTTTTAGCCAGAATCTGCCAGGGTTCTGCGAATTTCATACTCGTCGTCATCACAAGACATTTGCCAAATGACTGCACACGTCTTTCTTCCATCTTATAATTATATGACATCAGATTAACATGTACTGTAAGGCCCATGCTGATAAAAAAATCTGTTAATTGTTTTTCTTTCTCTGGATTTTCATTTATATCAAGAAAGATTTCATCAACAACACTTGCCTGTATATAATCCAACATACTTTCGTTATTTGCAACAACCGGTACGCCTTTTATCTTTCTTTGTCCTATCTTCGCATCATCACAAAATATAATTCCTGAAATCATATAATCCCGATATGGTTGTTGTAAATTATTCAACGTTGTGTTCACATTATCCCTTGTCGTAATTACAAGAAGTTTCCGGCATATCTTCCTGTTAATCAATTGTATTCTTATAATCCTCTTCCAGAACAATCTTCCCAGCCATATAAGGAAAATACTAGCCGGATACAAGAAAAATACAACCACTCGTGAATACGATTCCGATTCCTGAACAGTAAACATCCACACAATCATCCCTACCGTAACAAATGTGCAATGTTCAATTACCTTCTTAAGCTCAACAAGATAACCTCTGCGGATAATTCCTTTATAACTGCTCAAGAAAAAAACCGCACATATATGTATTACCAGAATAGCCCACATGGCATTTTGATAAAGTGGGGGCACTCCTCCAAAACCATGTCTGAGCCAATATGCAATTATAAGACTCACCTCTAACAGTCCAGCATCTAATAATAGAAAATCAAAATGCTTAAACCATCCAATGATAACCTCTTTATACATCTTTTTCGTAACTTTCCTTTTTCTTTTTCCTATTTTTCCAGTAATTTCTGAATTTTTAAGGCCGCATTCTCCACAGATGCTTCATCCGGTAACATTATATAAAGCAGTTCATTTCCAGACGAAAAACAAGTCTGTGTGTCTCCTGTACCACTCACTGCCTGAGATTCAATATTCCAACCTGATGGTTCTTCTATCTGCGCATTAATGAATTTTGCTATCTCTTCACTTGACATATTTGTCTGAACAGAATCACTTACGCCTGTAATTACCTCACCCGCATTTTTTAATATTGCCGGCGTACATGCCTTTTGGATAATTGCCGTCAGAACTTTTTCCTGATTCTTACCCCTTTGATTATCTCCATCTTCAAAACTATATCTTTCCCTTACAAAGCCAAGTGCCATTTTTCCATCCAGATGATTCATTCCCTTCTGAATATCGTACTCTCCGTGTGTTGTCTTGAATTCATAATCTGAATTCACATCAATGCCACCAAGTGCATCAACAATCTTCACAAGGGAAGTAAAATTGATTCTTGCATAATAATTAATATTTATTCCATATAATTGTTCCAGTGTATCCATCGATGCATCCACACCATATATGCCTGCATGCGTTAACTTATCTTTTTTCTCTCCTGATACATTCGGAATTGTAACATAATAATCCCGTGGTGTTGTTGTCAACAATATCTTCTTGTTCTGTGGGTTAACTGTCATGATCAGATTCACGTCACTTCTACTATTTGTAGAAATCGGGCCTGACACATCAATACCACTAATATAGATGTTAAACGGTTTATTCACATCAGCTACTGTATCGTTCTCCACTTTTGTCTTTATTCCATACTGATAAAGAATTTTAACCTGATCCGAAAATCCTTCTACGGAATCATCTATAATGCTAAGATAGCCCTCATTAAACACCGCCGCATCAATGTTTCCATTCAATAAAGCATTCGCCTCATCTATTAATGTACTATACTCTTCTGTCTTAATATTCCTTCCTACCGTTGACCTAATATCTTTTAGCATTTTCTCCGTATTATCTACATCTACTATCGTCTGATAACCAAAACGGTAATCCTGGGCATCCATAATATCTTTCGCTGTATCTTCTTTCTTTACTACCACGATCATATTATCTGTCTTATAACTGGCTCCACCTACTTTTTTAATGAAATCATCCGCTTTCATAAGCTCTACACTAATCCCAGCCAGTACAATAATTATCACAAGACTCGTCAGCATCCCAACATATCGCAATATTTTACTCTTTGGATACTGAAATACATGCGTCAGTACAAAAAGAAACCCCAGTCCCACAATAAATAACGTTAAATACTTTCTCGGGAAAAGCCCACTATTCTTCGCCACAACAATACATATTACCGACACTATTAACTGAAGCACAGTAATAATCTTCCCTGCAATATTTTTGTTTTTCTTTTTCATCTGTTCTTCCCACTTTCTATTTATTGTACAACCAAAGTAAATACTATCGGCTCTGATGTATTTCCATCACTGTCTGACACATAATAATTCAACTCATATCTTCCCGCCGTCGATACATCATATGTTCCGTCAATATAAAGATGCCGATATAATGTGTTTTTATCATCTTTATCATCAGATACATCCTCTACCATACTGGTCGGATCAAATTCACTACCCGTCTGAATATTTTTACTCTGGGTTGCCAATGTTAATATCGGACTTACTCCATCTGTATTTTTACTGGTCACCGGTGTCTCCGATGCTTCAACACCGGTTTCATCTGCCTCCTCAGTATCACTACTGTCAGCCTCAGAATAAGTGATTCTTCGTTTTGCAGTTCCTACATTATTGGCTTTATCCGTAACGCCATAATAAACAACTGCTTTTTTTTCATTTAAAGATATGATTCTATCTATAAAAATCTGATCTGTAAGATCTCCATCCCTGTTATCTTTTGCCGTAACTCCCTTAAAAAGCGCTTCATAGGAATCTCCATCTTTATAACTTACTTCTTCTTTTGTATCTACGACAATCTGCGGTGGTGTACGATCTTGTTTTAAATACATAAGACCACTGACAGCTGTTAACACGATACATCCACCTGCAAGGAAAGCAACAATCACTTGTTCTTTCATTCCTCTTCCTCCTAATACTTATACTCTCCGTAATAGCCGGTATATTTTCCATAATATTTTCCGTAATATCTACTATTACTTACACTTACCTTATTAAGTACAACTCCCAGAATCGGGCAATCAGCCTTTTCAAGCTGCTCTTTTACATCCTTGGCAAATTTGTGTCCCACCGTTTTCGATGCAACTACAAGCACGGAAGCATCACAATATTTAGCGATTACAGCTGCGTCAATAACACTGCCAAGGGGTGGTGCATCAATAATCACATAATCATACAACTTTCTCGCACTAGCCAGAAGCGCCTGAAATCTCCGACTGTTCAGAAGCTCTGCAGGATTCGGTGGAATTGCTCCTGCAAAAATCATATGTAGATTAGAATCCTGTGTCTTTTGTATTACATCCTTCGCATCTGATTGTCCTGAAAGAAAATGAGTCAATCCTTTTATCTTCCCTGTAACTTTATATCTTCCAACCAATACCGACTTACGCAAATCTGCATCTATGAATAAAACTCTTTTTTCACCTTCTGCAAGTGCTTCTGCAAGTCCCATCGTTACTGTGCTTTTTCCTTCATTCGGAATACAGCTTGTAAATACTATCACCTTTTTGTCTGCACCTGAAAATTCAATATTCGTACGAAGAGTTTTATACGCTTCACTGCTTCTATAATCTTTTATTACTTTTTTTAATACTATATCTGCCATATCTTCCATTTATCTCCTGTTCTTTACACCATTATTATCTTTTCTTTCTTTTCTTCACCTTTTTTTCTTCGGTCTGTATCGGAATAGACGTAAGAACATTTAATCCAAGATATCTTTCAATATCGGCCGGTGTCTTCAATGTATCGTCCGACAAGTATACGAACAGAACAATACCCACAGAAGCCAGTATTCCAAGTAATCCACCTATCAACATATTTTTCTTTGTACTTGGAGACGATGGATACATTGGAAGATTTGCTTCCTCTACTGTATTGACCGAATCTACATTCATAATCTGTTTAATCTGGACACTTACCGCATTTCTCACTGCATCTGCGATCTGTTTTGCCTGTTTTGGACTTGTACTCTGTACATAAATACTCATAATACGTGTCTCTGTAGGAGTCTCTGTTGTAATCATTTCTTCCAGATCTTCCGGTTCCATATCAAGATTCAATTCCGAAATTACTTTTTCAAGCACAGGTCTGCTCTTTACCATCTCCATATAATCCTTTGTCAACATAGATCCTGATTGAAGTTCTGTATAAGTTGCACTGGACGAATTCTCCCCATTTTTTGTCATTACATATAACTTTGTTACGGATGTATATACCGGTGTCATAAATAATTTTGTAGCCAAAAATGCTACCAGTGCCGTTAAAATTGCTGAAAGCACTATGATGTGAATTTTAGAACACAAAACGTGAATAAGTTCTGCTATATTTACACTTATTTCTTCCTCATCCGCTTCCTGGTTCAGTACAATAATATTATTATCTTGACTCATGTTGTTTTATTTCCGTATAATTCTACGAAATATCCTCCTTCTATTTTCCCTTCAAATCTGTTACCTAATTATCTCTTTTTCAAATTCTCTTTAATCTATCTTCCAAGCTCTGCCTCGAACACATTACCATATTCTGAATTTGCTGTATCTATCTTCTTATGTGTCAGTCCTTTATCTGCCCCTGTCGCCTTTAATCTCGATGCCATAACTGATTTTCTTAAATCTGCATCAATCAGCAGCACCCTTTTCTTTAACTCAACCAGCGAAGTAGCCAGCCGGATAGAGATCTTTGTCTTTCCTTCTCCCATTACGCAGCTTGTAACCGTAATTACTTTTTTATCATTTCCACAGAACAATATATTGGTTCTCAGTGTTTTCATCTCTTCTGTCATTGCATAGCTCATTGGTTCCAATTGTACTGTTGTTTTTCTCATATCTGGTCATCTTCTCCTTCTATGTTCAATATTTTTTCAGGATTTTTTACAAAAATTCTTCTTGCCGTATCCCAGCCCCATTTCTTCTCTACATAGACCGCACACTCTTTCAGTCTGGATGGCCGTTCCGTCAGATCATGCGCATCCGATCCGATAAAATGGACCTGTTCTCTTTTCATCAGATATTTGCAGAATTTATGACACTTTCTTCCATCCATACCAAGCATTGAATCTGCATTAATCTGAATAAGTGCTCCCAGTCCTATCAGATCCGCAACTACACCCGGATCTTCTACAATAGAAGGATACCTTTCTATATGAGCAATAATTGGAATAAATCCTCCTACGACCACCTCATACACAACACTTCGGATCTTCAAATAACTATCCATCGAAGAAAATTCAACCAGAACATACTGGCTTCCTGCCATTGTCGGCCGGCGATGTGCCTGCAGATTACCTACCATATTATCATCTCTGTGATATTCGCATCCGAGTTTCACCATCATGCCGTATTTTCCTATTGTCCTGGCATAATTCTTTACTTCCAGATAACTGCTTTGTATTGATCGGATGGATGGTTCAAACATTCCAACTCTGTAGTGTGGTGTAGCAATTATCCTTCGTACTCCTTCATCATACATCTTGTCCAACATATCCTTAGTCACCGTCATGTCTGGCGCCCCATCATCTACTCCAGGCAGGATATGGCAATGAATATCTGTTAATATCATACGTATACCTCACAAAATAATCTTCCAGACGCCAAAAACTCTTTCCTGCAAGACAACATCCATCGCTTCCTGATATTGCGTTGCACTACATACATATACATCCGGCGTTCCAATTCCACATTCGTTCCAATGACCTATTGCTGCATCAAGCAGAGCAGTCCAATTTTCCAGGTTATTATCTTCCTGCATACTTACGCTATATGCGTAATTCCATCCATTCACAACCAGATCATCAAATTCTTCCCTTGATATATCCTCCGGACGTTCTCCCGGTGCAATTCCATCTTTTAATATGAATGTTCCTCTGCTTTCTAATCCGGCTACTCCGGGATATACGGTAGTATAAAGACTTTTATCGATTCCATCTACCGTAATCAGGATATCCTGATTACCATTCGCCTTTGCTTTCAGCTCTTTTTGCTTTTCCTTATCCTGGTTCTCCAGTTCTTCCATCTCTATATACTCCAGACTTTGTGTCTTCTTTTCATCCTCAGCAGCTACCTGTTGAACCTTACGCTGTTCTGCCTTATTATCCAGAATCAGGAAAGCCAACACAACTATACCGGCTATGGTAATGATACCTGCTAATATCTTCATGATTCTTTTTTTATCCACTGCTTCTTTTTCTCCTTCGTATGTATATATCCACACTACATCTGCTTTTTCTTTATAATACACGGATTACCGATTACTAGACTGTTATCCGGGACATCCTGCATCACAACTGTTCCGGCACTAATCTGCACATTATTTCCTATGGTGATATCTCCAGCTACCACTGCATTGGTGTATATCGATACATTATTACCTATTGTCGGTGCTTTGGGACTTTTCGGATTCCTTCCAATCGTTACTCCCTGCCACACAGACAGATTCTCACCAATCCGATTCGCACTGATTACCGTCCCATGCCCATGGAAACACACGAATCCTCCACCAACATCACATCTTCCAATCTCCATATCCTTTTTTACAGGGAAGAGGACTCTTAAGATAACCGCACTTAGCATATGCCCTTTCTTCAACCGGAACTCCAGAACATTCCGAAAGCATTTATCGAATACGATTACTTCTGAAAATGTCAGATACTCTTTGTCATGCTTCTTACCTCCATATGCAAAACGGTTAAGATCCTGGAAAATCTCATCTATCTTAGTCCTGCGTGCCAATATATATGCTATCAGCGTTCTTGGAAGACTCAGTATCAATAATAATTTCTTCATATGTTTATTACCCATTTTTTATCTTAAATATTACTGCGAGTGCTGTCACTTGTCTGTGCCTTATCAAAAAATTAACCATTCTTTTTGTCTTCTGCTATTTCCTGTCATCGTATTCTTCCAGAATCTTCTGGACCAAGGGGTCATCACATATACCTTTTATATTCTTCCCGGCCGATTTCTTATCCGGATTCGCATTCACTTCCTGGGCAATGCAACGTCTGACTCTTCCTAAAAAGGCCTTATAAAGCCGCCCGGCATATTCATCCTTTTTAAATATCTGATTTAACTCCTGAACTTCTTTTTTTAGCAGAACTTTTTCCATTTGAAAACGGTCTGCTTTATAACTTTTCGTTAATGAAGCCCCATTATCGCAATAATGATAATTTGCTGTGCCTTCTATTACAATATGCTTTGCTTTAACGAGATACTGCATATGAAATATAATGTCCTCTGATATATATTCCCTTTCCGACGGAAACAGAATCCCATTGTCTCTGATTATATCCAAAGAATATAATCCTTTCCACACAGACATACCAATCTCCACGTCTCCTGCCTGCTCTGGAAGTGAACCTATCATACCTAACAGGACCTTCTTCGTCTCATCACCACAATACGACTGTTTCAGATATGTCTCTCTGGCTAACTCATCCTTTCCCTCTGAAGACGTATCATAGTATCTGCAGAAACAAGTATCTGCTCCTTCTTCTGTCAATCTATGATATAACCGTTCAATCATCCTGACATCTGTATAATCGTCAGAATCAATAAACATGACGTATTCACCTTCAGCAATCTCTAATCCTGAATTTCTTGCCCTCCCAAGACCTGCATTTTTCTTGTGGATAACCTTAATCCTTGGTTCTTCCGCAGCATACCTGTCACATTTTTTCCCACAATCATCCGGAGAGCCATCATCCACCATGATAATCTCGATATTCTTATAGGTCTGGTGCAATAAAGACTCCATGCAGCGTTCCAGATATCTGCTTACATTATATATCGGAACAATTACACTTATTAAACTCTTCTCCATCTACTTCTCCCTAAACTCTACATATCCTTTAATATACCGCCTATGGTCTTACCCATCGCATAATATGTATAATTCTTTTCAAATTCTTTTTGTCCATTTGCACTCAATCTATCATGCAGCTTATCATCATCAAAAATGATATCCAGTGCCTTCAACAGACTTTCCTTCGTCTTATCAATCACCAGTCCATTATAATGATCTGTTACATAGTCATCCGTCACACCATGCGAACGGGTAATGATCACCGGTACTCCCATGTTCATTGCATGCAATAGAACCAACTGACCGGAAGCAATTGTATCATCAGCCAGTGTAATCACAATCGCCCGTGCATTCCTCATATACCGAAGCATATCGTCGCCAAATACATTATCCAAAATCTGTATATTATCTCCAGACCTTGTCTTTAGCGTATCACAGGCAATCACCAACTGATATGATGTATTCTGAATGCAATCTATCAAAAAACCATAATCCCTGTTGCTTCTTCCTGTAGAAAATATATAATTCTTTTCCCTTAATTGTTCATCGTCATATATCTCCGGTTCATATGCAATCGCACCACATCTTGCGAAATCAAACAAATCATCTTCAACTCCAAAGATTTCCTGATACATAGGTTTTTCACTCTGTGTAGTCAGTATAATCTTATCTACATATCTGGAAGTAACTGCATATCTTACGAATCTATAAAAAAGCTTTCCGGCAAGTCCTCTCTTTTCCTTATATATGAAAGTCATGATTACAAGTTTGTATCTCTTTTTCATATGAAACATACGCTGAAAGAATGCAATTGCAATTCCATAAAACTGCTGCCAGCACAATACCGTCTTCCCTTCGTACTTTTTGCCTGACAGAACCGTCTGAAGTGCAACCGTAAAAAATCTGACATATCTTCGCCAGCCATATATCTTGTTATTCTCATGCAGAGCAACCTGCCATTCTTCTCCGGTTACTTCTCTGACACCTTTTATGAATCCATCTGCTTCCTCATAATCACTGTCTATAATCAAAACATTCTCTGACTTTGAACATTGTTTCATTATATCTGACTCCCTAATGTCTTATAATAATCCTCCAGAATTCCATGTGCATTCTGAATATTATAATTACTTCCCTGCACACTCCGGCTTTTCTCTGACCGTTTATTGCTTCCGTATTCTTGCCATATTCTCTGTGCCCAGGATTTCGCATCTGTCTTTAATGAAAGGAATTCACAATTCCCCGAGAAATCCACTTCTTGTGGGACACGGTCTGAAAACACACAGGTTAATCCAGAGAACTGTGCTTCTATCCCCGTCACAGGGATTCCCTCAAAGAAAGATGGCATCACGAACACATCCATCGCCTGATAGAGTTCATTCACGTCATTACGATTGCCAAGGAAGATCACTACATCCTCTAATCCCAACTTCTGTACTTTATTCCGAAGTTCCTGTTCCTTTTCTCCGATACCTACGAGTAATAATCTGGCACCCAAATATATTGTATATAACTGTGCAAAAATTTCAAGTAGAAATTCATGATTCTTCTGATAAGAAAGGCGTCCCACATGACCTACTACGAATTCATCAGTAAAGTGCAGCTCTTTTCTTACCCTCTTCCGGACCTCTTCCTTATATATAAACCGTTCCGTCTCTATTGCATTTGGAATAACTTTGAAATCACGATTGCCAAACAGGAACTTCCCGGCTTCTTCCCCGCATGCACAATACTCATTCGCTACTTTGGTAATCCGTGTCCGGAATAACTGCTTTAACGGATATTTCAGATCCCGGTCTATGGATGTATTATGACTGTGTGCAATTCTCACCGGTACATTCGCTCTCTTAGCCGCCAGGAGTGGCAGATAGCTCATGGAATCTATATGCGAGTGCATAATCTGGTACTCCAGATGTTCTTCAAAAAACTTATCCATCCATCTAAAATACTGTATGTAATTCTGTGGATAAAGCCTTGGTGCATAATACATCCTGCCTCCAAGAGACAGAATCTCATCGTCGTAATCACTCTTATATGGACGATGGGTCAGAAAATCAAATTGTATCTTCGTTCTATCTATATTCCTATAATAATTCATAAGCATCGTCTCTAAGCCGGCACGATGCATATCGTTTACTACTTGTAGTATTCTCATTATAAAAACTATTTGCTCCTCTCCTTCTACCCTCTATACCGGCTCAAAAAATGTATCCGGCTGTTCTGGATTAAATACTTCATTGCAGGTCATCACAGTAACAAGATTTTCCGTATCACTCAGATTAATAATATTATGCGTCCAGCCAGGAATCATATGAATTGCTTCAATCTTCCCTCCAGACACTTCAAATTCAACCATTTTTCCTGTATTAATATTACGTTCCTGGATCAATCCGTGTCCTGCAACTACAATGAATAATTCCCACTTGGAATTATGCCAGTGCTGTCCCTTGGTAATGCCCGGCTTGCTGATATTAATAGAAACCTGCCCACAGTCTTCTGTATGTACCAGCTCTGTAAATGAACCTCTATCATCTACATTCATCTTCAGCGCGTACTTAAATTTGTCCGTTGGAAGATTTGTCAGATACAGACTGTACAGTTTCTTAGCAAAAGAACCTTCCTGCATCTTCGGCATTGTCAGTGTTACCGGCTGTTCTTTAAACTGCTGTAATAAATCAACAATCTCTCCCAATGTCACTTTATGTGTAACCGGCACATAACAATAACGTCCAGCCTCATCTGCTACTGTCTCCACTCCGTCAAATTCACAATGCTGTTCTTTTCCTTCCAGAAGATCGAACATTCCTTCCACAAGATCATCAATATATAATAATTCCAGCTCTGTTGATGGATCATTCACAGTAAAGTCTGTACATCAATCATGGATGCCGTACCATTCTTCAATCTCTTGAAAATCTCTTTCTGGGCGTCCGTTACTTTTTCGCTGTTTTCCAGCCAGGCATGTGCGTCACAGAACTGTGCGATTGTAAATTTCAGCAGTTCGAAAGCATTCTCAAATGTGCGTCCGTCAACATCTTTGAATGACAGGAAGATAACAGGGCACTGGTTCATCCATTTTTCACACAGCATCTTATTATTTTTTGCGACCTTCAGCCCGTCAAACATTATCATGCTATCTTTTTCAATATCAAAAAAGATGCCAGCATACTCATAGCCATCGTTTTTCCAAATCTTCTTGGTCTGGTTATCAGCGTTACTTTTGTTGCTTCGTTTTTCAGAATATCTGTGATCAATCCTGATTTATCAATGTAGTAATAGCCTTTTTCCCGTATTTCTTCAAAATCCGATATTCCCACCGGTATCATCAGATTCTTCACACCGACACCTCTCCTTTCTTTGCAAATACACGATCCTGTGTTATTCTATAAATGCTTCTATCGTCTGTTGGTTTGCCACCCTACTCTTCCATCTCTTCTTCATAATACTTGATCAGTGCCTGTGTTCCGAGATTGCCGTATCCTTCTGCCTGCAGCATCTCATAATTAGCCAGTACCTGGCTTAATACATCCAGACTTATGTTGCTCATATTTGCTTCAGTCAGCGCAAGCTTCATATCTTTGATGAAATGCTTCATGAAGAATCCCGGTGCATAATCTCCTGCCAGGATCTTTGGTCCGAATGTGTCCAGCTGTTTACTTCCAGCTGCCCCGGTCGATACGGAGTTAAGTACCGTCTGCAGATCCAGCCCTTTCGCCTTTGCATAGGTCAGAGCTTCGCATACACCGGATAACGTTCCGGCGATCATGATCTGGTTCGCAAGCTTGGCATGCTGACCGCTTCCTGCTGCCCCCTGATAGTTAATATTCGTTCCCATTGCTTTGAATAACGGTATACATGCTTCGTAGTCTTCTCTGGAACCACCAACAAGAATGGATAAGGTTCCCGCTTTTGCCCCAGTATCTCCGCCTGTTACCGGTGCATCCAGTACATGGAAGCCTCTCTTGGTTCCCTCTTCTGCAATCTTCTGATCCAGCATCGGACTTGTGGTCGTCATATCGATCAGGTATGCACCTTCTTTTGCACTGTCCAGGATATTTCCTTTGTCGAAGTATACTTCTTCTACGTCAACAGGGAATCCTACGATCGTGATAACCGCATCGCAGTCTTTCACACAGTCTGCGATCGTCTCGTGGAAAATTGCTCCTTCACTGATCACATCTTCTACTTTGGATCTGGTTCTTGCATAAATGTGTAATTCAAATCCTGCTTTCATGAGGTTGCGGACCATGGATTTTCCCATGATGCCAACGCCGATGAATCCTATTTTTTTCATATGATTGTTCCTCCGTGTATCTGTTATGATAAACTTTTCATTACGTTGCATCTTTTTTTATAAAATGCGATGCCATACCGCAGCACTTCATTAATCCCTTCGTCCTTTAATTCTTCATCATAATGACTATTTTCGATCTGCCCAAGTGCTTTTTCACATGCTTTTTGCAAATTTTCATCTTCTGCATATTTTATCTCTATGATTTTTCTTACCATAATGCTTTTTCTTCTACCTTCTCCACAACTTCGCCCTGCTTCTTATAGATACTGTTGCCCGGTACGAATCCTCTGACGCTTGACAATGGGTAGATGTTGCTGTGGCTTCCGATCACGGTTCCCGGATTCAATACGCTGCCGCAGCCGACTTCTACTTCGTCTCCGAGCATGGCTCCGAATTTCTTAAGACCTGTCTCGATTCTTTCGTCTCCGGCTTTTACTACGACGAGCTTTTTGTCGGATTTGACATTGGATGTGATGGATCCGGCTCCCATGTGGGATTTGTAGCCGAGGATGGAATCTCCCACGTAGTTATAGTGCGGCACCTGTACTTTATTGAACAGGATGACGTTCTTAAGTTCTGTCGAGTTACCTACGACTGCGCCTTCGCCGACGATCGCATTTCCGCGGATGAATGCGCACTGACGGACTTCTGCGTTCTTTCCGATGATCGCCGGTCCGTGGATGTAGGCTGTCTGGAATACGGTTGCGGATTTGGCGATCCAAACGTCTTCGCCGACCTGATCGTATTCATCTGCCGGAAGGGTCTTTCCGAGTTCTTTGATGAAGCCGCTGATCTTTGGAAGGATTTCCCATGGGTAGGTGGCTCCTTCGAAGATGTCTTTTGCGATGGTTTCATCCATGTGGTTGTAGAGGTTTTTGATGGTTAATTGTTCTGACATATTGGTTCTCCTTTTTTATTTTTTAGTTTTTCCGGTCTTTCTCACCGGCTTCTTATAAAACTGCGCTGCCTTATCATAGCACGCCCGCATCTGATACTGATTGTTCAGACCTTTGACTGCAAGTGTGCGTCTTGATACAAAATCATCCAGCTTTTTCATATATTCATCTGATGTGATATCTCCGTCTGCCACATACGTCAGACCTTTTTCCCAGCTTGCCGTAAGTTCCGGGTTCAGGAGCGGCCGGATGGAATGGTCTACGACATCGTAGATCATTTCCCCTAACATCGTCGGCGTGACGATCTGGGTCTTTTTATTGAGCGCCAGATATTTATTATTGAATAATTTCTTCAATATCTCGCCTCTGGTGGCACTGGTGCCGATTCCGCTTCCTTTGATCTGGGCGCGGAGTTCTTCGTCTTCGATGAGCTGTCCTGCATTTTCCATGGCAAGGATCAGTGAACCGGAATTGTAGCGCTTCGGCGGCGAGGTCTTGCCTTCTTTGATATCCAGGGACTGTACCGGAAGGGTCATGCCTTTCTTGAGGCTCTGGATCCTGGCGAAGAAGGCTGCATCAGTGTCTTTGTCCTCGGTACTGTCTGCGCTGCTGTCTGTATTGTCGTTCTTCCTGCCCGGCACGCCTGTAACTTTCAGATAGCCTTCTTCTGCCAGTACTTTGAAGCTTGAGAAGAAGGATTCTTCTTTGATCTTCGTCACGATCGATACTTTCTGATAGACAGCCGGTGGATAGAAGATGCTTAAGAATCGTCTTACGATCACATCATACACCCTCTGTGACAGATTCGGAAGTCCTTTTAGTGCTCCCATACCCTGTCCTGTCGGGATGATCGCATAGTGGTCTGTGATCTGTTTGTCGTTGACGTATCTCGTCTTCTCCAGTCCTTTGTGGCTGCCGAATTTCACGATATCCTGAAGATATGGCTTTGCCGGTTCGTACTGCATCAGACCGTTTAAGTTCTTGTGGATCTCTTTTGCCACTGCTGTCGACAGGACACGGGCATCTGTTCTTGGGTAGGTGACGAGCTTTTTTTCATATAGTTCCTGGATGATCCGGAGTGTCTCATCTGGGCTGATCTTGAACCGCTTGGAACATTCATTCTGGATCTCGGCCAGGTTGAATAATAACGGCGGGTTCTTCTTTTCTTTCTTCTTTTCTATGGACACGATCTGGCAAGTCAGGGGCTGGCTGGCGTCTGACTCGCTGTTGCTTAGGAAGCGGATCAGTTCTTCTGCCTTTTCCTTTTCTTTGAATCCATTTTCCTTATAGAGATCGAAGGATTCGAACCATTTTGATCCTTTGACTGCCCGCCATTCGCCTTCGAATGTTGCCCCTTTCTCTCCGATGGTGCTTAGGACTCTGTAGAACGGAGTCTCTACGAATTCCCTGATCTCCCGTTCTCTGCGCACGACCATGCCGAGGACGCAGGTCATAACGCGGCCTACGGACACAACGGAATATTTCGTATTCAGATAATTGGAGATGCTGTTACCGTATTTCAATGTCAGAAGGCGGGAGAAGTTGATTCCCATCAGGTAGTCTTCTTTGGCTCTTAGGTAAGCCGATGCTGCCAGGTTGTCGTATTCTTTTAAGTCTTTTGCTTCTTTGATCCCGCGCAGGATCTCTTCTTCTGTCTGGGAGTCGATCCATACGCGGCGGCGGTTCTTGTCTTTTACGCCTGCCTGCTGTTCGACCAGACGGTAGATGTATTCTCCTTCCCGTCCCGAGTCGGTACAGACGTAGATGGTGTCTACGTCTGTGCGGTTCAGCAGTCCCGATACGATTCGGAACTGCTTTGACACTGCCGGAATGACTTCGTATTTGAATTCCTGCGGGATAAAAGGCAGAGTCTCAAGACTCCACCTTTTTAATGCCGAATCGTATTCTTCCGGATAGCTCATCGTGACCAGGTGTCCGACACACCAGGTTACGATTGCTTCTGCTGATTCGAGATATCCGTCTTTTCTCTGTGTATTGATATGCAATGCCTTAGCGAACTCCTGTGCTACACTGGGTTTCTCGGCAATGTATAATGATTTTCCCATGTTACTCCTTCCAGTAGGGTGAAACAGCGGCTTTTTCTTTTATCTTTTTCTGTGCCAGAGAGACCGGAAAAAGGTTATCACTCTTCCGCCGCCACAGTTCTCACGGGCACGCTGCTGACTTTTGTCGACTTCTTCTGCTGCTTTTAATGCTTCTTCCATGAAAGCTGCCTGAGAATCCACCGCTTTTATGCCGCCGGTCCGTTTCATATATGTGCCGTCTTTCTGCATGATCCTTGCTTTCACGTTATCACTTAACATAATCTTCAGATCATGGTTGATCTGACGTCTGATCTGCCCGTCTAACACCGGGCAGGCTACTTCTACTCTTTTTTCTGTATTTCTTGTCATCATGTCTGCGGAGCCGATATAGATCTTCTGCTCTTTGCCGATTCCGAAGCTGAAGATACGTGGATGTTCTAGATAGCGGCCAACCACACTCATCACTCTGACATTTTCCGTAAATCCAGGCACTCCCGGTAGTATACAGCAGATTCCGCGAACAATCAAGTCTACCCTTACTCCGGCGCAGGAGGCCTCGGATACTTTCTTTATGAAGTCCACATCTGTCACGGAGTTCATCTTCATAATGATGCGTCCTTCGCTTCCTTTTATGATCTCTTCGTCCATCATCTGTAAGATACGGCTCTTTAAGCTGACCGGTGATACGATCAGGTATTGATAGCTGCCCTGCAGATTGCCGATGGACATATTCTTGAAAAATTCTGCGGCGTCCTGTCCGATTCGCGGATCAGCAGTCATCAAGGACAGATCGGTATACATGGCAGCTGTCTTCTCGTTATAATTGCCGGTTCCGACCTGTGTGATATACTGGATGTCATTGCGGTTCCTGTATGTGATCAGACAAATCTTGGAATGCACTTTGTAACCGTCGAATCCATAGATCACACGGCATCCTGCTTCTTCCAGACGTTCCGACCAGTCGATGTTGTTCTGCTCGTCAAATCTTGCACGCAGCTCGATCAGCACGGTGACTTCTTTGCCATTTTCCGCAGCTGCGCACAGGTATTCTACCAGTCTTGCCTTCTTCGCCAGGCGGTAGATAGTGATCTTGATCGTCATAACGTTCGGATCTGCCGCGGCATCTTTGATCAGCTTCAGGAACGGATCCATGCTTTCGTATGGGTAGAACAACAGGATATCATTCTTTTTCACCTGTTTTAACATGTTTCCGTCCTGTACATGTGCTGATTTTTGCGGGGAGAATGGTTCGTAGACCAGTGCTTTCTTCATAGACTCCGGGAGATTTCCTGCGATGGAGAACATATAATCCAGTTTCATCGGCATCTTCGTGCGGAAGATCTGCTCCGGTGTGATCTTGAATTTCTTACAGAAGTATTCCTGCATTTCCGGTGTCAGTTTCTCCGCTGTTTCTAATCTTACTACCGCCATCCTGCGGCGTTTGTGCAGGGTACTCTGCATGAGTTTCCGGAAATCATCGGTAACCTCCAGTGCTTCATCGTCCGGAGATACGTCTGCATTTCTTGTCACGCAGATGTAGTTCGGGTCGGATACTTCGTACTGGTCAAATACCAGATCCAGGTATTCCATGATGACTTTCTCCATGCGGATATAACGGATGTCATGTCCCGGAAGCATCAGGATATCGGATACATAGGTCGGAACCGGTACGATTCCGAGGATCTGTTCTTTTTCTTTGTCGTCTTTATTCTTCCTGCTATTGATATGCTTCAGATTGGCTGTTACGTAGATATCTTTATTCATAAGATGCGGGAACGGGTGGCTGCTGTCTACGATCTGCGGTGACAGTACCGGCAGGATCTGCTCTTTGAAACATTTCTTAACATATTTCTTCTCGTCTGTCTCCAGTTCTTTAAAGTCCAGTCCGCAGACTCCGTATGGGGACAGTTCTTTCTTGATCCCGGCGTAGGTCTTGTCACGTTCTTTATATAACGGGGCAACTGCTGCGTAGATCGCATCCAGCTGCTCCTGCGGTGTCATTCCCGACCGGCTGTCTCTGTGTCTGTCGTCTGTCTGCACCATATCATAGAGGCTTCCGACACGGATCATGAAGAATTCATCTAAGTTACTGGTGAAGATGGCCACGAATTTCATACGTTCCAGCAATGGCACGCTCTTATCTCTTGCTTCTTCCAATACACGCTGATCGAATCTCAACCAGGAAAGTTCTCGGTTCTGTGTGTAATTTAATAGTTCTCGGTCCATAGGGTCTGCCTCCGTTTCTTGCCGGTGCCATTGGTGCCATTGGCACTTTGTAATCAGCGAATTTATTGTATACTTTATTATAGCAAAACCATCTTTTATTCTCAACACTGAGATGTATTGTGTTCAGATTTGTAATCTGATTTATAATCTGATTGGTATCGGCAGGCGAAGCCGGATATCGGTAAGCGGGGTCGAATTTGCTGGATGTATAATGCAAAAAAGGCGAGAACTACGCCTTTTCACATGTTGCAGTTCCCACCTTTTTATTATTATTTTATGCTCTCACCTTATGAACGATAAACAGGTGAGTATGAGTGTGCCACCAGGGACACTAAAAGAGCCTGTTTTCCCGTCCCCCTGGCTACTTTGCCTGAATATATCCCTTGGCAGTCAGTGCTTCGGCGCAAAGTACGGCTCCGCCTGCTGCACCGCGGACAGTGTTGTGTGACAGTCCGATGAATTTGTAATCATACATGCTGTCTTCTCTCAGACGTCCGATAGACACACCCATTCCGTTCTCATAATTTACATCCGCTTTTACCTGTGGTCTGTCATCTTCTGACAGATACTGGATGAACTGCTTTGGAGCACTTGGAAGTTCTGCTTCCTGTGGGAATCCCTTGAAGCTTTCCAGTTTCTCGATCAGCTGTTCTTTAGTTGGCTTCTTCTCGAAGTTGATGAATACAGCTGCTGTATGTCCGTTGAGTACAGGAACTCTTAAGCACTGGCATGTGATCTTTGGTTCTTCTGCAAGTTTGATTTCTCCGTTTTCCAGTGTTCCGAGTACACGAAGAGGTTCTTTTTCACTCTTTTCTTCTTCTCCGCCGATGTATGGAATGATATTCTCGATCATTTCCGGCCAGTCTTTGAATGTCTTTCCTGCTCCTGAGATTGCCTGGTATGTTGTTACAACAACTTCTTTTGGTCCAAATTCTTTCCATGCTGCAAGTGCAGGTGTATAGCTCTGGATTGAGCAGTTTGGTTTTACTGCGATAAATCCGCGTGTTGTTCCGAGACGCTCTTTCTGAGTCTTGATGAGGTCAAAGTGTGCTGCATTGATCTCCGGAACTACCATCGGCACGTCTTTTGTCCAGCGGTGAGCACTGTTATTAGATACTACAGGGGTCTCTGTCTTTGCATATTCTTCTTCGATCGCTCTGATCTCATCTTTTGTCATATCTACGGCACTGAATACAAAATCTACAGTAGAAGCAACTTCTTCTACTTCATTTACATTCTTTACGATTAAGTTCTTTACACCTTCCGGCATCGGTGTATCCATTTTCCAACGTCCGCCTACGGCTTCTTCATATGTTTTTCCTGCTGAACGTGGGCTTGCTGCTACAGTTACAACCTCGAACCAAGGGTGATTTTCAAGCAATGAGATAAAACGCTGTCCAACCATTCCTGTTGCTCCTAAAATACCTACTCTTAATTTCTTATCCATCTTTGTTCTCTCCCTTTCTTTTTATCATTCCTTAATACAGCCTTACGCTACCTTCATCCGTATGACATGTACTAGTATTTATAAATGTATATTTTAATATTCTTCCATATATTTCTGATAAGCCGCAATTGATTTTGCCATAGCATCTTTTCCTGGTGCTCCTATGGTGACACGCTTATTCACACATGTCTCAAGATCGATTGCTTTATAGATATCTTCTTCAAATACCGGCGAGGTCTTTCTGTACTCTTCCAGTGGAAGTTCATCTAACGGAATCTTCTTCTCAATGCATGTCAGTACCAGTTTTCCCACGATACCATGTGCATCTCTGAATGGTACACCGTGATTTACCAGATAATCTGCTGCATCTGTCGCATTGGTAAATCCGTGTTTTGCACTTTCTTCCATGCGGTCTTTATTAAACTGCATCGTCTTTAACATTCCGGCAAATAATGTGATACATCCTTTGGCTGTATCCATAGCATCAAATGCCCATTCTTTGTCTTCCTGCATATCTTTGTTGTATGCAAGCGGGATCCCTTTCATTGTGGTAAGGAGTGCATTGAGCGCACCATATACGCGTCCTGTCTTACCTCTTACGAGTTCTGCGATATCCGGGTTCTTCTTCTGCGGCATGATACTGCTTCCGGTGCTGTATGCGTCATCGATCTCCACAAACTGGTATTCATTCGAATTCCAAATGATGACTTCCTCACAGAATCTGCTCAGGTGCATCATGATGATGCTGAGTGCAGATAACAGTTCTAATAAGTAATCTCTGTCGGATACCCCGTCCATGCTGTTCAGTGTCGGTCCGTCGAATCCAAGTAATTCGGCTGTATACTCACGGTCCAGCGGATAGGTTGTCCCCGCAAGTGCTCCGGAACCGAGCGGACAGGTATTCATACGCTTTGCGATGTCCTGCAGTCTCTCGTGGTCTCTGCGGAACATTTCAAAATATGCTCCCATGTGGTGGGCCAGTGTGATCGGCTGCGCTTTCTGAAGATGTGTGAATCCAGGCATGTATGTCTCGACATTTTCCTCCATCACGTGAAGGATCACTTCCAGAAGTTCTTTTAACTGTGCGTCGATCTCGTGGATCTCGTCTCTGGTGAAAAGCTTCATATCTAATGCAACCTGGTCATTTCTGCTTCGTCCGGTGTGAAGTTTCTTTCCCGGATCGCCGATGCGGTCGATCAGTGTTGCTTCCACAAAGCTGTGGATGTCTTCATATTTATCTGATATTTCTAATTTTCCGGACTCTACATCTGCCAAAATGCCATTCAGTCCGTCTGTGATCTGTTCTTTTTCTTCTTCCGTTAAGATTCCCTGCTTTGCAAGCATTGCTACATGTGCAAGACTGCCTTTGATATCCTGCTTATAGAATCTTTTGTCAAATGTAATGGAAGCGTTGAAATTATATACTAACTGGTCTGTTTCTTTTGTGAAACGGCCTCCCCATAACTGTGCCATATGGATTTCTTCCTTTCATTTTTAAGTTTACTGTTTCCGATTTTAACACATTTCCGCGTAAAAGCAAATATTATTACAGAAATTTACATATTTATTCACTCTAAAACGTGATTTTTTTCTTAATCCATGCAATTTTCTGATTCCATTTATGCATTTTCACTGTTTTTTCGTGCCTGCTGTTCTTCCAGACGCTGGCGCATGGAGAACTCACAGCCACAGTAGTCCTGCCGGTAAAGTCCGTACTGTGCGGATAATTCTACGGACCGCTTATATCCGTTCTTCTTTTTGAAATCTGACGTCAGATATGCCACGCCATACTCTTCTGCAAGTTTCAATCCAATCTCATTCAATTTTGCTGCATTCTTAAGCGGGCTGATGCTGAGCGTCGTCGTGAAGTACTCATATCCTCCGGCTTTTGCAATCTCTGCGGCCTCTCTTAAGCGGAGTTCATAGCATTTGAAGCAGCGCACGCCGCCTTCTTTTACTTCTTCCAGTCCCTTTGCCATCGCATAGAATTTCTCTTTCTCATAGCTGCCCGCAATGAACTGCACCGGATATTTCGTATGCATCGCCCCGATCAGTGTCTGCTGTTCGATGATGCGCTTGCTGTATTCACTCTCCGGGTAAATGTTCGGGTTGTAATAAAGTACCGTGATCCTGAAGTAATTGCTTAAGTATTCCAGCACATAACTGCTGCACGGAGCACAGCAGCTGTGAAGGAGAAGGGTTGGTACCTTTTCTTCTTTTTGCAGATGATCGATCAGTTTATCCAGTTCTTTCTGGTAATTTATCTTTGTTAACATCTAATTATCCTCTCTTCTCTACATATCAGCATTTTACCACACCCGCCTTTTTTATTCACCTATTTTCTGTTCCGGTCATATCATATTATATACTTCACATCCAGGAGGTTCCTATGGAACAGATTTTGAACCTACAGCATATTTCTTATACGTATCATACTTTAGAAGGGGAAACCCCGGCCCTGTCTGATATCTCATTTTCTTTGAACAAAGGGGAATTTGCCGCCATCGTGGGACCTTCCGGCTGTGGAAAATCCACGCTGCTTTCTCTGATCTGCGGTCTTTTGCCTTGCAGTGACGGACAGATCACAATCAATGGCAGACACCTGAAAGAGAGTACAACTAATGTAGGATATATGCTGCAACACGATGAATTGTTTGAATGGCGCACGATCTATAACAATGTGATCCTTGGGCTGGAAATCCAGCATGCTCTGACGGCCCGGACGAAAAAGCGGGCACATGAACTTCTTAACATCTATGGTCTGAGTGATTTTGAGAATTCCAGGCCTTCGGAATTATCCGGAGGAATGCGCCAGCGTGCTGCCCTGATCCGTACATTAGTTCTGGAACCGGAACTATTACTTCTGGATGAACCTTTTTCCGCCCTTGATTACCAGACCCGGTTACAGGTTGGCGATGATATCGGACAGATCATCCGAAATGAGAAGAAATCCGCGCTTCTTGTAACACACGATCTTTCGGAAGCTATTTCTCTTGCCGACAGGGTAATTGTTCTTTCCCGTCGTCCGGCAGCCATCATTCAGACTATTCCGCTTATCTTTCATCTGGAAGAAGATACTCCTATGAACAGACGAAATGCACCGGAATTCAAATCTTATTTTAATCTGATATGGAAGGAGCTAAATCAGGATGAAAAATCTTCATAAAAGCCTAGGTACCGGTGCTCCGGCGGCACTTTCCACCGGACACCGGCACTATCTCAGACATTATCATTTTCACAGACTGCTGGTTATATTCTTCCGGATCTTCCTTTTAACGGGATTTTTATTCCTTTGGGAATTTTGTGCGTCACACCAGATCATAGATTCTTTCATCTTCAGCAGTCCCTCCAAGATCATGAATGTTTTACTCTTAATGATTTCGGATCATAGTATTTTTCTACATCTCGGCGTCACCTTATACGAAACTTTCGTCAGTTTCTTTCTTGTTATTTTCGTCAGTATATTATTTGCAATTCTTCTGTGGTACAGTAATAACCTTTCGGAAATCCTGGAACCTTACCTTGTCGTATTAAACAGCCTTCCGAAATCTGCACTGGCCCCTCTTCTTATTGTCTGGCTTGGCGCTACAAAAACCACGATCATTGTAACCGGAATGTCCGTCGCTATCTTCGGTAGTATACTCAATCTGTATACCAGTTTCCGCTCTACAGATCCCGGAAAGATTAAGTTAATCTATACCCTCAGAGGGAACCATCTGCATGTACTGACCAAAGTAATCCTTCCTTATTCTATTCCGGCTATTATCAGTAACATGAAAGTTAATATCGGATTATGCCTGGTCGGCGTCATCATCGGTGAATTTCTGGCCGCCAAAGAAGGCCTTGGATATCTTATTATCTACTCAAGCCAGGTCTTCAAAATGGATTGGCTTCTTATGAGCATATGTATTCTCTGCGTCTTCGCGATATTTTTGTACGCTCTGATTGATTTCGGAGAAAAACTTTATTTTAAACATTTTTAAACCTCCGCATCAGATTCCCTGCCAAAACCATAAGATCAGCTGATCTCCTGCAAATAAGGTCATCATAATTCCCAGCACCAAAAACGGTCCAAATGCAAATTCATCCTTTCTGGTCAGCTTTCCACATTTCAGCATAATAAGGCAATATCCTCCTGCAAGCATAATCGCACATGCCATCGAACAAATGATTTTCTCTTTTCCAAGCAGAAATCCGGAAACTGCCATGAATTTGATATCGCCTCCTCCAAATGCCCCGGGAATCAGAATGGATAAGACCAGCATCGGTCCTGCCACAGCTGCTGCCCCGGGGATCCGGTTGTATAAATCACTGTTCCCTGTCAGTACCATATCTGCTGCTGCGATCAGCAATATATAAATATGATATCTGCCGGGGATCTTACGGGTACTGTGATCCGTTAATGCCACCCGGCATAAGATTCCGAGATAACATAATAACCGTATCCCGTTCAAAGATATTGCAGTGGCTTTCGTATAGTTAAGAAAGCCATCTGCTATTGTTCTTACTTCTACCATCTCCTGATTCATTTACTGTTATTCTTTTTGGGCCATTTTTTGTATCAATAACATTTCCCGCAAGGTTTAAGGCCCTGTGCCTCTGCTTCTTCCTTTGTCTCTTTCTTTGCCGTATCCGGATTCATATTACCGCAGTGGTTCGTTTTATGGTATTTTGAACCAGTTGCCGATACCCATACTTGGTCTTCGGTTACTTTCTGCGTTGTCTGTTTCGTTACCGTCTGTTCCGTCACAGTCCCCTTATCTGATTCATCTCCCGGTGTATAATCATTACACGGTGCCGCACTCCAATTCAGATTTTTACCGTCACTTGTTACTGTGACCGTTCCCTGTTTGTCGGTTCTGTACACCTGGATTTCCATACTCTGAAGTTTATCCATCGTATCTTTGTCCGGGTGTCCGTATTTATTATCTTTCCCACAGCTGATCACCGCATATTCCGGTACGGTTTTCTGAAGGAAATCCCAGGATGTTGCCGTTGCTGATCCATGGTGTCCGGGTACCAGTACATCACAGTTTAAATCTATACCGGAATTGCACATCGCCTTTTCGCTTTCATGCTCTGCATCTCCCGTAAAGATAAAACTGTTCTCTTTATTTGTAAGTTTTATTGCAACGGAATTATTGTTACTTCCCTTAGCTTCTATCGTCTCCGGTGCCAGTATTTGAAACGAAGCACTTCCAAGCCTGTAAGATTTTCCTACCGGCGGATGCTTCATTTTCAATCCGTCTTCTTTCACAGCTTTTACAAATGACCGGTATAACTTACTGGTATGTACATAGTTACTGGATATAACATTTTTCACCTTAAAGCTCTTCAGGCATCCGATCAGACCCGCCATATGATCAGCATCATAATGGCTGCTGATCAGATAATCAATCTTCGTAACGCCCTGTTCTTTCAAATAAGCTACAACAAATCTTGAAGTCTTTCGATCTCCTCCATCATAGATCAGATTTTTCCCATCCGACTGAACCAGAATAGATAATCCCTGTCCTACATCAAGGAAATGCACTTTCACTGTCCCTGATGGAACAGTTGAGTTATTTTCCGCAGCCTGCGTCCGTACACTCACAGACACCCCTGTCATTGCCAGTGCCATAAAGATCGAAAGCAGTGCCGATAACAGTCTTTGCCTCCATATTTTTTTCATTTTTCTTCTCCCCTTTCACACCCACAATTCTATTATACACGAAAAAAAGAATCCCTACATCAAGGATTCTTCTTTATATCTCATTCTGTATATAAGCTGGAAATCGGACTTGAACCGACGACCCCTTCATTACGAGTGAAGTGCTCTACCAACTGAGCTATTCCAGCATGCTCTTATAACAGGCACGAATATAATTATACCGTATTTTCACATATTTGCAAGTACTTTTTTAATTATTATACGTTCTTTTCCGAAAAAGATTTTAACAGATTCTCATATGCAAACCAGAAATTCTGCCACGGCCGCTTAGGATTCTCTCTTCCATGCACGTCACGGCAGATCTGTCTGGCCTTACATATTTTCATCCAGCTATTTATCCTCTTTCATGTGCACCGTCACTTGTGGATATGGAATCTCAATTCCATTCTCATCCAGTTCCACTTTAATTTCTTCCAGCAGTCTCCATCTGGTCGCCCAGTACTCTTCGTTCTTCACCCAGGCACGGATACCGAGCACGACTGCACTGTCCGCAAGATCATTTACAAAGACATTCATCTGTTCTTCTTTTAGAATACTTGCATCTTCCGACAACAGCTTTTCGATCATTGATTTTGCCTTTTTGATATCGGCATTATAAGAAATGCCTACCCGCAGATCCAGTTGTCTTTCGTCTTTTGCCGTTGCATTGGTGATACTGTTATTCGTCAGCATTCCATTCGGGATTACGATGGTCTTATTGTCAATCGTACTTAATTTTGTATAAAAGATCTGAATTTCTTTTACTGTTCCTTCTTTTCCATTCGTATCTTCAATAATATAATCCCCTACCACAAATGGCTTTAACAGAAGAATCAGCACGCCTCCCGCAAAATTGGAAAGACTTCCCTGTAACGCAAGACCGATAGCCACACCACTGGATGCCAGTAACGCCGCCACCGATGTAGTATCAAATCCAAGACTGGAGATCAGGCAAAAGATCAGAATCCCGTACAATCCATATTTCAAAAGTGAGTCTACAAACTGTTCAACTCCTTTATCTGCTTCCGAACGTTCAAATGAACGCCTCACAATCTTCCTGATCCACTTTATCACCAGTCTTCCGATAAAGAAAGCAACCAGTGCCGCCAGCACTTCCAGTCCAAATGTAATCAGTCCCGGAATACTGTCCTGCAGATATTGGGTAATCTGATTTACCTGTTTTACCGCCTGCTGGGTAGCTTCGGTCACTTCCTGAGTCGTATCTGTGATCGTTGTTGTATCTGTCATATCGTTTGCTCCTCTTATTTCAGTGCCAGAAATGCACTTAGATTTCCTCTTTTATTTCCCGTTGTGCGATGTGAAAACAGAATATCCGGGTTACAGTGTGTACACACATTTGTCACAGCAATATGCTTCTTCAAAATTCCGGCTTCCTCGAATACCAATTCATTTGCTTTCCACAGGTTCAACTGATATTTACCGTTTTCTTTCTGATAGAATAATTCTGGCCAGTATTTTTCTTCAAAGCTTTTCTGAAATTTTACAATTACATCTTCACTTACCTCGTAACAGTCCTGACATATAGACGGACCAATGGCCGCAAGTATGTCTTTAGGATCCGAACCATATGTTTTTTGCATCAGTTCCACTGTTACTTTTCCGATCTTTCCAACCGTTCCTCTCCAGCCCGAATGCGACAGTCCGATCGCTTTTTTCACAGGATCTACAAAATACAGTGGTACGCAATCCGCATAAAATGTCACCAGACAGATTCCCGGTACATTTGTGATCATTCCGTCCGTTTCCATAAAACGTCTTCCCTTGTCCTCTGCTCTTACTACCGCCACATTTGTTGTATGTGTCTGGTTGGTAAACGTCATATCTTCCGGCTTTACTCCGATGGCTCTTGCAATCCTTCTCTGGTTTTCCTCAACATCTTCCGGATCATCGCCTCTTGTTGTGCTGATGTTCATAGTTGCCCAGCATCCCTTGCTGACACCTCCGAGTTTTGTAGAAAATCCATGATGCACGATTCCCGTTTCTTCTAACATTGGATAACTCAGAAACGGAACCCCATCTACTGTTTTTTCATCAAATATATGTTCCTGATTTTTATACTGTAATCCAAGACTCATTCTCTTCTCCTATATTTCCACATAATCAAATGCATTCTGATATAAAATGATCCTGTCATCTTCTATACTTACTACATCAAACCTGCACGGGATTTCATCTATTCCATTCACCGTCATATAATAAAGTGCACTTTTTGAGATAACTCTCTGTTTGGCATAATCTACCGCCTCTGCCGGAGTTCCTTTCCGGTCATCTGCCCGGTACTTCACCTCGCAAAACACCAGATAATCGCCATCTCTGGCTATTATATCGATTTCTCCGAGTTTGCACCGATAATTATATTCCAGAATTTCATATCCTTTTTCTGTCAGATATACTCCTGCCATTCTTTCATAATAACTTCCGGTTTCACGGTTATTTCGTCTTTGTCCTCTTTTCGACCCTGCCATTCTTTCATTCCTTTACACTGCTGATTCCATGCCTGGATACCGATTTTCCGCACTGTCTGCATCTTTATATATATTTCTTTATAAAAGTCCTTCTGTGTATCGGAGATGGTCCCAGTTCTTTCAGCCCCTCAATATGCTTCTTCGTTCCATACCCTTTATTACTTGCGAAATCATACCCCGGAAGTACTTTATCATACTCCACCATCAGCCGGTCTCTTGTTACTTTTGCAATGATACTTGCCGCCGCAATAGACACGCTCTTGGCATCACCTTTAATGATCGGCACCTGTGGGATCTCTACCTCCGGTATTGTTACTGCATCATTCAACAAAAGATCCGGCTGCACCTTTAGATTGCCGATTGCCATACGCATCGCCTCATAAGTAGCCTGCAAAATATTGATCTCATCAATTCTTGCCGGACTTACAACACCGATTCCCGTTGCAACAGCACGTTCCATAATCTCATCGTACAATGCCTCTCTTTTTTTCTCTGAAAGTTTCTTTGAATCATTCAGATACAAAATCGGGTCATCCTTTGGCAAGATAACCGCACCTGCCACCACCGGACCTGCAAATGGCCCACGGCCTACTTCATCAATACCGCAAATATACTGGCAGTCGCTGTGTTCTTTTTCATAAACACTCATTGCTTCTGTTCTTTCCAGTTCTTTTTTCAGTTTTTCCTGTTGCCTTTTTAGTTTTTCTTCTTCTCGTTTATTCATGACGGATCACTCCTATATTGTCAAATGGATAAATTCTTACCCATGCCCTGCCAATCAGATCTTCTTTTGTCAGTACGCCTACACTTGGATCCCTGCTGTCCATACTATGGTTACGATTATCTCCCATAACAAAATACTCATTTTCTTTTAATGTAATCGGATCTGCGGCAGTCTGTGGATCTTTGATCAATTCATTTCCATAGATATCGCTCAAAAGCCTCTCTCCGTCAATGTATACATATCCGTCTTTTATCTGCACAGTCTCTCCCGGCATTCCGATGATACGTTTGATATAATATGTATTTTCTTCGTATTTGTACGGAAATACAATAATGTCATAACGTTTCGGATCACGGAAGCGGTAACTGATCTTATCCACGATCAGATTATCCCCGTTTTGCAACGTTGTCTCCATGGAAGATCCACTCACTCTTGTTCTCTGCCCTACAAATGTTATGATAAAATACGTTAACCCTATGATCAGCAGAATATAGACAATCCATCCTCCAAGCTCTCTCAAAATGCTTTCTTCTGCATCTTCTCTTGAACGTCTAGCCATGTTCTTTTGTTGTTTCCCTTCTATACTTTCTGCCTCTGTTTTTAATATGCATCCGGGTACTCCAGTGTCAGTTTGCCCAAACGTCCGTTGCGGAAGTCATCCATCAGAAGAACCGAAGCTTTTTCTGTATCCAGTTCATTTCCACGAACCAGACAATGTCTGCTCTCTGCAATTTTTTCCAGCATTCCGTATGGATCCGTGTCTTCTTCTACATTATATTTATTCTCAAGTACTCCCGGATAATTTTCATTCATAAACTTTACAAGTTCTGCCGCAAGTTCTTCTGTCTGAAGGATCTCATCTTTGATCGATCCGATAAATGCCAGTTTCAGGCCTACTGCCTGATCTTCAAATCTTGGCCACAGGATTCCCGGTGTATCCAGAAGCTCCACATTTTTATTCAGTCTGATCCACTGCTTTCCTTTTGTCACTCCCGGTTTGTTACCGGTTTTTGCACATGCCTTTCCCGCAAGTGCATTGATAAATGTTGATTTTCCTACATTCGGAATTCCCACTACCATAGCTCTGACCGGACGATTCAAAATCCCACGCTTTCTGTCTCTTTCAATCTTTTCTTTACATGCTTCCTGGATCACACCATTGATAGATTTGATCCCGCCGCCTTTCTTGGAATTTACCTTCACAACAGAGAATCCTTTTTCACGAAAATATTCTGACCAGGCATCATTCCACTTATCTTCTGCCAGATCTGACTTATTTAAAAGGATCAATCTTGCTTTATTCTTTCCCAGTTCATCAATATCCGGATTTCTGCTGCTGATCGGAACTCTGGCATCAACCAGTTCAATAACCAGATCTATTAATTTGATATTTTCCTGCATCATGCGTTTTGCTTTCGTCATGTGCCCAGGATACCATTGAAAATGCATATATTATTTCTCCTTATCTTCTATTTCACAAATCCCCAGTCTTTTTTCGGGGATGCCACAAACCATGCCTTTCCATATATATAAGAACGTTTTACTTTTCCTATATCGGCACTACGGCTGTCCTCACTGTTTTTTCTGTTATCTCCCAGAACAAAATATTCATCACCGCCAAGTTTCAACTTCTCACCGGCAATTCCAGCTGTATCTATTTTTGTTGTTTTATAATCTTCTTCCAGTTTTTTACCGTTAATATAGACCTGATTCTCCACAATCTGTACCGTCTCGCCCGGAAGTCCGACAATCCTTTTGGTATAATAATGCGAATTCTCATTGCCTTTCGGTTTGAACACGATAACATCTCCCCTTTTCGGTGAAGAAGCATTGTACACAATCCGGTTTACCAGTACTACATCTGCATTCTTAAGCACCGGACTCATGGAATCTCCTACCGTACTGACCCGTTGTCCCCAGTACCACACAGCAACAAATGCCACCAGACAGGTGACCACGATCTTAAAAATCCAGGTAAATGTAGAAGCGATCATTTCAAGATTAAGATGTATCTTTTTCTTTGCTTTTGGAAGATTTCCGAAGCCTTTTTTCTTTGCTTTGCGTCTGCGATAACCGGTTTTCCGGGATCTTCTTCTTTTTTCAAAATCCAGATTACTTCTGCGTCTCATAAAATCCCCTTATACTGAAAACTTGCCACTGGCAACTTTTCTTACATACTTTGATATATCAGAAAAAGGACAATTACATTATGTAGTTGTCCTTTTTCTCATTTTGTTACATTTTCGATTATTTTACTAATTCTTTAACTTTAGCTTTCTTACCAACGCGGTCTCTTAAGTAGTTCAGTTTTGCTCTTCTTACTTTACCTCTTCTTACTACTTCGATCTTCTCAACGTTTGGTGAGTGTACCGGCCAAGTCTTCTCAACACCGATTCCGTTAGAAAACTTTCTAACTGTAAATGTTTCTCTTGCTCCGCCACCCTGTCTCTTCAGGACTGTTCCTTCGAAAACCTGTACTCTTTCACGGTTTCCTTCTTTGATCTTTCCGTAAACTTTAACAGTATCTCCTACGTGAAATTCTGGTGCTACTTCTTTTAACTGAGCAGCTTCAATGTTCTTAATAATATCGTTCATTATGTGTGACCTCCTTGTTTACTTGGATGTTCTTAATACATTCGTACCAGAGGACCATCTATTTCTTCACAACATGCTACATTTTATCATACCCTGCAACAAATTACAAGGATTTTTTTACTTCTTTTTGCACTTCTTCGGCCAGTTTTTTTTCTTTTTCTGTAAGTTCGGCTTTTTCAAGCAGATCCGGCCGGTTCTTTGCAGTGCGGATCACAGACTGTTCACGTCTCCATTTTTCAATATTGGCATGATGCCCGGACATCAGTATCTCCGGCACTTTTCTGTCATGCCATACTTCCGGTCTGGAATATTGCGGATATTCCAGCAGATTATCCTGAAAGCTCTCGAACTCGGCGGACACATCATTATGAAGTACCCCCGGAACCAGCCGGGATATCGCATCGATCATGATCATTGCCGGAAGCTCACCTCCTGTCAGGACATAATCTCCGATAGATACATAATCTGTAACGATCTCTTCCAACACACGTTCATCAATGCCTTCGTAATGACCGCACAAAAATACCAGATCTTCTTCCTGTGCAAATTCCTCTGCCATGGACTGGTTGAATGTCTTTCCCTGCGGAGACAGATAGATGACTCTGGTACGCTTCTGCTCTCCTGACATCTCTTTCTTCTCACCAGATGCCAGCTTTTCTTCTGTGGCTTTTGCCTTTCTTTCCGTAATCTGCCTTGCCAGTGCATCATAGCACTGATACACCGGTTCTGCCTGCATCAGCATACCTGCACCTCCGCCATACGGATAATCATCCACGCTGTGATGCTTGTTAAATGCATAATCTCTGATATTTAATGCCTCTATAGACAGAAGCCCTTTATTTACCGCACGTCCGATGATGCTGGTATTCAATCCATCCATAACCATCTCCGGAAATAACGTCATAATATAAAAATTCATAGATTATCCTCTTTCTAGATCAGACCATCCATCAGATGGATCTTCATCTTCTGATTTTCTATATCAACATCCAGGATACATTCGCGGATCGCCGGAACCAATACCTCGCCGTGTTCATCTGTATCGATCACATAGACATCATTTGCACCGGTCTCCATAACATCTTTTAATGTTCCGAACGGTTTATCATCCTCTGTTACGACCTCGATTCCGATCATATCGGCGATAAAGTATTCATCCTCTTCCAGTTCCACCGCATCTTTACGTTCTACAAGAAGTGGACATCTTTTATAACGCTCAATATCATTAATATTATCAATTCCCTTGAACTTCAGGATTACAAACTGCTTAAAGAATTTGACACCCTGGACTTCCAGAGATTTTTTCTCTCTTCCGGTGTCTAACAGTACATGTTTTAACGATTTAAAACGATTCGGGTCATCTGTGGTCGGAAATACTTTAACTTCCCCACGCACTCCGTGTGTCGAAGTAATGACACCTACCTGTAATAATTCTTCCATAAATACTCCTTTTTCACTTTCTGCGTTTCCGACGCTCCAGCGGCTTCTTTTGTACATATGATTCTGCCGTATAAGATAAGCGGGACAGACCACAAGCGGGCCTGTCCCGGGACAAAATGGGAATCCCCATTAGTTATTTAGTCCATGATATCTACGATAACTTTCTTATCTTCCTTTGCTGCTGCGGCTTTCACGACTGAACGGATTGCCTTTGCAATGCGGCCCTGTTTTCCGATTACTTTACCCATATCAGATTCAGCAACTCGTACTTCCAGAACTGTCGTCTTCTTCTCTTCGCGTTCATTTACAACAACGCTTTCTGGATCGTCGACTAATGCTTTCGCAATTACTTCAACTAATTCCTTCATAAATGCACACCTCCAGTGGCATAATTATTTTTCGATGCCTGCTGCCTTTAAGATCTTTGCAACTGCTTCTGTAGGCTGAGCTCCGTTAGCAAGCCATTTCTTAGCTGCTTCTTCGTCAACTTTGATTACACTTGGATCACAGTTCGGATCGTATGTTCCGATCTCGTCGATGAATCTTCCGTCTCTTGGTGATCTAGAATCTGCTACGATGATTCTATAGAAAGGAGCCTTCTTCTGTCCCATTCTTCTTAATCTCATTTTTACTGCCATGTTAGTTTACCTCCGTAAAATTATAATATTTTCATAGTTTATTTTTATCTATATAACGCGGAATTCGCGGTATATCATGTTTAGAACGGAAATCCGAATTTCTTCTTCTTTCCCGGCTTGCCAAATTGTTTCATCAGTTTTTTCATCTCGTTGAACTGCTTGATCATACGGTTCACTTCGCTGATGTCCACCCCTGCACCTTTGGCAATTCTGTGCTTTCTGGATGGAGAAAGGATATCCGGATTGGCTCTTTCCGCCGGTGTCATGGAATGAATGATTGCTTCCATTCTTCCCATCTTCCTCTCGGCTTCTGCCGTCTGCTCGTCGTCTAATCCCTTCATCTTACCGCCCATACCTCCAAGGCCCGGCAGCATGTTCATAATATTTCCAAGACCACCCATGTTCTTCATCTGCTTGATACTTTCCAGATAATCGTCAAAATCAAACTGGTTCTTCTTAAGCTTCTGGGTCATCTCTCTGGCTTTTTCTTCATCGATCTCGGCTTCCGCCTTTTCGATAAGCGACAGGACATCTCCCATTCCCAGGATTCTCGATGCCATACGATCCGGATAGAACTGTTCCAGATCTGAAAGCTTCTCTCCCATACCTACATACAGGATCGGCTTTCCGGTAACTGCCTTTACGGACAGCGCCGCACCACCTCTTGTGTCACCGTCTAATTTCGTAACGATCACACCATCGATGCCGACCTTTTCATTGAACTCTTTTGCCACATTTACGGCATCCTGTCCGGTCATTGCATCAATGACGAGTATGGTCTGATGTACTTCTACTTCTTCTTTGATCTCTTCAAGCTCAGCCATCATGTCTTCATCAATATGAAGTCGTCCGGCTGTATCGAGGATCACGAGGTCGTTGCCATTCTTCTGCGCATGTTCGATCGCTGCCTTGGCGATGTTCGCCGGCTTGTGGTTTTCTCCCATGGAGAAGACTTCCACACCCTGCTTCTCACCGTTGACCTGTAACTGCTTGATCGCAGCCGGTCTGTAGACATCACATGCGACCAGCAGCGGTTTCTTGCCCTTTAACTTGAACTTTCCGGCAAGCTTTGCTGTCGTGGTTGTCTTACCTGCTCCCTGAAGACCTGCCATCATGATAACTGTGATGGCTTTTCCAGGCTGAAGCTTAATCTCTGTGGTCTCAGATCCCATCAGATTGATCAGTTCTTCATTTACAATCTTGATCACCATCTGCCCCGGGTTCAGACCGTTCATGACATCCTGACCGATCGCGCGTTCCTGTACGCTCTTAATGAAGTCTTTTACCACTTTAAAGTTAACATCCGCCGCAAGTAATGCACGTTTGATCTCTTTTAAAGCTTCTTTGACATCATCCTCTGTCAGACGTCCTTTGCTTCTCAGGTTTTTAAATACATTTTGAAGTTTTTCTGTCAAACTGTCAAATGCCATGCTATAACTCCTCTATAATTTCATCGGATATCTTCCGGATGTCTGCAACTAACTTTTCCGCATTCTCCTTTTCATATCCGTCCAGCAATTCATCAATCTGCTTTACTTTTTCTCTGATCGACACGAACTTCTCTACCAGATGAAGTTTCTCTTCGTAGCCTTTCAGTGTCTGGGAACATCTCTTTACCAGGTCATGTACGCCCTGTCTGCTGATTCCCTCTTCTCTTGCGATCTCGCCAAGTGATAGGTCCTCAAGAACAAACTGTTCATACACTTCTTTCTGATGATCGGTAAGTAGTTCTCCATAAAAATCATATAATAATGCCTGTTCTAATATTTCATTCATGTCTTTCACCTGTGATATCATATAACACTTCTGTGCAGGTGTCAAGTATTTTTTCTTTACACCTTAATTTTTCAAAATAAAATTGATTTCCACGCAACTTTGTCGTAATATATCTGATGGAAGATATTGCCGTCTGCAGTATCTTCTAATCAGGTCCATATATTATAAGGGGAGAATATAATGGCAAAAAAGAATTATTACAAGATACTTGGTGTGTCACGAACAGCTTCTCCTGAAGAGATTTCTGCTGCCAAGAACAGACTTGCAAAAAAATATCATCCCGATGCCAACATGAAGGATGGTATCGATACAACTAAGAAAATGCAGCGTATTCTGGAAGCTTACCGAATACTTTCCGACCCAAAGAAGCGTGCTTCCTATGACCGCAAAGTATTCGGAAAGCCATCGTCAGACTCTGACCGGAATTTCGATCTGTTCAACCTGCATAATAATATAGAAGAAACAGATCCGGTCATCGGTACACCATTCGTGAATTACTGGCGGGCGGCAGACTCCTTATACGATATCACTTTAGAAAGCGAACAACTTTTCAAAGATAAGAATAAAGAAAATACACGATCGGCCCGCTTGTCAGACCTGGCAGCCCAGGCACTTAGCTATGCCGTAACCCTGCGCGAAGCCGAGATTCCTGAAAAGTACTGGCTGCCCGCGATCATGGACTGGCTGCTTTTCACCTGGTACAAGAACAGAAATCTTCCGGTATCTTATTTATTGAAACTTTACGATGAATATTCAAAAAAAGAACTCAACGGATTCAAACGTGTAAAAATCCAAAAAGAGCAGCTTCATTTCCAGCATTCTTTAAAACGGCTGGTTAATTACGGATAATTTTCATCTCACACATTTACACCATCTGCATATTATGTACTGTAAACATCATTATTGGAGGATTCAATATGAGCGATTTAGGTACAGCAAACTGTGGATGTGGCTGCGAAGGACGCGACAGATTCGGCGGAGACTGTGGATGTGGTGGATGTAACGGCGGATGCGGATGCGGCAACAACGGATGTGGCTTCGGCAATAACAGCTGCCTGTGGATCATCCTTCTTCTCTGTTGCTGCGGCGGTTTCGGCAACGGCTGTGGATGCGGCAACAACGGATGTGGCAACGACAGCTGCCTGTGGATCATCCTTCTTCTCTGCTGCTGTGGTGGTTTCGGCAACGGATGCGGCAATGGCTGTGGATGCGGATGCTAGACAACATAATATTTCCTGCATAGGACTTAAGAGACGGAGTCATTTTTCCGTCTCTTTTTTCATATATATTTATAACGCTGATCCTGGGAGGAGCCACTATGGCCGGAAAACCTTCAAAACCAATGACACCATTTGATAAATCTGTCACACCCTCCTATTTATATAAATTGAAGCTGTTTCTTTCCTTTCTGCCTCCTTCCACTCAGCGCTTCCTTGCCGTCTATATCAAATTTTCCGAATTCCGGTATACGATGGATTATTTCCGCGGACTGCCGTTTCATGCATTTTCTTTTCAATCTATCGGTGAACTCGCACCCTATATGGATGAAAACGAACGGAATATGATGGACCAGATGACTTCTATGCTGCAGATAATGGAAATGATGGTGATGGCACAGACCGATTCTACGTCCGGAGGTTCCGATTCTTGCGGTCCTGCAGGACCTGTTGATCTTATGAAGACAATGATGTCCGGCGAAGATATGGAAATGTTCCAAAATTACATGGACCTGTTCGACCAGGAACTTTCCTCGCCTGGAACCTCTGCCATGAAAGGAGACTCTTCACATGAATGGAACAACGAATCATACAGCGAATGAAAACACTTCCGAAAACAATTTCTCAAACAGTTGGATGGATCATCCGGCCATGAAGGGAATGGACCCGGTCAAACTGGAGTTGATCCGGCTTGCAGCCAAACAGACCGCCGGCAAAAGCGGGAGATCTCTGGCTCCCGTTATGATGGCGCTCATCACCAGTGCGAACAAGAAAGGGATCCAGTTCACTCCACAGGAAATGTCTCTCATCCTCGACATTCTGAAAGAAGGACGTTCCAGAGAAGAACAAAATCAGATCGACCAGATGGTGCAGATGGTCCGTACACACATGAAAAACAATACTTAATTCCTTTTCGTTCTCAGATATGCGCAAAGAAGAAGGACAGTTTAAAGCCCTTCTTCTTTGCGCATCATACGGAGTTCTCTTCTCTTTTCTCCCTTTTCCCATTCTTCTTTTTCTTCTTCCGTCTCAAGGTCCAGTCTTGGCACCCTGACCGGTTTGTCATTCTTATCCAATGCTACCATTGTAAAATACGCATGATTAATCGGTGTACGCTCCCCACTTAACGCTTCTACATACGTATCCACCTTTACTTCCATGGATGTATTACCGACATAGGTTACCTTTCCTATGATCACAACTGTATCTTTGACATATGCACCGCGCAGGAAACTTAAGCTGTCTACAGATGCCGTAATTACATTTCTTCTTGTGTGACGTTTTGCCACCATACCCGCCACTTCATCGATCCACTGCATAAGTGCTCCTCCGAACAAACGGTCTGACGCATTCAAATGTTGCGGCCTTACCATATGGACTGTCTCCACGATTGAATCCGATACCTTTCTGCTTTCTATTTCCACAAAAAACACCTCTCTTTTTCTTTTTAAGCTCTTTTATTATAGCACCGGATTTGTTATACTTAAACTAATTTCAATGTAAGTATTCTGAAATTCATGTATTTAGTTATATACAACATCAATTATTAGACAGGCTGCATTTCGCAGCAGAATGGAGTTTTCATGAGAAATATAAAATTAACGATCGAATACGACGGAAGCCGTTACCAGGGATGGACCAGACTGGGAAAAGATGAATCCGGCAATACCATCTCTAATAAAATTACTGAAGTTTTAAAAAAAATGACTGAAGAAGATGACCTGGAGCTTTTCTGTGGATGCCGCACAGAAGTCGGTGTACATGCCTATGCACAGATTGCCAATTTCAAGACTTCTTCTTCCACAACGACACAGAACATCAAACATTACCTGAACCGTTACCTTCCGATGGATATCGCAATCATCGATGTAAAAGAGGTTCCAGAACGTTTTCACGCACAGCTGAACGCCACATCCAAGACCTATGTATACCGTATGACGATCGACGATGTACCGAGCGTCTTTGACCGCAAATACACTTACCATTGCTACCGTATCCCGGACAAACGTCTGATGCAGCAGGCCGCCGAGAAACTCACAGGACGTCATGATTTCCGCAACTTCTCCAGTGCAAAGAAAACGAAATCTACGGTCCGTGAGATCTTTGATATTGATATCTATGGTGACATTGAAGAAATGCAGATCCTGATCCATGCGGATGATTTTCTTCATAATATGGCACGTATCATTGTCGGAACGCTAATGGATATCGGACTTGGCAACCGATCTGTGCAGGATATTGATGATATCTTTGCGGGAATTCTCGAAGCAAGTGCGCCTTGTGATCCGAAGGGATTGTATTTGCAGGAGATTACGTATTAAATTTAATTACTATTGAATGCATGAAGCGGTCGTTACCCGGACCTCCATAAAACTTAGGAACTCTTTCCTGTTCAGATTCCGTCGGCGGGAAAATCTAAAGGGACAAAATTCTGCTAAAAGCAGGCTTTCAAAATTTGAAACTCGGCATACGCTTCAAACAGTCAAATTTTGAAAACCTAACGCAGAATTTTGTCCCTTAAGATTTTCCAACACCTTCTCCATATTCACTGGAAAGAGTTCCTAAGTTTGGAAGTATACAAAAAGCCGGAAAGTCAAGGTTTTCACCACAACTTTCCGGCTACACACAAAAGTTACAATTCCGCTGTTGAATTTTCAGTAGCATTGGCCAATCACGACATGAGAAAGACCACGATACTGCATTAAACAGGATTATACAACAATAATCCGCACCCGTCTCGCCTTCAGCACTTCCACTTCCTCCGGCAGAAATTCACGATCCGTAACCACTCCTGTATAGTCTTCTAACTGATTGATCCAGGTCATGGATTGTTTTCCGAATTTTGACTGGTCTACTGCCAGATAGGATCTTGCGCACTGCTTCGGAACCTGGCGTTTCAGCCACATCTTTTCATGTGTCGGTGTTGTTACCTGGAATTCTTCGTTGATGGAAGCTGCTCCAAAGAATCCTACATCAAACCGGAAATCCTTCAGCATCTCTGTCGCATATCTGCCAAACAGACTTCCCGTCTCTTTCTGTACCATACCGCCACATATGTATACTTTCGCATCACTGTTTTTTAATACCTGTGCAATCTCCAGATCATTTGTCACAATGATAATATCTGGGATGTCCCGGATTAATTTTGCGATCTCGCAGGTTGTCGTCCCCGCATCCAGAAATACTGAATCTTGCGGATGTACAAATTCTACACATTTTCTTGCAATTGCTTCTTTACTGTTCTTATTACTGGTCTGCTTTGTCTCATAAGCAACCTCTTGTTTCGCGACCGCACCTCCATGACACCGTTCGATCATATTACCGCTTTCCAACTTCATCAGATCTCTCCGAATTGTCATGGAACTTACATTCAATTCTTTAGCCAGCTCATCTACCTGCACACTTCCATTCTCTTTGATCAATTCAACGATCATTGCCTGTCTTTCTGCCGCAAGCATATTATCTCCTCCCACATTACGCCAGATCTGCGATCTGCAGTCTTTTCATTTTTTACTTTATAAATAAATTTATAGAAATTATACAAATTCTGTCTCTATTGTCAGTGATATCTCATATTCCGGATACTGTTTCTTCATATAGTCTGTAAATGATTTTCGCAGTCCCTCCCAGTCTCTGAGCGCATAGTCCACAATAAAATCACAATAAAGAGTATTGGTTCCTTTGCTCAGATATAACGCATGAAAGCTCTTCACGTGCTCATTTACACGTACAAATTTTCCAATGTATCGACGGATGTCAACGACACTTGAAGTATCCTCATCGACTGCATAGATTCCGAATACCATCGTCACATGATATTCTTCCATGATCCGAAGCTGCAGTCTGTGAATCTCTTCATATACCTCTCCAATGCTTCTTTTATGATCAATTTCGATATTCACCGAGCCCGAATAGCGGTCCGGTCCATAATCGTGCAACATCATATCTATCGCACTGATCACCCCGTCTGTTGCACGGATTTCTTTATATAACTGTCTTGCAAGTTCTTCTTTTCCTGAACGACCGATCAGATCCGACGCCGTATTCTTAAGCGCATCTACCCCACTCTTTATAACTACAAAGGAAAATACAATACCCGCATATGCATCCAGTGAAAATCCTGTAAATAAAAATATTACAGATGACAAAATCGTAAGTCCCGAGAAAAACGAATCATTCCTTCCGTCTTCTCCCACTGCCAGAAGTACTTCCGATTCCACTGATTTTCCTATCTTTATTGTATACATTCCAAGGCAGAACTTCGTCACAGCTGTTCCCGCCACGATCAGAACCATCAGCATACTGACCTTCATATCCGATGGATGTAAAATTCCATCTATCGACTCTTTCAACATACTGATCCCCGCATACAAAATCAGAATACCGACCACCATGCCGGTCAGATACTCAATCCTTCCATATCCAAATGGGTGCTTTTCATCCGGATGTTTCCCGGAAAGCTTTGTTCCTACATATGTCAGAAACGAAGATCCTGCATCCGTTGCATTATTGATTCCTTCCGACACGATTGCTATTGACGATGCCAGCGTTCCGATCACAATTTTCACTGCCGCGATCAGTAAATTAACTAAGATTCCTATCAAAGACGTTCTTATTATCCGTTCCTGACGGCTTGATTCCTTCATAATACACCTGTTCCTTCTTTCTTTTTCCTGTGTTTATGATAACATGTCGTTATTTCATTTACAAGATATTGCAGGTGCAGGGCACTCTGCCAAAGCTGTCACTTGCCAAAACATACAAAAGAAACGGCTGTAAGAGCCGACACGCATTCATTAACCTCCCAATGAAGCATATCCGTTCTTCCAGCCGTCTCAGGCTTTTCTTATTATACGATTCGTCTCAGATTACATAAATATATTAAGTATCAACACTTCAACCACACCGACAGCCCATGCTACCGTTGATGTTACAGACCAGATCGTTAACTGATCTTTCGCCTCGCTGACACCTAAGGTTCTGTTTACTACCCAGAAATAACTGTCGTTGAAGTATCCGAAGAATAAAGATCCTACGCAGCATGCCACTGCTCCAAGGATCGGGCTTACGCCTGATGCTGCGATGATCGGTGCTGTGATACTTGCTGCTGTCGTCATTGCTACAGTTCCTGATCCCTGAATGAATCTCATTGCTGTCGCGATCAGAAGCGGCAGGATAATGATCGGGATTGCTGTCTTTGCAAGCCCTTCTGCCATAAATGTTCCAAGTCCGGAGTCTTTGATGATCTGGCCGAGCGCTCCGCCGCCACCTGTTACTAACATGATGATTCCGGCTGATGCCATTCCTTTTTCCATCTCTGCAAGGGCTTCATGTCTGTCAAGGCTTCTTCCCAGTGTCAGGATTGCCACGATCAGTCCGAGTCCGACTGCTACGATCGGCTGTCCAAGGAATACAAGGATATTCATGAATCCTTCTGTCTTGCCCATTGCTGTTGCTACTGTGTTGATCAGGATCAGGATGATCGGGATGATCAGCGGCATGAAGGATTCCAGTGCTCCCGGAACTCCTGTCATATCCATTGCAAATGCTGCCTCGTAGTTAGGCTCCTGATAAGGCATCTCTACGATCTCGCCTTCGTCGTTCGGGATTCTGTAATATTTCTTAGAAAGGAATAATCTTGAGTATGCGATACATGCAATTGCCATCGGAAGTGCAAGTACCAGTGTCAGTAAGATGAATTTTCCTACGTCTACTCCGAAGATTCCGCAGACACCTAACGGTCCCGGTGTCGGTGGTACTAAGGAGTGGGTGATTACAAGTCCTGCTGCCAGGGCTGTTCCAAGTCCGATCACGGATTTCTTCGTTGCTTTGGAGATTGCCTTTGCGATCGGTGCCAGTACAACGAATCCGGAATCACAGAAGATCGGGATAGATACCAGGAATCCTGTCAGTGCAAGAGCTTCCTCTTCTCTCTTCTTACCGAACAGTTTTAAGAATGTATGTGCCATTCTCTTGGCTGCACCTGTTACTTCAAAGATCTGGCCCATCATAACACCAAATCCGATAATGATCCCGATACTTCCTAAGGTTCCGCCAAACCCGGAAGTGATCGAATTTACAATACCAAATGTCTTCTCAACACCGTCTACTTCGATTGTAATGTTTGTAAGTGGCATGCCGCCAATCACGCCAACTACAACTGTACTGATGATCAAGGCAAGAAATGCCTGGATTTTTGTCTTTAATACAAGGAATATCAGGACTGCGATACCTACCGCCAGACCAATCAACATCCTTTCCCCACTAAGTCCGTTTACCATAATGCAGACCTCCTATGTTCTCTCTTTTTATTACGGCAGTTATTTACCTGCCGCAATTCCTTTTCGTTTTATTTCTTAATTTTATTTTTCATGTTTTCCCGTGAAATTCGGTGCATATTTTGCTGCAAGTCTGATTGCTTCGATCATGCTGACCGCACTTACGATTCCTTTTCCTGCGATGTCAAATGCAGTTCCGTGATCTACCGATGTACGAAGGATCGGCATACCATTTGTGATTGCGATCGTCTTTTCGAAGTCCAGTGTCTTGGTTGCGATATGTCCCTGATCGTGATACAGCGATAATACACTGGTATATTTTCCCTGCGCTGCCTGATGGAATACTGAATCCGCCCCGATCGGACCTGCCACATCATAACCTTCCGCTTTCAGTTCTTCGATTGCCGGCATGATCTCTTCGACTTCTTCCCAGCCAAAGAGTCCATGTTCTCCGCTGTGTGGATTTAACCCTGCAATTGCCATAGTTCCTTCTTTCACACCGAGTCTTTCCAATGCCTTAGTACAGCGTTTTACATAATCAATGATCCTGTCTTTTTTGATCATATCCAGCATCTGCCTTAACGATACATGACGTGTCAGGAAGAATACTCTCATTCCATTCGTCTCGAACATTGTCAACGGATCTTCTGTATGTGTCAGTGCTCCAAAGATCTCTGTATGCCCGATATACGGAACTTCTGCCGCATGAAGGGATTCTTTGTTGATCGGAGTAGTAGCCACTGCATCGACCTTTCCCGCATTTGCCAGTTCAATACTCTTTGCAATGTATTCATACGCTGCTTTTCCGCACATAGCGCTGACTTTTCCATAGGCAAATGTATCCATATCCACGTTGTCAAGATTGATCAGGTTCAGGACTCCTTTTTCATCGACTGCCTCTTCCGGCTCTTTGATCTCATTGATCTTCAAATTCTCTCCTGTGATCTCGATTGCTTTTTCTACGATCTTCCGATCTCCGACGATGACACACACCGCAATCTGGAACACCTCATCGGATGCAATGGATTTTGCTACAATCTCCGGTCCTACTCCTGCAGGATCTCCGATTGGAATTGCAATAACTGGTTTCTTCATTTCTCTCACCCTTTCTTAGATATATAATTTTTCTTTCAAATAAGTAATACACTTATTGATCGCATCTTTATTTCCCTGACTTCCACCCTTGGTAATGATATGTACACCTTCAAACTCTCCTTTTAAGAATTGTCCGTAAGCTGCAAGTGGAAGTACTTCATCCAACAGACTTAAGCCTGCGGTATCGAACTTTTTACAGACAGCAACTGTGATATCCCCGCCACTTGTATACAGGCCTTTGAATGTATCTTCTGCCTTGAAGATACGATACGTGATCTCCGCGAATCCACTATTGATCATTTCTGTCACTTCATCCAGTGAACACTGATATCGCTCCATATACGGTGTAAAATCAATTCTGTTCTCCGGATAGATTCCGTCTCCGGTTACGGTTGATATATTATTCCTGTCGCATTCACCCAGAATGGAATTGACCACCCTTCTGATCTCCAGTTCTCTGCGTTTTTCACCTTCCAGAAGTTCTCTTGTATGAACGAATTCATTATGCGTTCTCTGTGAAAGCCACAATTCTTCCATCTGGGCCGTGGTATTGGCATTCACGCTTCCTACCACTGCAAGGATCTTGGTCTTCTGTTTTTTCTTATTCGGCGTGATCAGCTTTCTGGATAACGTTGCGGTAAATACTCCCGGATCTACGGCAATCACTTTTAATCCGCTGGTGATCACTGCATCGGCGATCAAGTCCAGATCTTCCTGTGTAATACAGTCTAAAGTGATGATCCGGCTTCCTTCCTCCACACATTTTTTCATCAGATCAGCAAGATAATGCTTTCCATGCATCAGATCTTTCATATAGATCGTGGATACCTGATATTTACTCTGCTGCTTAAAAAGTTCTCCTACTTCTGATATCTTCACCGGTGTCTTCGGATCAACTGCAATATTCGTCTTATGTAACGGCAGTCCGTCCACCAGCATATATCCGCCACAGATAATTCTTCCCGAAGCCGGAAAACACGGTGCCACAATTGCTATATAATCCTCTCCCAGGCTGTCCAGCATCGCATCGGTCTCACTTCCGAGATTTCCGCGAAGTGTACTGTCAATCCGGTTGGCATATACTTTGACATCGTCATCCTTAAGCAGATTGCAGACATTGTATACCCGGTTATATGCGATTTTTGCATCTACTCCTCTGCTGTCTGTCGGGTATAATACACAGTCACAGTCCGACAAAGTAGACAGTTCGATCCGTTCTGTGTTCATAACTGTGTATGCTTTATAATTCATCTTTTTCAGTAATACTCCTGTTGCATTGGCCCCTGTCAGGTCATCTGCGATTACAACACACTGCGGCATAATCATTCTCCTTTTTTCACATTTTCAAACGTTTTATACTGTTCGTTTATGTTTATATTTTATCTCTAATGTTTATTTATGTCAATATAATCTATTTTTTATCAATCTTTTTGTTTATTTTCACAATATATCATGTTTCTTTTTGTTTATTTTTATTTGGCTAGCCACCAATACATTTTCTTACATACTTTGATAAAAAAAAGCCGGTCGGAAATTATGGGGCACTACTCATTCCACACTTTCCGGCCAGCTCATTTTTGTATATCAAAGTATACAAGAATTTCTGATATTCTTTACATAAATATATTAAGTATCAACACTTCAACTACACCGACAGCCCATGCTACCGTTGATGTTACAGACCAGATCGTTAACTGATCTTTCGCCTCGCTGACACCTAAGGTTCTGTTTACTACCCAGAAATAACTGTCGTTGAAGTATCCGAAGAATAAAGATCCTACGCAGCATGCCACTGCTCCAAGGATCGGGCTTACGCCTGATGCTGCGATGATCGGTGCTGTGATACTTGCTGCTGTCGTCATTGCTACAGTTCCTGATCCCTGAATGAATCTCATTGCTGTCGCGATCAGAAGCGGCAGGATAATGATCGGGATTGCTGTCTTTGCAAGCCCTTCTGCCATAAATGTTCCAAGTCCGGAGTCTTTGATGATCTGGCCGAGCGCTCCGCCGCCACCTGTTACTAACATGATGATTCCGGCTGATGCCATTCCTTTTTCCATCTCTGCAAGGGCTTCATGTCTGTCAAGGCTTCTTCCCAGTGTCAGGATTGCCACGATCAGTCCGAGTCCGACTGCTACGATCGGCTGTCCAAGGAATACAAGGATATTCATGAATCCTTCTGTCTTGCCCATTGCTGTTGCTACTGTGTTGATCAGGATCAGGATGATCGGGATGATCAGCGGCATGAAGGATTCCAGTGCTCCCGGAACTCCTGTCATATCCATTGCAAATGCTGCCTCGTAGTTAGGCTCCTGATAAGGCATCTCTACGATCTCGCCTTCGTCGTTCGGGATTCTGTAATATTTCTTAGAAAGGAATAATCTTGAGTATGCGATACATGCAATTGCCATCGGAAGTGCAAGTACCAGTGTCAGTAAGATGAATTTTCCTACGTCTACTCCGAAGATTCCGCAGACACCTAACGGTCCCGGTGTCGGTGGTACTAAGGAGTGGGTGATTACAAGTCCTGCTGCCAGGGCTGTTCCAAGTCCGATCACGGATTTCTTCGTTGCTTTGGAGATTGCCTTTGCGATCGGTGCCAGTACAACGAATCCGGAATCACAGAAGATCGGGATAGATACCAGGAATCCTGTCAGTGCAAGAGCTTCCTCTTCTCTCTTCTTACCGAACAGTTTTAAGAATGTATGTGCCATTCTCTTGGCTGCACCTGTTACTTCAAAGATCTGGCCCATCATAACACCAAATCCGATAATGATTCCGATACTTCCTAAGGTTCCGCCAAACCCGGAAGTGATCGAATTTACAATACCAAATGTCTTCTCAACACCGTCTACATCGATTGTAATGTTTGTAAGTGGCATGCCGCCAATCACGCCAACTACAACTGTACTGATGATCAGGGCAAGAAATGCCTGGATTTTTGTCTTTAACACAAGGAATATCAGGACTGCGATACCTATCACCAGACCTATCAACATCCTTTCCCCACTAAGTCCGTTTACCATAATACAGACCTCCTATGTTCTCTCTTTTTTACTGAGGCAGAGTTCTTTTCCTCTGCCTCAATTCCTTTTTTTGCGTTTTGTCTATTTCGTCTTGTCTGTTTTTGACATGTTTTGTTATTTATTTTGCTGCCAGCACTTCCACAGCTTCTCTTAATGTTGTGACCTCACCTACGTTTCCAGGGAAGATAACGTATGGTGTCAGAGGGAATTTACTTTCTTCTCCTGTCTGCCATACCGGGATTCCAGGCTTGATCTGACCAAGAACATTCGCTTTCTTTACTGCCAGAGCTTTTGTTCCTACATCACTGGATGTAATTCCGCCTTTTGCGATTACAAAGCTTGGTGTTACACTTAAACGTCCAACCAGTGACTGTACTGCATCGGAGATCTTTACAGATAATCTTAACTCATCCTCTTTATCACCTGTATCAGCAGTAATCAGTGCTCTTGTTGTATAACAGCAGACTGTCTTTCCGGCTTTCATGCAAGTCTCTTCCAGATTCAGACATCTCTTTACTTCTTTTTCAAATGCTTCGTCATCTTTTACAAGTGTTGCATCCAGTTCGATGAATTCAATGTCTGTCAGTTTCTTCAGTTCTTCCACCTGTTTTGTAGTCTTATCTGTATGAGAACCTACAACGATGATTCCTCCGTTGTCTGTCTCTTTTACCACCATCTGTTCTCTGCTAAGAAGCGGCTGATCGGTTACTCCGCCCATAACCTTTACGATAGCTGCCGCCGTACGGAACATGAATACTTTTCCCTTTGCCATTGCTCTGTACAATGCCACACAGAATACTTTTACATCTGCATAATCCACAGCATTTACAATGATCTTATTGAAGTCTTTCACTTCCATCAGTGCTTCTTCGATCTTGTCGATGTTCATATCGTGGATATCTTCCAGTGAAATGCAGGTAACATCGGAAGCTTTGTATGCCCCTTTTGTCTTCTCTTCTACATACTCCGGCATTGTCGCTGCACTGTAGCCAAATGTCTTATCTTTGGCAAACTCTGTCTCATTCGCAGGAATCAACTCTTCACCGTATTTTACATAATGTACATTATCAATCGTATATCTTCCGCCTTCTTTGAAGAATGGGCAGAGGATCTCACCGTCGATCGTCTTTCCTGTATTGGCTTCATAGTTCTTCTTCAGAAGCTCTGTCTCCAGTGGATAATGTCCACGAAGAGTAGAATCACTTCTGCTGATGAATATGTATTCTTTTCCGGTCTCTTTTGCGACTTCGTCAACCACTGCAGCGATCTCATTGTGCGCCTTGGTTGTCTGTTCCGCTGTAAATCCTCTGGAGTTGGTCAGGACATAGAATAAGTTATTCTCCTCATCAAATCCCTGACGGATTGTATCTTTTTCCCAGTTTGTGTATACGGAAATGTCATGTACCGTCTGAACTCCTGTCGGGTCATCGTCTAAGACAACGATCTTTTTATTATTCTTTTCAATTTCTTTCTTTAACAGTTCATCGATATAAGCTTCGTCAATCTTCTTATATGAAGTTAATACTTCTGCATTCAATGCCATGTCCATTCTCCTTTACTCTTCCGTCTTTTTTACTTCTACGTCAGCAAGTTTTTCGAAATACTGAACAATTCCGCCATGATCATCATTCATATGTCCGTGGATCTTCAGTGTCTGAAGGATTTCATAAAGCTGTGCTGTATATGGAATCGGTACATCAATCGAATGTGCTGTATTTACTACGTTCTTGATATCTTTATGGTTGATTCTGATCGGTCCGCCTGGTTTGAAGTTACGCTCGATGATCATCGGGATCTTGGCATCAAGTACTGCACTTCCTGCAAGTCCTCCGCGGATCGCATGATATACTTTTTCCGGATCTGCTCCTGCTTTTGTAGCAAGTACAAATGCTTCAGATACCACTGCAATTGTGTTATTAACGATTACCTGGTTTGCAAGCTTTGTAACACTTCCGCTTCCGCTTCCACCGATCAGTAACGCAGAAGATCCAAGAATGTCAAAATACTCTTTCATTGCATCGAAGTCTTCCTGATCTCCTCCGGCCATGATTGCAAGTGTTCCTGCAACAGCTCCAGGCTCTCCTCCGGATACCGGTGCATCTACGAATCCTACACCTTTATCTTTCAGTCCTTCGTAGCATTCCTTTGATTCTACCGGTGTTACAGAACTCATATCACATACAACGGTTCCTTCTTTGATGGTAGATGCAACACCGTCTTCATCAAATAAGATAGATTTGGAAATTGCTCCGCTTGGAACCATGATGATAATTCTTCCACACTGCTCACCAATCTCTGCGTATGTTGCTTCTTTTGCTCCTGCTGCTACAACATCTGCAACTGCTTCTTTATTTAAATCAGATACCAGCAGCTCTACACCTGCATTCAATAAGTTCTTTGCCATCGGTCTTCCCATGATACCAAGTCCAATAAATCCTACTTTCATTTTCATACATCCTTTCTCTTTTTCACTCCACATGATCGTTTACTTTCACAACATAGTTTACACTTGTTCATTTCCGTTCGGATCAGTGAAATATGTCGTTCTTTTTTGTTTCTGACTACACTTTACTACATACCGGTATACCGGTCAAGACGTTATTTTTCTTTCTCTTATTTCACCAGTTTTACGCCTCTATTTTTGTCTATTTTTAACATATACATCGCTTTTCTTTCGTTATTTTCTTAACATTATAGACAACTTTTTTCACCCTCGTTTTCCTTTTCACTTGACCGATTTCAGCCTGTATTGTATGATATTTATAGCGAAAAACGCATGAATTTTGTTAAATAAATAATTATCGTGAAATATAAGGAGTTACTATGACACCACTCAATGAACAAGCTTATAATTATCTCCAGAAATTGATCATGGAGAATCATTTTTCCTATCAGGAAGTCTATTCCGAGACAAAATTATCAAAAGAACTTGGAATTTCGCGCACCCCGCTAAGAGATGCCGTGCACAGACTTGCACAGGAAGGTTATATTGATATTATTCCCAGCAAAGGATTTATGCTGCATCAGATGAACCGAAAGGATGTAAATGAAACATTTCAGGTACGTTCTGCACTGGAAACATACTGCACCGTTCAGATCAGTAAAGCTTCTTCTACCCGCAAAGCGAAAAAGCTTTTTAAAGAGCTAGACTGGATCATGGAGTGCATGAACGATATTATGGAAACTACACATTCTATCAAAGAATTTTCCGAATATGATTTTCAGTTTCACACAAAAATCATAGATTATCTGGAAAATGAACAGTTTTCAAATGTATTCGCCATGTTCATGTACCGCATGAAACGGCTGGCTGAACTCTCCCTTGCACATAAAGGCCGTATGGAACAGACTTACGAAGAACATATGGCAATTTTGGATTGTATGAAGAATGGCGATACTTCCCACATCTATGAGATTACATTGAAACATATGGAAACGCCCCGCGATATTAACCTGGAAGATCTATAGATATCAGAAAATCCTGAATACTTTAGCCTTTTCCTTTTGAACCAAAAACCGTGTAGCTATTTTTAGCCACACGGTTTTTCCATATATATTTCTTCTGTTTTCTTTGTATTTCCTATTTCCCGGAACCCATATCTTTCATAAAATGCTTTTGCAGTTTGTGTATGAAGCATACCATACAGATGCCCGTTTTCCTTCATGATCTGATTCATCATGATTGTTCCAAACCCCTGCCCGCGATACGCTTCTTCTATGACCAGATCCATCAGGTAAAATGTCGTCACACCATCCGTCAGAACTCTCGCAAATCCGATCTGCCTGTCTTTTCCGCCTTCACTGATGCAGTCACTCAGAAATAATCCATACGGACAGGCATTCTCCATACTTTTTCTGATCAGCTCTTCCGTTCTGTCTTTTGCCCAGTCCGTACTGTGCAGAAGTGCTGCCACTTCTTCCAGATGCATATTCTCCACACCTTTTCTTATATAGTAAGACTGTCCCCTTTCTTCTCCCTCTGAGGCAATCTTATCTGCCGATATCTGTCGGATCACTTCACGCAGCTTCGCAAGATACGGATCCGCCTTACATTCTTTTTCTCCATAAGTCATCTGAAGATCATATTCTAGTGGAAGCCACGTTGCAATATCTGCCTCATTATGTTGGATCAATGCTTCCATCTTATCCAGTGCATGTACGATTTTTGCTTCCATCGTCTCTGCTTTTTCCAGTTCATCAAACAGCGCATCCAGTTCTTTTCGTTCCCTTTCCGGGAGCATCGCTGTCACATTGCTGATTGCACTTTCTTCTACTTCCCGGTCAGAATCTGTCTTCACAAATGCCGGAATATCTCCGGTCACTGCTTCTCCCAGATCATGGAACAGGCTCATCCTCATCACCTTGTCCATATCACAATCCGGGAATTCTTCTTTTACCAGCCATGTAAACACGCACAGACGGTAGGTATGTTCTGCTACACTTTCCCGTCTGTTCTCTGCCGTTCTGGAATGGCGCATATTACATTTCAGGCGTTCTGCCACGCCCATAAAATCTAGTAATGTTCTTGGTTCCATTCTCTGTCTCATCCTGTTTTTATTTTTCTTACTCTGTTTATTTCCATAAACATTATAATCTGCTTTTATATTTATTCGTTCAGATACTCCAGCAGTCCCTGATATTCTTTCTTCATCAGTCTGTTTCCATGCATATAGAAATGCTGCAGCTTGTCATAATCCTTTTCCATACGGGACACAGTCGGGATCAACGGACGGATCACGAATATCTTTCCTTCTTCTTCCAGCTTTTCGATCAGTTTCATCTGCTTGTTGTATACAGCATTTCTTGTCATGATCGTACGTACCAGATTCGGATATTTCTTATAAGCTCTTTTATAAAGCTGTTCCGTTGCTTTTACCGCTCTCTTCTTGCGGTAGCCCGGATTTCTCGTCAATACTACAACAATCTTGTCATTTCCTTTTTCCAGTGCATATTCGATTGGAATGGAATCAGCAAGGCCGCCGTCCATATACGGGATTCCGTCTACATTTGCAATCGGTGCCGCAAGCGGCATACTGCTCGATGCACGGCAGATCTTCATCAGACGTTCCGGATCTTTATCTTCCGACAGATATTCCGCATCTCCCGTGATACAGTTCGTAACCACCAGCTCACATTCCATCTCAGATGCAAAATAAGTCTCAAAATCAAATGGATAAATTTCATTCGGAAATTTATCAAACAGCATATCCATATCCATCAGGGCTTTTTCTTTCAGGGTCTTCTTTAAACCATATACATAATCGTATTCTTTCTCACGATGGATCACACATTCCCGGCTCCGCCCAGCCTGTTTCGACACATAATCAACCGCATTACACGCACCTGCCGATACGCCGATCACATTGGACATATACATGTCCTTTTCCATCAGATAATCAAGAACTCCAGATGTAAATACTCCGCGGTTTGCCCCGCCTTCCAGCACTAATGTTGCTTTTACCATAAGTCTTACCTCTCTTTAGCTTTATAATCTTCGTAAATTTGTCTGCGCATTTTTATCGTTTATCTACAGAACCTGCCACCGACAGCTCTGCGCATGATACTTCTATCATTATATACCCTTTTTCATAGAAGGAAAAGAGGAACTTCCCTTGCTATTTTCCTTTATCTCTGGTACTATATGCTAGTCAGCGTCTGCAAATCCGGGCGCAGTCACTATCAACGAAGATTCAAACGACAAGGAGAATACAAACCAATATGATTAGTACAAGTAATGTAACATTACGGGTTGGTAAAAAAGCCCTGTTCGAAGATGTTAATATTAAATTTACAGAAGGAAACTGCTACGGTCTGATCGGAGCAAACGGTGCGGGTAAATCTACATTTCTTAAGATTCTGTCCGGACAGCTTGAGCCGACGAACGGAGAGGTCATCATCACACCGGGTGAACGTCTTTCTTTCCTGCAGCAGGATCATTTCAAATACGACGAATATCCGGTTCTGGATACCGTTATGATGGGAAATGCAAGACTGTATGAGATCATGAAAGAAAAAGAAGCCATCTATGCAAAAGAAGATTTCACCGATGAAGACGGTATGAAAGCCAGCGAACTGGAAGGTGAATTCGCAGCCATGAACGGATGGGAAGCGGAATCTGATGCTGCCACATTATTAAATGGTCTTGGAATTCCGGTTGAAATGCATTATGAAATGATGAAGAACTTAAATGGTCCGGAGAAGGTTAAGGTCCTGCTTGCACAGGCACTGTTCGGTAATCCGGACATTCTGCTCCTTGACGAGCCTACTAACCACTTAGACCTCGATGCGATCGCATGGTTGGAAGAATTCTTGATCAACTTTGACAATACCGTCATCGTTGTATCCCATGACCGTTACTTCCTGAATAAGGTCTGCACACAGATCGCCGATATCGATTATGGTAAGATCAAGCTCTATGCCGGTAACTATGACTTCTGGTATGAGTCAAGCCAGCTTCTGATCCGTCAGATGAAAGAAGCCAATAAGAAAAAAGAAGAAAAGATCAAAGAGTTACAGGAATTCATCTCACGTTTCAGTGCCAATGCTTCAAAGTCTAAACAGGCTACTTCCAGAAAACGTGCCCTGGAGAAGATTCAGCTTGATGACATCCAGCCATCCAGCCGTAAATATCCTTACATCGACTTCCGTCCGAACCGCGAGATTGGTAACGAAGTACTGACGGTAGAAGGATTAAGCAAAACAATTGACGGCGAAAAGGTTCTGGATAACATTTCCTTTACTCTGAACCACGATGACAAGGTTGCATTCGTCGGAAGCAATGAGCTTGCCAAGACAACGCTCTTCCAGATCCTTGCAGGAGAGATGGAACCGGACGAAGGTACTTATAAATGGGGAATCACTACAACTCAGGCTTACTTCCCACTCGACAGCGGAAGTGAATTCGACAACGATTACAGCATCGTAGACTGGCTGACACAGTATTCGGAAGAAAAAGATGCCACTTATGTACGTGGATTCCTTGGACGTATGCTGTTCTCCGGTGATGACGGTGTGAAGAAGGTACGTGTTCTTTCCGGAGGAGAGAAGGTACGCTGTCTGTTATCCAAGATGATGATCAGCGGTGCCAATGTACTGATCCTCGACGAGCCTACCAACCACCTGGATATGGAAAGCATCACCGCACTCAACAACGGAATGACAAAATTCCCTGGTGTACTGCTCTTCTCTTCCAGAGACCACCAGATCGTGCAGACCACAGCCAACCGTATCATGGAGATCGTACCGGGCGGTAAACTGATTGATAAGATTACGACTTATGATGAATATCTTGAAAGTGATGAGATGGCTCGTAAGAGACAGACTTATACGGTTCAGGAGGAAGATAATTAGATTGCTGTTAAATGCATAAAGCGGTCGTTACCCTGACTTCCATAAAACTTCCCAGCTACACACAAGGGTTATAATTCCGCTGTTGAATTCATTATCATTGGCCTATCACGACATGAGAAAGACTTGGTATTCTGGTTCTGACGTATATGGAGCGATGTTAGAACCAGAATACCAAGTCTTTCTCATGGACCGGGGTAAGCCACGATGATGAACTAAACAGCAAGCCGATCATGCAATCTATAATACACCTGATCAAACGCTTCCTGTCTTCCATCCCCCTTAGTTGTCGACAAAATGGCATGTCTTTTTCCATTTGGTTCTGTCAGGAACAGGGTTTTCTTCACATTTCCTTGTTTTCCCACTTCTACTTTTTCCATATGATGCAGATCGTATATCCATACATCCGCATCAACTACAATGACATAATCTTTTGCAACCAGAAGCTGTTCTTCTTTCAATTCAAGTACATCTGGTGCCACAATCTGGCGGTAGAATTCATTTTTATCTTCTATCTTATCCAGTTTACTGTTGAATGCTTTTCTTCCCTTTGTATTGACCACTGCATAGACTACCGCTACAATTCCCACAATGATTGCAAGCAGATTATTAGAGAAAGAACAGATCAGTGCCAGACAAAAAAGGCTGATCCAGATTATCATCCCCGTCTGCAACGACTTAATTCTTTTCGCAGTCAAATCTGCATACTTCTGTTGTCCCGCTGTTTCAATTGCCATATTCATTCTCCTTTTGCTCTTATGATATCATGATTTTTATAACTATTTTTATTTATCAGCCCATGGTCTTACTGTTTCCTCGTAATATGTAACATTTTCAGAAAGAATCGTCGCCTCTTCATTCTTCACTTCTACTTCTGTTACTCCGCAGTTACTGTGTACCCCGATTCCCCAGTACTTCTCTAACGGCTCTTTTCGGATATTATTCAGCATTCCGGCCAGTGCCGCACCATGTGTGGTGATCAGAATATTTTCATATACACCCTCAGTCTTTTTATACAGACTCTTCAGAAATTCTCCGGTTCTCTTCTTCACATCAGCAAATGATTCTCCGCCTTTCCCAGGTACGAATCCTGCCGGATCATTAAAAAATTTTTGAAAATCCTCCGGGAGTTCCCAGTTATCTCTTGCACAGCATTTTCCTTCATATTCACCAAATGCCATTTCCTCAATTCTGGCATCTTTGATGATCGGGATATCTTTCCCATACAATATAATTCTCGCCGTCTCATGTGCTCTTGACAACGGACTTGAAATACACAGATCAAACGGGATATCCCGCAGTCCTTCCGCTGTTTCTTCTGCCAAACGCTTGCCAAATTGATTCAGCGGGATATCTACCTGCCCCTGAATCCTTTTTACTTTATTCCAATCAGTTTCTCCATGTCTTACCAGATAAAGCTTCATTCTCCTAATTTTTCCTCCTAAAATACCCTTTTCCATCCATGAATACACTCCACAGACACTGTTAACCGCATTGACCTCTAATGCCAATATAAAACTCAGTATATCACACCTTTTCATCTTTTTATAGTCAAATTCTGCTGAAAATGCTATAATATTTCTGCATAATATTTTGAAAAATTGTGAAAAAAAAGAGGTGTATCAATTATGGAAAAAATTGCAAGTTTTACAGTAGATCACCTGAGACTTGTTCCGGGTGTATATGTTTCCCGTGTCGACCAGGTAGCCGGTAATCCGATCACAACTTTTGATCTGCGCATGACCCGTCCCAACAAAGAACCAGTGATGAACACAGCTGAGGTTCACACCATCGAACATCTTGCCGCAACATTCTTACGCAATCATGCAGAATATGCCGACAAAACGATCTACTTCGGACCAATGGGATGCCGTACCGGATTCTATCTGATCCTCGCCGGAAGTTATGAATCCAAAGATATCGTGCCGTTATTAAAAGAAATGTATACATTTATGGCAGAATTCGAAGGTGAAGTTCCCGGAGCCGCTGCCAAAGACTGTGGCAACTATCTGGATATGAACCTTCCGATGGCGAAATATCTGTCTAAGAAATATCTTACCGAGGTTCTTGAGAATATTACTGATGAACAGTTAAATTACCCGGCATAGTATTCTTTGGTATAAAAAAACACGCAGGATTTTCCTGCGTGTTAAAATTCTCTATTAAAATTAAGCTAAAGCAGCTTTTGCAGCTTCTGCAAGTGTTGCAAATCCTTCTGCATCATTTACAGCCATCTCTGCAAGCATCTTTCTGTTCATCTCGATGTTAGCTACTTTTAAGCCGTGCATGAACTTGCTGTATGACAGACCGTTCATTCTTGCTGCAGCGTTGATACGAGCGATCCAGAGCTGACGCATCTGACGTTTGCGCTGTTTTCTTCCTGCGTATGAAGATGTAAGAGCTCTCATTACAGACTGTTTTGCAACTCTGTACTGTTTAGAACGTGCTCCTCTGTATCCTTTTGCTAACTTTAATGTTCTGTTATGTCTTTTTTTAGCGTTTAATCCGCCTTTAATTCTTGCCATGTCTTATTCTTCCTCCTTCACAAATTGAACCTTATCTTAGAGATATGGTAATACTTTCTTCATGTTCTTTACATTAGTAGCATCAGCGATTGTTGCTTTTCTAAGATTTCTTTTTCTCTTTGTAGATTTCTTAGTTAAGATATGGCTCTTGTAAGCTTTATTTCTTTTTAATTTTCCTGTACCTGTCTTTTTGAAGCGCTTTGCAGCTGCTCTATTAGTTTTAATTTTTGGCATGATATGCTCCTCCTTCAACTTGTATTGTATTTTTAACGTTTTTCAGTTAAAACCATGCTCATGCTTCTGCCTTCCATCTTAGCCGGTTTTTCAATGACTGCGATGTCACCAAGCATCTGAGCGAAATCGTCCAGAATATGTTTGCTCTGCTGAACATGTGCCATCTCACGACCTCTGAAACGCAGTGTAACCTTTACCTTGTTACCTTTGCTGATGAACTTCTTAGCATTATTCACTTTGGTATTAAGATCGTTTGTCTCAATATTTGGTGAAAGACGCACTTCTTTTACTTCAACGGTCTTCTGTTTCTTTTTAGCCTCTTTTTCCTTTCTTGCAAGTTCATATCTGTACTTACCGTAATCAATAATCTTACAAACAGGTGGCTGAGCCTTTGGAGCAATCTTCACAAGATCCAGATCTGCTTCCTGAGCAAGCTTCATAGCTTCTCTTGGACTCATGATACCTAACTGATCTCCATTCTCTCCAATCACTCGAATTTCTTTGTCTCTAATCTGCCCGTTAATCATTAAATCGCTAATTGTCGTGCACCTCCATCATAAAATAAAATAAGTGAATAGTTCGAGACTATCCACTTGCATATCTGTATCATCAGATCTATAATCAAATCTGTATTATACTCAATATCAAACCATTAGTCACCTGATTGTGCTAAGGTGAGAGTGGATACTCTACTTTCTTTTTTGCCTTACGCAACATATAATTTACCATATGTATCTGTATCTGTCAATATCTTTTTTCAAGTTTTTTATTATCAAGTTTTTTATTATCTCAGTTTTTATATGCTGCATTCTGAAATTTTATTATCTGTGCACTCCCATGCAGACTACCGCAACCATTCCCGGCCCCGTATGACCGCCGATCACAGTGCCGATATCATTCATCATGATATTCGTTACTCCCATTTTCTTACGCACCAGCTCCGCTACATACTCTGCATCCTTCGGACAATTGCCGTGCGGAATCATCACCATGTCCGGCATCTTTCCTTCGCATGCATCGATTGCCATATCCACGATCTTATTCATTGCTTTCTTTCTGCCACGTTCTTTCTTGATGATCTGAAGTTTTCCTTCATTATCCAGATAAATGATCGGCTTGATCTGCACCATCGTTCCAAGAACTGCTGCCGTCTTCGAGATACGTCCGCCTTTCTGTAAATGATTCAGATCTTCTACCATAAAGAAATGGCAGATTTTTAATTTATTCTCTTCCACCCACTGTGCAACTTCTTCCAGACTCTTTCCTTCTTTCTGAAGTTCCAGTGCTTTATAATCAATCAGTCCTTCTCCCAGACTTGCACAGAGCGTATCGATCACAACGATCTTTCTTTCCGGATATTTTTCCTGCAGTTCCTCTGCTGCTATACACATGCTGTTATATGTACCGCTAAGTCCTGATGAAAAACTAAGATGCAAGATATCTTTTCCTTCTTTCAGGATTGGTTCCAGCATATCGATTGCTGCCTGCGGACTTGGCTGTGATGTCACTGCCATCTCCCCTGCCCTTAACATGCCGTAGAATTCATCTGCGGACAGATCATACATATCACGGTAAGTATTCCCGCCGATCGTACAGTTCAGAGGAACTACCGGGATTTTTCTTTCCCACACCCACTCTTTTGGCAGATCGGATGTACTGTTGATGGTTATTACATATTCACTCATATTGAAAACCTCCTCATCCTCAAGTCTCTTTCATCTTACCATTGTCTTACATATTACGCAAAACTTTTTTCATCGTATAGATAAATACAACACTTGTCGTCACAACAGAGATTACATCTGCGATTGGCTCCGCACGGTAGATTCCCATCACCCCCATGAATTTTGGCAAAATAATTGCAAGCGGGATCAACAGAATAATCTTTCTGAGAAGCGCAATGAACAGCGACACCTTTGCCTGTCCCAGTGAAATGAACGATGTCTGGCACGCACACTGGATTCCAAAAATAGAGATTCCCAGAAAATAAACCGGCATAACCTGGCATGTCAGTTTCAACAGTTCCTGATTATTCGTAAATAATCCGGTATAAATCTGCGGTGCAAGGATTGCAACGCCTGCAAGTAAAAGCGTTCCTGCCAGACATACCAGGATCATCCGTTTCATCGTATCCTTCACACGTTCCTTATTTCCTGCGCCGTAATTATAACTGATGATCGGCTGGATTCCCTGTGTAATCCCCTGCACCGGAATTGTGATCAACTGCATGATACTCATCAGGATCGACATCGAACCAACATACAGGTCTCCGCCGTATCTCTGAAGTCCTGTATTCAGCGTGATCGTCACAAGACTTTCCGTACTCTGCATGATGAACGGCGAGATTCCAAGTCCGGCGATCATCTTGATCACATCCGCTCTCAGGCGCATATTCTTTAGCGACAGGTGCATCACAGTCTTTTCTGAAGTCAGGAAATGTACCACCCATGCCGCGCTGACCGCCTGCGACAAAATGGTTGCGATTGCCGCCCCTCGCACACCCAGATGCAGCACGAAGATAAACACCGGATCCAGACAGATATTCAAGACCGCTCCGATCAGTACCGACAACATCGCCGTCTTCGCTTCTCCCTGTCCACTGATGTAGGCATTCAACCCAAGTGCCAGCTGTACAAAGATCGTTCCGATCAGATAGATAGATATGTAATCTCTTGCATAGACAATCGTTGCATCACTTGCTCCGAATGCATAAAGGATTGGTGTCTTACATATCGAAAAGAACGCCGTCAGAATCACAGAAAAAAGGATCAGCAGTCCTGCCGAATTGCCAAGGATCTGCTCCGCTCCCTGTTTATTCTTTTTTCCAAGCTGGATTGACGCAAGCGGTGCGCCTCCCATTCCGGCAAATGCACTGAATGCCGAGATCATCGTAAGGATGGGAAATGTTACCCCAACGCCGGTCAGTGCCACATCTCCATATCCCGGAATATGACCGATGTAAATTCTGTCTACTATATTATAAAGCACATTGATAAGCTGTGCCGCCACAGAAGGAACCGCCAGAGAAAACATCAGTTTCCCCAGCGGTGCACTTCCGAGTCTTTCGTCTCTGTGATTCATTTGTATCGCTGCCTTTCTCTTGCATATTCTTTTGTATACTTGTTCTCTTATATACTCACTTTAGTATAAAAATTATTATATCATTTTCTTATTTTTGTGTACACATTCATTGCCGCTTTTCACATTACATTATTTCAGGCTCACATGCAGATAACTTCTTCCGGAAAGCGTCTTATTAAAGCAGATACTGCACACCACCAGAATACAGCCCAGTGCGAATCCCCACCAATTAAATAATGCGGTCAATACCAGTAATGCCAGACGCATGAATTTTAACGCATAACCAAGTTCAAAATTCGGCTGTGTATAATTGGCTACTGCCACAAAGGCCATGTATAACATGACTTCGCTGTTAAACCACCCCGATGCTACCGAAAATTCTCCCATAACCAGACCTGCGATCACACTGAGCGGAGTACTTAACATACTTGGCGTATTCAGTGCCGCAAGCCTCAGACCATCGATCGCTACTTCCAGCATCAAAAGCTGATAGATCAACGGTATATTCACTGTATCCTTCACCGCCACAAAGGCAAATACTTTCGGCAGCCAGTTCAGGTTCTGCATAAAAAGCAGGAAGACCGGCGTCAGAAATATCGTCATCAGATTGATCAGTGTTCTGGATATTTTCAGATAGACACTGGTCAGTGTCGGAAAATAATAATCATTGGCCTCTTCGATCATGTCGAAGATCGATGTCGGAAGTATCATCGCAGATGGTGAATTGTCTACCAGAATTACGACTTTTCCCTCCAGAAGACATGCCGATGCCGTGTCCGGACGCTCGGTGAACTTGAACTTCGGGAATGGATTGTACCATTTCCGTCTGAACAGACATTCCGCCAGACTCTGCTGGTTCATTCGCAGATCATCCGTATCCACACTCCGGATCTTGTCACGTACATTTTTCAACAGTTCCTTGTCTACCCTGTCTCCCATGTAGCAGAGTGCCACATCCGTTCTGGAACTGTCCCCGACTTCCATCATCTCCATGATCAGCGCCGGATGACGGATTCTTCTTCTCATCATTGCCGTATTATATACGAGTGTCTCTACGAAACCGTCTCTGGAACCTCGGAGGGACTTATCTTTATCCGGTTCTTCCACACTTCTTACCGGATATGTCCTGCAGTCGATCACAATACATGCCCGGTATCCATCAATGAACACACACGTTTCACCAGACAGCAGGCTTTTCAGTATCTGATCAAAATCAAACAACACTTCAACCTCAACGTATGGAATGCATGCGTTGGCAAACTCCCACACATCCTCTGGCATCTCTTCTTCCTTCACCTTCAGAAGTGCATCCATAATCTTCAACATCGTCTCTTCGCTCGTAAACCCATTTACAAAATAAAAAGAAGAAACCCTTCCTCCAATCAGCAGATCTCTTTGAATGAGGTCAAAGCTTTCCTGGATTGGAAGTGTTTCATTCATATATGCTACATTTTCTTCTCTTGTCTTAAAAACCGGGATTTCCTGGCGCGTCATGTCCTTCTCACCTCTTATATACATAGACTATACTTTCCAGTATGCCCCGGTTCTTAATATTTCATGCAGAATCCGTCATTTCCGGCTATTTTGTCGTGCTGCCGAATCCACCGTTCCTTATCTCTTCCACTTCATCATCTACCGTAATTCCATATTCCATGAAGATTCCCTGCATAAATCCCGTTCCTGCCGGAATTTCCACTGTTTTCCCTTCATTTGTATCATTGGTGATCTTTGCGAAAATATGCCCCTCATTATCTGAATAATAATAATCGCTGTCGATGATTCCTACTGTATTATTCAACTGCAGGCGGAATTTGAATCCCAGACCGCTTCTTGGATAGCACTGAAGCACCCAGTTATCTTCCATCTTCGCACGGATTCCGGTTGGAATCTTCGCCGTCTCTCCCGGTTTTAAAGTGATGGCTGCCGGCGCATAAAAATCATATCCTGCGGATCCTTTTGTTGCGCGTTTTGGAAGTTTTAAGGAATCATAGACTTCCCTGATCTGCTCATCGGAAGCTTCTCCGATCGCATCTGTGTATCCTCCTTTAAACTGTTCAAAACTTACCTTTTCAAATTTCGCAATTCTTTTTGCCATGTGTATGTCCTCTTTCTTATATTCTTTGTATTTTTATACATTTCTTTTTTATCACCGGATCCTTCTCTTTTGTATCCGGCAGCCACAAAAGAAAGCACAGCCTTTAAAGCTGTGCTTTTTACTGGCATATTCAGTATAACATCTTTTAGTTGCCACACTCAATACTGATTTCATTAAATAACGCCAGGATATCATCTACCGACATCTTGTCTTTTTCTTCTCCTTTTTTATCCAGGATCGCATTTCCCTGATGCATCATCACAAGACGGTTGCCATATTCGATCGCATATCTTAAGTTATGTGTAACCATGATCGTTGTAAGATTCTTTTCTTTTACGATCTTATCGGTCAGCTCCATGATCAGTTCAGCGGTCTTCGGATCCAGTGCCGCCGTATGTTCATCCAGGATCAGGAACTCGATCGGTGTCATGGTAGACATCAGAAGTGCCATTGCCTGACGCTGTCCGCCGGATAATGCACCGACTTTGACGTCCATCTTATCTTCCAGACCGAGTCCGAGCTGGCTTAACTGTTCTCTGTAATACTCAATTCTTGACTTGTTCGTTCCTCTGGAAAGGCCGAATACCTTTCCTTTATTGTCTGCCAGCGACATATTTTCCAGAATGGTCATGCTCGGGCAGGTTCCCATTGCGGGATTCTGATAGACACGGCCGATTCTCTGGTTCCTTTTAAATTCTTTCTGCTTTGTAATATCCGATCCGTTGATCAGGATCTGTCCGCCTTCTACCGGAATACTTCCACAGATAATATTTAACATCGATGTCTTTCCGGAACCGTTACTTCCCACAACAGATACGAACTCCCCGTTGTCGATCGTCAGGTTGAAATTCTGGAACAGACACATCTCATTTACGGTTCCCGGATTGTAATATTTATGAATTCCTTTTAACTCAAGCATTGGTGTTCACCTTCTTCTTTCTCTCCATACTGATGATAAGTACAATCAGAAACAGGACTGCTGTTACCAGTTTCATTGCCTGCGGATCAAAATTACGGAGTGCAATTGCCACACAGGCTTTATAAATGATTGAACCGATCAGTACTGCTGTTGTCGTACGCAGCAGCGTCAGTTTACGGAAAATGCTGGTTCCAATGATCACACTTGCAAGGCCGATGACCATTGCTCCGGTTCCCATTGAAATTTCAAATACTCGCTCCTCCTGTGCAAACACACATCCGGCCAACGCTACCAGGCCGTTTGAGATTGCAAGTCCAAGGATCTTGATATTGCCTTTATCTTTTGCAAGAGACACTACCAGTACGTCATTGTCACCAACGGCTCTTAACAGAAATCCGGACTTTGTATTCAGATAAAGGTCCAGCAATACTTTACAGATCACTGCCAGCACCAGGATAATGATCAATGTTGAATACGGTACAAGTGCATCCGGGATGATCTTATCCATCAGGTCATTTTTGAAAATAGTCTTCTGTGAAAACAACGGCACATTGGCCGTTCCCGCTATGTAAAGATTGATCGTCCACAGTGCTGTCATCATAATGATTCCCGAGAGAAGATCTCTGACCTTACATTTCACATGGATCAGTCCGGTGCAGATTCCTGCGACTGCCCCTGCAAGAAACGAAAGGATCAGTGTGATGTATGGATTCATTCCTCTTGTAAGAAGGGCAGCCGTGATTGCTGCCCCCAGAGGGAAACTTCCATCCACCGTAAGATCCGGAAAGTCCAATATTTTGTATGTGATATAAATCCCCAGTGCCAGGATCCCATAGATCAGACCCTGTTCTAATATCGATGTGATGAAATTCATGAAAAAATGCCTCCCAATTTTTGTCTGTCTCAGACGTTTCTCTTTTTGTACTTTGCCCTTTCCGGCTTATTCTGCTGTAATCTCGTCAAAACTTTCTACTGCGTTATTTGCAAGATCATCCGGAACCGTAATTCCAAGATTCTCTGCTACTTTGTTATTTACATAGAATCCAGGCTCTGTGATCGTCTCAAAGTTCTGTTCAGAAGCCTTTGCTTCGCCTTTTAATACTTTTGCTGCCATCTTACCTGTCTGTTTTCCAAGAGCGATATAATCAATTCCTTCTGCTGCAAGACATCCGATCTTTACCTGTTCAATTTCACTTCCGAATACCGGGATTTTCTTTTCATTTGCCTTATCCAGGATAGTCGGAAGAGACGCAACTACGGTGTTGTCTGTCAGGTTGGTGATGCAGTCTACTTTGCTTAACAGATCATCTGCCGCAAGGGATACATCTGCCGTTGTTGTGATTCCTTTTTCTACAAGTTCGAAATCATATTTCTTAACCAGGCTCTTATATTCTTCAATTGCTGATACAGAGTTTGCTTCGCTTGTTGTGTACATGATACCAATCTTCTTTGCATCCGGAAGCATCTCGCGGATCATCTTAAGCTGTTCTTCTACCGGAAGTTTGTCAGATGTTCCGGTTACTTCTCCTACCGGCTTTCCATCTTTATCTGCAAGCTCTGCTGCTACAGGATCTGTAACTGCAGTGTAGATAACCGGGATATCTGCTTTCATTGCTGCATTGTATGCACTCTGTGCACTTGGTGTTGCGATCGCACATACCAGATCTACTTTATCAGATACCAGACTGTCGGAAATCTGTTTTGCAGTTCCCATATCTGCCGCTGCATTTTTATATTTTACTGTCAGGTTGTCGCCTTCTTTGATTCCTTCGTCCTCCAGACCTTTTAAGAAACCTTCTCTGCAGTTATCAAGAGAACCATGCTCTGCAAACTGCTCAATTCCGATGGTATAAGACTCTTTCTTGTCACTTCCGGAATCGGATGATTTGCCACATCCTGCTGCCATTGCTGTTGCCATTGCTGCTGTTAATAATACTGTTACCATTTTCTTTTTCATAATCTTTTTTCTCCTTTTCCTGCATGAAATATTATTGTTGTCTACAGATTGCAATTGCCAGCCCTCTGTAACTGTTAGGAGAGAAAATCTTTCATCGATAACGTCCGTCATACCTTTTTTGGATAAAAAGAAAACCGCCCCAAACCAAAAGGTTTGAGGCGGTAATAAAATCTATTATTATCGCGGTACCACTCAAATTGACGAATCGTCCACTTTCTCATGTACTAACATACACTCCTGATTGATAACGGGTTCGGTTCCCGACAAGCCATACTCTCTTGAATTACATATATTCATAAATTCTTGATTTCAGACTGCCCTCGAAAGGCCATTCACTTATCAACTTCATACAGCAATCACACCACCTGCTGCTCTCTTGGATGTCATTGTATAAGCTACTCCTCTTTCTCAACGGTTTTGCTTTGTTATGGTTATACTTTACTGTATCAAAGTTGTTTTGTCAAGAAGTTTTTTACTTGTTTATCATTTCACTACCGGTACCAGTGTGTCATCTTTTGCATCCAGATTATGAATATATTTCTTCGTATCTTTTTCCACAGACAGTCTGATTCCTTTTGTAATGGTAAAACGCTGGATAAATCCTGTCTTGGCTGTCATATAAATATGTGTACCAAGCAGCAAAATGATCATTGGCCATCCCCAGATGACTCCATTTACGGTTATGACGATTGCATTCAATAACTCCATACCCTCTTTTCCTCCTTATTCCTTTATATGCAAAAAGACTCCGGGGATATTCCATCCTCGGAGTCTTTTGCCTACAATATTTTTTTGATATTATAACACTCTGTGTAATAAACTTCAAGTTAATCTAGGTTCCTGCCTTGGTATTTTCTGCTTTCTGGCTAATCCTTATTTAATACCGTCTGCTTTTCCTGCTGTCATTTCATTTCTTCAACCTGACTCACAATTCCCTGAAAATGCCCTATTTCCAAGTAAAATCCGGTGTTCCTTCAAGGTCATATGGCGTAGCCTGATACACGTAATAATTTAACCAATTAGTATATAAATTATTAGCTGTTGCTCTCCATGTAAGTAATGGCCCATTCTCCGGATCATCGTCCTGATAATAATTCTTCGGAAGTTCAATCGGCAGTCCCTTGCTCTTATCGCGCTTATACTCTCCATCCAGTGTCACACGATCATATTCCGGATGTCCCATCACGAATATCTGACGTCCATTCTGTGCCATCGCAAGGAAGAGACCCACTTCATCCGATTCTGCCAGAATCGTGATTCTCTTATCTGCGCGCACTTTATCCAGTGGAGTCTCTGTGTGACGGGAATGTGGTGCCAGGAATACATCATCAAACCCACGTACCAATGGAATCTTACGGTTTAGCACTTTGTGCCAGAACAGACCGAACGCCTTCTTATCCAGCTGGACTTTATCGATTCCATAATGATAATACATTCCTGCCTGAGCTCCCCAGCAAAGATGCAATGTTGATACGACATTTGTCTTTGTCCAGTCCATAATGCGTGTCAGTTCGTCCCAGTAATCCACTTCTTCGAACGGCATCTGTTCTACCGGTGCCCCAGTGATGATGAATCCGTCGAATTTCCGATCTTTGATTTCATCAAACGTCTGATAGAATTTGTTCAAATGACTCTTTGACGTATTCTTTGACTGATGTGAAGCTACTGCAACAAATGTCACATCTACCTGAAGTGGTGTATTAGACAGTGAACGTAATATCTGCAGTTCTGTCTCTTCTTTTAACGGCATCAGGTTCAAAAGTCCAATTTTGATCGGACGGATATCCTGATGTGTTGCACGGTGTTCATCCATTACAAATATATTTTCACTCTCTAAGATCTCCTTGACCGGGAGATCATTCTGCACTCTGATCGGCATAATCTTATTCCCCTTTTTCTTCTTTATTTTTTTCTATTTTCTGTTCTTCTGTTTCTGCCCCATCATCTCTTTTTTGAAAATATGTACCGTCATTGTCTACATAACTGTCCCCGTTATAGCAGTCCGAATCTGTCGGCAGTTTCTTTTTCTCCAGCTGGTTATCCAGAAGGAGTTTTATAATATAATAGACAACCGCAAACGTCGGCACTCCAAATAACATGCCAAGAATTCCGAACAATCCGCCCCCAAGAAGGATTGATACGATTACCCAGAATGCAGACAGTCCCGTAGAATTGCCAAGGATCTTTGGTCCCAGGATATTTCCGTCAAACTGCTGTAACAACAGTATAAATATCAGGAAATATATCCCTTTCATCGGATCTGCCAGCGCAATCAGGACAGCACTCGGGATTGCTCCAATATACGGTCCGAAGAACGGAATCACATTGGTCACCCCTACAATTACACTGACAAGCATTGCATACGGCATCTTTAAGATCGATGTACCAATAAAGCATAAAATTCCGATAATGATCGAATCTATTATCTTCCCAATGATAAATCCACCGAATATCTCATTCGTCTTTACTGCGATATGAATCAACAGGTTTGCACGTTCTGCAGGAAAAATCGCATAAGCTGCTTTTTTACTCTGATTAATGAACGTCTCTTTTCCAAATAAAATGTACACCGATACGATCACTCCGATCACCGCATGGAACATTTCCATAATCAATGTATACAGACCAACCGTCAGATGCGTCATCACTTCATTCACCTTATCCAACAGATCCGTACGCATCCACTTCTGAAGACTTGCCGAAGCTTCGTTCATTGCATTTTTCAATACTGCTGTCGTGGTCGAATCATCCAACTGTATATTATTGATCTCTTTTACCAGCTGATTGATCTGCGCCGGCAGTGTAAATATCAGATTACGGATACTTGTGATCAGTTCCGGTATCAGCATATTGATCAATGTCGATACAACCGTAATCAATACAACCAGCGCCACGATCACTCCTATACTTCTGGAAACCTTCTTCGCTTTTTCTTTCTTCATGTGCTTTTCCAGCACTGGCACCAGATATGCATCTACGCTCTTCACGATTGGATTCAGAAGATACGCAATCCCGCATCCATACAATACAGGCTTTAAAATCGACAGGATCTTTGACAGTGTATTTGAAATCGCTTCTACCCTCAGCATGGCAAAATAAACCAGAATACAGGCAACAATTACCAGGAAATAGGTCATTCCACGGTTAAATTGCTGTCTTAATTTGGACGGTCCTTTTCTGCCAAACTTGGGACTGTTTTTATAGTATGTATTCTCTTCTTTGTTCATGAAATCCTCTTCTTCCCTGCCAGTTTTGGCATATAAAGCTATTATACCCTCACTGTAAATCTACGTCAACATACTTTGATACGACAAAAACCGGAGTAAAAACTTATTCTTAAGCTTTATTCCGGTTTTTCATACTTTTTTCTTTATCTGTACCTTTTATTCACTGATCGTATACATATGACCTGCGCATCTTTTCTTCCAAAGATTACGCACATCCACATTTGAACGTCGCGCATTCCGTCTCTTGACAGTGACAGGCATTCCCGCCTTCTACACTGATCTTTCCTGCATGACACTGACATTCTTTGTTATACATACAGTCTATTGCCTTACAATCCACGTCACTCTTGGCAGATGCTTCTTTTCCCGCCATGTCCGAGTATGCATTCGAATAGGAGCTTCCACCTTTTCGCTCTTCAAAACTGTCACAGCTTGTCTCATCTGCTTTTTTTGCGGAATTTCCTCCTACTACGATACTGTCAAGATTACAGTAATAATTCTGGTTGTGTGTACAAGTCTGTACGGTACATCTTAAATCTGGCATAATATATCCTCCTTTCAAACTTCAAGATATATTATGCCAGTTCTCTTTATTTTTTATACATTTGTAAAACTAAATTAGTTTTCTTCTTTTACGACTTCACGTCTTGCTCTTGTTGCAATCTCTTCTGTAACAGATGCTACGAACTCATCCAGGCTCTTCTGTCCTTCGTCTCCTGCGAATCTGCTTCTTACAGATACCAGATTTTCTTCCTCTTCTTTTGCTCCTACTACAAGCATATAAGGAATCTTCTGCATCTGAGCCTCACGGATCTTATATCCTATCTTCTCTGCACGTGTATCGATTTCTGCACGGATACCTGCCGCATTCAATGTATCCAGTACTTTCTGTCCATATTCCAGATGTTTATCTGAGATTGGAAGTACCTTAACCTGTACCGGTGCAAGCCATGTAGGGAATGCTCCTGCGAAATGCTCGATCAGGATTCCGATAAATCTCTCGATAGATCCAAATGCTACACGGTGGATCATGATCGGACGGTGTTTCTCACCATCTGCTCCTGTGTATTCCAGTTCGAATCTCTGTGGAAGCTGCATATCCAGCTGGATAGTTCCGCACTGCCATGTTCTTCCGATAGAGTCTGTCAGATGGAAGTCGATCTTCGGTCCGTAGAATGCTCCGTCTCCTTCATTTACCACATAGTCAAGACCAAGGTCATTAAGCGCACCACGAAGACCTTCTGTTGCAAGTTCCCAGTCTTCATCACTTCCCATGCTGTCTTCCGGACGTGTGGAAAGTTCTACGTGATATTTGAATCCGAACAACTGATATACCTCATCGATCAGAGCTACAACACCTTTGATCTCGTCACGGATCTGTTCCGGCATCATGAAGATATGTGCATCATCCTGTGTGAAACAGCGTACACGCATCAGACCATGTAACTGTCCTGATTTTTCATGACGGTGAACCAATCCGAGTTCTCCGACACGAAGCGGAAGATCTTTATATGAACGCGGTTCTGCTTTGTATACAAGCATTCCACCCGGACAGTTCATTGGCTTAATTGCAAAGTCCTCTCCATCAATCTGTGTTGTGTACATATTCTCTTTATAGTGATCCCAGTGTCCGGATGTCTCCCAGAGGTGTCTGCTTAAGATAATTGGTGTAGATACTTCTACATAACCTGCTTTTTTGTGAAGTTCTCTCCAGTAGTCAAGCAGTGTATTCTTAAGAACCATTCCCTTTGGAAGGAAGAACGGGAATCCAGGACCTTCTTCGCACATCATGAAAAGTCCAAGTTCTTTACCAAGTTTTCTGTGGTCACGTCTTTTTGCTTCTTCAAGCATGGTCAGATATTCGTCTAACAGTGCTTTCTTCGGATAAGAGATACCGTAGATTCTTGTAAGCATCTTGTTCTTTTCGCTGCCTCTCCAGTAAGCACCTGCAAGGCTTGTAAGCTTGAATGCTTTTACAGGCTTTGTTGTCATCAAGTGTGGTCCTGCACATAAATCAACAAATTCTCCCTGCTGATAAAAGCTGATCTCTTCTCCTTCCGGGAGATCTTCGATCAACTCTACTTTATATGGTTCGTCTTTTTCTTTGAAATATGCGATTGCTTCTTCTCTTGTCTTTGTAAATCTTTCGATCGGAAGAGCCTCTTTGACGATCTTCTTCATCTCTTTTTCAATCTTTTCCAGATCTTCTGCTACAAATGGTGTCTCGCGGTCTACATCATAGTAGAATCCATTCTCGATTGATGGTCCGATTGCAAGCTTTGTATCTGGATACAGACGTTTGATCGCCTGTGCCATGATGTGAGATGTTGTATGCCAGAATGCACCCTTTCCTTCTTCATTATCAAATGTAAGAATCTCCAGTTCACAATCTTCGCTTACAACGTGTCTGAGATCTACTACTTCACCATTAACTCTTGCAGAAGTCGCCACTCTTGCCAGACCTTCGCTGATATCTTTTGTAATATCCAGTACTGACATACTTCCTTCATACTCTTTGAAAGATCCATCTTTTAATGTAATTTTCATAATTATCATGTCCTCTCTTTTTATTTTTATATCCTATCCTCGGGCATGTATCTTCTTTCCTGCCCGTTCAGCAATCATCCGTAATCTGCTGCTTTTTTCTAAACGCATGGCATCTACAGGACCTGCCACTGGCCACTCCTTACGAACGCGTGGCGAAAAAAAAAGCCCCTTACAGATAATCACTGTAAGGGACGAGTTATCTCGCGGTTCCACCCTGTTTGAACTGACACTTCACAGTCTCTATATTATTCACCAAAGACTTTTATGCCAGAACCTCTTAATTATGACGATAACGGAATCACCGGACTGTTTTGCAGCCACTCAGAGGTAGTTTTCAGAAGGTTCCAAAATAAGAAGCTTTCAGCCCGTGGCTTCTCTCTCTGGCATTTCTTTCCCAGCCTACTCTTCTCTTCAACGTGTTTTCTCATACATTTTCATTATAACACGGCATTTTGCTTTGTCAATATTTTTTCAGCCACAGCTTCCAGACCGCAAAACATTCCCGCACAAAATAATTTGGGAATAATAATGGATGGCAGCTTGCCGGTATCGGAAACGGCTCCTTAAATCCTGCACGTTTTGCATATACACACCCTCGATATACATGGAAATTATTTGAGACAATTCCTACCGGTGTATCTACATCTGCAATAAGGTTTCTGGAAAACTTCAGATTTTCCAGTGTGTTTACCGACACATCCTCCTGCACAATACGCCTGCGGTCAAGCCCTTCACACTCCAGATAACGTGCCATTGCATACGCTTCTGTTACTTCTTCATCTTTTCCCTGTCCTCCGGAGACGATCACATGTACTTCCGGATGCTCTTTCAGATACTCTGACGCGCAGTCCAGTCTTCGTTTCAGTGAATCGGTAATCTTCCGGCCTCTTACCTGCGCTCCCAGTACAATGATCCATCTTGTAGCGGATCCTGTTTTTGTGTCTTCTTCAAAGTGTTCTTTTCTTTTTCCCAAAGGGTTTCTGTGCATTCCTTTTATGATCTTTATCTCTGCGATCAGAAGAAAACATACCGAAATACCAATCATTGCTTCTACGATACACGGCATTCCATATAAACGGATCAGCGCACTCCCTGCAATTCCCACTATTCCGGTCGCCAGCCAGAATCTGGAAAAAGTAGAGTCCCATTTTTTCAGTGCGATACAGACCGCACTGTAATAAATGAGACTCAGGATACCTGTAACCAGAAATATTATCTGCCACAGCATTTTTTATATTTTTTTCCTGATCCGCACGGGCATGGATCATTTCTTCCGATCTTTTTAGGTTTGCGGATTGTTGTAGATTCCTTCTGTTCTTTGTAGAATTTCTTCAGTTCTTCTTCTGAGAAAATCTCTTTCCACTGTGGAAGTTCATACAGCCAGTCAGCTTTTGCCGCTACCATATTCTTATACAGTCTTTCCTTGTCAAATGCAAGACTTACTACTGTATCTTCTTCTACTGTATCAAGATCGATCTCGATCAGAAGACTTTCATTGATACCATCCAGGAAACCGATCATTGTCAGAACTTCCTGTCCGAATTTCTCAGCCAATTCTTTTACTGTTCCTTTTACAACTTCATCCGGATTAGAAAGAAGCTTTTCATAAATTTCTTTCTCAATCTGGAAATAAGTTCCCCAGAATTTTTCTAACTGACTTCTGTCTGCAGTTTCGTCATAAGCGATGTTCTGCCACTGCTGATATAATGTACTCATATTTCTATACTCCTTTGTACGATATTCATTTGCAATTTTTCACTGCTCTCTATATAATATACTAAAGTCTTGATTCATTGTAAAGGATGATTATTATGAAAAATGCAAAACGTATTCTGGCACTTGCTGCCGCCATTTTATTATTTGGTATGTATCTCAGTACATTAATATTTGCCCTGATCGGGAGTCCGCATTCCATCGACCTTCTCTGGGCCTCTATTGCATGTACGATTGTGCTTCCGGTACTTCTCTATGGTTATATGCTGGTATTCAAGCTTACCCGGCATAATACTCCATCTGATGATTCAGCTGACAGCTTTCACAGCCACAGCTCGGATGATATATCTAAGTTGTCACAGTCTCATGACCAGGCAAGCGATGATACCATATAAAACTCAAAGGGCATCAGACTTTCTTCGCGATCGTCTGATCCTTTTTTCTTATGTTTTCTTTCATCTTCTCTGATCTTCTTTCTCTTAGCAAGGTATTCTTCCATTGAAATCACTTCTGCTTCCTCTTTTGTCCAGTCTCTCGTATTCATAGTGCATACCTCCATCTTGATTATTTTTATCCCCTCTTACGTCTCTGGTGTCTGATTACACCGACGTTATTATTATATTTACGATGGTTTCATTATATGCATAGAATGTGTCAACATTATGGAAAAAATCTGAATAAAGCATAAGAAATTTCTTAAGGAAAACATAACAATCTACAGGACCTGCCACTGTCAGCTCCTTACGAACGCATGGCGATGCGGAGAACTTGCCACCGGCAACTTCTCTTTCATACTTTGGTATTAAAAAACAGAGATAGAGCAGCTCTCCTGTCTTCAAAAGACGCATGGCCTGCTTTATCCCTGTTTTTCATCTCATGATTCGAAATATTTTATCTTATTTGGAAAATTTTGACTCTCTGTAAATGATATCATGTCTTTCCGGACCATTCGATACCATTGTAATTGGGTATCCGATCTGCTCTTCTACAAACTCAATGTAGTTTCTGCAGTTTTCCGGAAGGTCTTCGTATTTCTTAATTCCACGGATATCACTCTTCCATCCCGGAAGTTTCTTAAGAACCGGTTTTGCCTTCTCTAACAGATGTGTGGTCGGGAAGTCTGTTGTTACTTCTCCATCGATATCGTATCCTACACATACCGGGATCTCGTCCAGGTATCCAAGTACATCTAATACTGTAAATGCAACATCTGTGGTTCCCTGCATTCTGCATCCATACTTAGAAGCTACACAGTCAAACCATCCCATTCTTCTCGGACGTCCTGTTGTTGCTCCGAATTCTCCACCGTCACCACCACGGCGTCTTAATTCATCTGCTTCATCACCGAAGATCTCGCTTACGAACGCTCCTGCTCCTACTGCGCTTGAGTATGCTTTACATACAGTTACGATTTTCTTGATCTCATATGGAGGGATTCCTGCTCCGATTGCTCCATATCCTGCTAATGTAGAAGATGAAGTAACCATTGGATAGATTCCGTGATCCGGATCTTTCAGTGATCCAAGCTGACCTTCTAATAATACTTCTTTTCCTTCTTTGATTGCATTGTTCAGGAAAAGAGATGTATCACATACGAATGGTTCGATCATCTTTTTATATTCTTGAAGTTCATTATATAAATCATCAGGATTGATCAATGGTTTATGATAAAGGTGCTCCAGTAATACATTCTTCTGTTCTGCCACACGGACAACTTTCTCTTTTAACAGTTCATCATCAAATAATTCACTGACCTGGAATCCAATCTTTGCATATTTGTCTGAATAAAATGGTGCAATACCAGATTTTGTAGAACCGAAAGATTTTCCTCCCAGTCTCTCTTCTTCGTATGCATCAAAATTCTTATGATAAGACATTACCATCTGGGCACGGTCAGATACCAGAATCTTCGGCATCGGAACTCCCTGATCGATAATAGACTGCACTTCCTTGAATAACACCGGTACATCCAGTGCTACACCATTTCCGATAATACTGGTTGTATGACCGTAAAATACTCCTGATGGAAGTGTGTGTAGTGCAAATTTTCCATAATCATTGATAATTGTATGACCTGCATTCGCGCCTCCCTGGAATCTTACGATGATATCTGCCTGCTCAGCCAGCATATCTGTAATCTTACCTTTTCCTTCGTCGCCCCAGTTGGCACCGACTACTGCTTTAACCATATCCATTCCTCCTGCGTTATTAACATGACTTATCAGTCTACTTTAGCGAGTCTAATCAAACCGCCTTAAGCATTATACTATACATTTTATCTTGGTTCAATAATATTTTTACAGAAAATACATATGATTTCCTGTATTCTTTACATTAAAGGCGCAACCAGTCTTAACACCTGCCCGGCTACCTTCATAAGAACTCCTCTGTTTCTCACCTCGGTCACTGTCACTTTGTGACATTTTGCCAGGGTATTCTGGAAGTCTTCTTCTACTTTCTGAACCTCCGGATTATCATAAATAAATACTCCGTTTTCAAAATGCAGATAGAGACTCCGGAAATCCAGATTGATACTGCCTACTGTTGCCGTATCATCATCAGATACAAATACTTTCGCATGTACAAATCCAGGTGTATACTCATAGATCTGCACTCCGCCTTCAATCAATTCTTTATAATATGTCTTTGCTACCGCGAATGCATACCATTTATCCGGAATATGCGGCATGATGATGATCACTTCAATACCACTTTTGGCTGCACGTATAAGTGTTGTCAGCATCTCATTATCCAGTATCAGATACGGAGTCATGATATGCACATACTTCTTCGCATGATTCAGGATATGGAAATACACCTCTTCTCCTACGTTCTCATGGTCAAACGGACTGTCCGCATATGGGATCACGTATCCCAGTCTGTCATTCAGTGATTCCGCTTTTTTTGTAAGATATTTTCCATAAGGCTCAACACCACGCATATCTACATCCCACATCTGCAGGAATATCATTGTCAGGCTCTGGACCGCATCTCCTCTTAACAGAACAGCTGTATCTTTCCAGTGACCGAATCGTTCTTTTTCATTGATATATTCATCAGCCAGATTCACACCACCTACATACCCTGTCTGCCCATCGATCACACAGATTTTTCTATGATCGCGGTTATTCTGGATTGTAGACACAAAAGGCCGGATCTTATTGGACATTTTGCACTTGATCCCGAATTTCTGAAGTTTCTTAGGGTAACTGTACGGCAGCAGATCAAATGCACACATTCCATCATACATGAACCTGACTTCTACACCTTCGTTCACTTTCCGTTTCAGGATCTCCAGGATTGTATCCCACATAATTCCTTCCTCTACAATGAAATATTCCATGAAAATGAACTTCTCTGCTTTTTCCAGCTCTTTAATCATAGAAGCAAATTTATCCTCTCCCACCGGGAAATATTCGACTTCCGTATTGCGGTAGGTCGGAAATCCAAGTTGATGTGACAGATAATAAGACAGCTGTGCATTTGCCGATTTGCTTGCCCAGAGTGCCTCTGTAACCTTCTCATCCTGATCCATATAAGGTTCTGTCTCCATACGAAGTGCCGCAAGTCTGTTCTGTACAAATCTCGTCTCCAGCTGCAGATGTACATAGATATAAAATACCGTTCCTATAACCGGAAGTGCCATCACACACAGCATCCAGGTCATTTTAAATGCCGGGTTCCCTTCTGTATTAATGATATATACAAGAACAACGATTTCCATCACGCTCATCGCACTGTATATAAAGGTTGCATACTCTTTCAGATAGTATGGAATTCCTAAGAATACCAGTAACTGTATCAGAATCAATATGACAAAAATCCCGGCACGGCTGAACACCATTTTAAAAAATTTCTTCTTTGCCACCGTCTTTTTGCTTTGTTCTTTCATACTTTTTCTCTCCTTTATCCAGGACCATACAATTCTCACCGGGTTTTTCCGTCCCAGGCTCCCTTCAGGTACTGATACAGCCAGGATATGATACAGTGTATCATATTTTTATTTTCTTCTCAACTTGCAATAATTTATTTTAATTTAATGGAAAAAAGCATATAATATGTGCTATGATAAGGAAAAGAACGGAAAGGAGTCAGATTATCATGGCAAAATGGAGCAAAAAATTATTAGGTCTTGCAGCAATCGGCAGTGCCGCAGCAGGTCTGGTTTATTATTTAAAGAAGTCAAAGAAAAATGAGGACGATGATTTCAACGATGATTTTGAAGACGAAGACTTCGATCTGGATAATGACCTCCAACCGGTTGACCGTGGATATGTCGATCTGAATGCAGCCAAAACAACTACCGAAGAGGACAATGCAGCAGATGACAGTACAGAAGATACCTCTGCGGACAACACAGAAGATACTTCCGAAGATGCTGATGCTAAGGACACTCCGGATACTTCCGAAGACACTGACGAAGACGACGGAGATGACGAGGATTAATCGGTATTTATTACCTTTACTGCAGAAGACATTTCTGTATCCAATAGTCTTTTTGCATACACAAGTATAAAAGAGCAGTATATGATATCAACAGGGTAATCTTTTTATTCTCCCCGTTTGATATTATATACCGCTCTTTTTTCTTTCTAAAATGTTGGAAACACTTTCTATTTTCTCCAGCATTGATTCAGAATTGCCACAGCTTCTTTGATATCTTCTTCTCTCATATTCGCATATCCCAGAAGGATGGTTGCTTTTTCCTTTTCATCTTTGCGAATCCGGTAATCAGAAAGCCCATATACCCGGATATCTGCTTTTTTCGCCTTCTCGATCAGATTTCTTTCTTTTTGTCCGTTTTTAAATGTTAACAGGATATGAACCCCTGCATGTTCCCCCGATATCTCACAGATATCTCCCAGTGGTTTCAAAGCTTCGATCAACACATCATGCCTGTTTTTATATAACGCCCTGGTCTTATTCAGATGGCGTTCATAATATCCTTCTTCAATAAAGTGCTGCACAATCGTCTGATCCACTTTTGATACCGTAGAATTCACAAAGCTTCCCTTCTTCCGATATGCTTTCAGAATATCTTTTGGCAATACCATATAACTCAGACGTATTGCGGGTGCGATGGATTTGGAGAATGTTCCAAGGTAAATGACTTTATCTTCCGCATCATATCCCTGTAATGCCGGAATCGGTTTCCCTTTATAGCGGAATTCACTGTCATAATCATCCTCTATAATATATCTTCCGTCTTTTTCATATGCCCATTTCAAAAGCTCCATTCTTCTTCCTATCGGCATAACAATCCCGGTCGGATACTGATGGGATGGCGTTACATAAGCAATATCAGCTCCCGTACTTTCAAGATCCTGTATTTTCATACCATGTCTGTCCATCGCCACAGGAACCGTCTCATACCCAAGTGTATGGATCACTCTGTATGCCTGTTTATAAGTCGGATCTTCAAATGCGATCATATGTTCTGTTCCGAGGATCATACCAAGCAACATCAGAATATAATCACTCCCCGCGCCGATCAGAACCTGATCCGGTGTACAGTCCACTCCCCGCGCCTGATACAGATAATTACTGATAGCACTCCGGAAACCATATTCGCCCTGCGGATCCCCTGTACGGAATAATTCTGTCCTGTCATCCATCAGGATATCTTTTGACAGTTTTCGCCACACATTATACGGAAAGCTGTTCAGATCAACTCCATTCGGCGTGAAATCATATTGATACACTTTTTTCTTTTCTATTTTCCGTTCGGACTTCTTTTCTTCTTTTTTCAGTTGATATAATTCATCAATCTGAGCCACGAAAAAACCGCGGTATGGGGCAGATTCAATATATCCTTCTGATAATAATTGTTCATATGCCAGTTCAACCGTGCTGCGGCTGACTTCCAGATGCTTTGCCAAAGCCCTGGTAGACGGGAGTTTTTCCCCGTAAGGAATCCTCCCGTTCTGGATATCAGACTTGATATAATCATAAATCTGCTCATACAGCGGCTTCTTCGAACGACTGTCTAGATTTATCGTTAATTCATTCATTTTATTTTTCCATCTTAATCACAGTATCTTTATTAATGTATTCTACTGTTCATTATTTCTTATTTTTTAGGCAGCTTAAATGAACTCTTCAGCGATACGATACGGTTAAATACCAGATTCTCCGGTGTAGAATCTTTCGAATCGATACAGAAATATCCGTTTCTTACAAACTGGAAGCTGTCGCACGGACCTGCTTCGTTAAAGCTGTCTTCTACATAGCACTCCTTTAAAATCTGCAGTGAATTCGGATTCAGATTCAGGGAACCGTCTTCTTTATTATATACACCCTTCTCTTCATCGATCAGATTCTCATATAATCTTACTTCTGCTTTCTTTGCCTGTGGAGCACTTACCCAGTGGATTGTTCCCTTCACTTTACGTCCGGTAAATCCTGTTCCACATTTTGTCTCCGGATCATAAGTACAGTGAACAACCGTTACATTTCCTTCGGCATCCGTCTCGTAACTTACACATTTTACAAAATATGCATGCATCAGACGTACTTCATTGCCAGGGAAAAGACGGAAATACTTCTTCGGTGGCTCGATCATAAAATCATTACGCTCAATATAAAGCTCACGACCAAATGGCACTTTTCTCATACCAAGTTCCGGATTCTCCAGGTTATTCTCTACATCCAGATACTCAACTTCTCCCTCCGGATAGTTATCAATTACCAGTTTGATCGGATCAAGAACTGCCATCATACGAGGCTTCTTCATCTTCAGATCCTCACGGATACAGTACTCAAGCATTGCATAGTCTACAGAGCTCTGGCTCTTGGATACTCCACACATCTCAACAAACATCTTGATAGATTCCGGTGTGAATCCTCTTCTTCTAAGGGCTGCTATTGATACCAGTCGCGGATCATCCCATCCGTCTACGATACCATCCATAACCAGTTTCTTAATGTATCTCTTACCTGTAACGACATTTGTCAGATACAGCTTTGAAAATTCAATCTGTCTCGGTGCCGGATCAAATTCACATTCTTTCACAACCCAGTCATATAATGGTCTGTGGTCTTCAAATTCCAGCGTACAGATAGAATGTGTGATATGTTCGATCGCATCTTCGATTGGATGAGCAAAATCATACATTGGATAGATGCACCATTTATCTCCGGTGTTATGGTGTGTCATATGAGCCACACGGTAGATGATCGGATCACGCATGTTAATATTCGGCGATGCCATATCGATCTTTGCACGTAAGACTTTCTCTCCGTCCTGATACTTGCCGTCTTTCATCTCTTCGAAAAGTCTTAAGTTCTCTTCTACCGAACGGTCACGGTACGGACTGTTCTTTCCAGGCTCTGTCAGCGTTCCACGATATTCACGCATCTCTTCTGCCGTCAGATCACAGACAAATGCTTTTCCCTTCTTAATCAGTTTTACGGCACACTCATACATCTGATCAAAATAGTTAGATGCAAAATAGAGATGATCTCCCCAGTCAGCGCCTAACCATTTTACATCTTCTTTAATAGACTCTACGAATTCCATATCTTCTTTCATCGGATTCGTATCGTCAAATCTCAGATGAAATGTTCCATTATACTTCTTTGCAAGTCCTGAGTTCAAAAGAATAGACTTTGCATGTCCGATATGCAGATATCCGTTTGGTTCCGGTGGGAATCTTGTACATACTTCACTGTACACTCCTTCTGCAAGATCTTTATCTATTTCCTGTTCAATAAAATTTTTGGAAACTGTTGTTTCTTCTCCCATGGTATCCTCCTTAGGTTTTAACTATACATTATGCTCATTATCTTATCATAAAAAATATGATGAAACAAGGGAAGATACTTTATTTTATCCCAATTACCTTTAGCGCAAATGTACGGATTTTAGAACAGACGGATTTTGCCCGGCCTTACAGATCCATCCATTTTCCTTTCCTTACATACAAAAGCATCAGTAGCATTCCCAGAAGCCAGGACGTCGGATAACACATCATCACATGTCCGAGACTTCTTGTCCATGCCATTGTTCCCGCGATCCATATCACACGGAATCCACACAAAGATACCAGAAATACGACCATTGCCTGCATCGTCTTGCCTGTTCCTCGTATCGTTCCTCCCAGCACATGCAGAATTCCAAGCATCCAGTAAAACGGACAGAAATACCTCATAATATATACACCATACTCCACAACCTTCTGGTTCGTCGTAAAGACACCTATCACCTGTGGAGCAAATATCAGCAACATAATCCCGGTTAACACCGAATAGCCAGCCCCCATCACAGTAGATATATACATTCCTTTTCTGACTCTGTCCGGCTTTCTGGCGCCAATATTCTGTCCCGCAAATGTAGTTGCGGCCATACTGATGCTCAATACCGGAAGGATGTTAAATCCATCAATCTTTATATATGCTGCAAATCCGGCCATAACCGTTGCCCCGAAACTATTCACGCTCGTCTGTACGATCAAATTCGAAAGTGAAATTACAATATTCTGGATTCCCGTCGGGATTCCGATACGGATGATTTTGGAAAGCAGATGGTCATAGCAGCGGATTTCCTTAATCTTCAACTTATATACATCTTCACTTCTGATCAGAAATCCCCATATAAAAATGCATGATATCAACTGACTGATATCCGTAGCCAGTGCCGCGCCAACGATTCCAAGTTTCAGTCCGACAACCATGATCAGATCCAGGAATATATTTGAAATCGCTGCGATCATCAGGTATACCAGGGAACGTCTGGAATTGCCCACGGCATTCAGAACACCCGCCGACATATTGTAAACTACCGAAAATAAACTTCCGCCAAAATATACCTGCAGATAGATTACCGACTGTTCAAATACCTTGTCCGGTGTTCCCATCAGGCGCAGCATCGATGGTGTCACTGTAATTCCGATTACAGTCAGAAGCACTCCTGCTACCAGCGCGATCGCCATCGTAGTATGTACGGCCTTCCTCACGCCTTCTGTATTTTTAGCCCCATAAAACTGCGAGATCACAACACCTGCACCAGTCGATGCTCCTATGCAGAAACCGATCAGCAGGTTAATGATCGCACCGCTGGATCCGACTGCTGCCAGTGCGTTACTTCCCACATAGTTGCCGACAATAATCGAATCCACCGTATTATATAACTGTTGAAACAAATTCCCCAGAATCAGCGGGATTGCAAAAAAAAGTATTTCTTTCCAGATCACGCCCTCTGTCATTGTCTTCATTTTTTTCATGTTTCTCTCCCTCTTCTGTCTACCATGTTCTAAATTACTATTCTATTCCTATTTTCATTTTCCGGCAATATGTTTTCTTTATATTTCTTTTGATTTTCTCCCGGTATCACAAAAAAATGTATTGACAAAATCACCTGATTCATTGTATAGTATCAATGTTGCATATCACTTATGCATGCTGCCTTGGCTCAGTCGGTAGAGCGTCGCCTTGGTAAGGCGGAGGTCGGCGGTTCGATTCCGCTAGGCAGCTTAAAAGAAAAGCTCTGTAAATCATGATTGATTTACAGAGTTTTTTATTTTTTTAGTTCTTCTTTTCTTTTGCTTTCATTCTGTTCCTTCCGCTTTAACGATTGCCTTCGGCGTACTATACCACACTTTCTGATATGATCCTGTATCCTTTTTCAAAATTGCCTGCATCAGCCGGCATATTTCCATTACCTGATCTTCCATCTTATTGTCAATCGTTCCATACATTTCACCCGACATAATCTTCTGGTGCATTTCTTCACTGTTATTAATCCCGATGATCACTGGAAGTTTCAGATTTTTTTCTTTGTAATAATCATATACCCCAAGTGCCATATCATCGTTATTGCAGATAACAGCCTCTACGTTCTGTACTGCCTCGTCATCTAATGCCGCAAACTTTTCATAAGCCAGCTCTCTCTTCCATTCAGCCAGGATATTTCCCTTCTGATTCAACGGAAGTTCTGCACCCGTTTCCAGGAATCCGCTTGTTCTGCGGATTGCATCAAAATGTGATTCTTCTCCTTCTACCAGTACATAATCCAGCATTCCATTTCCATTCCAGTCGAGTATTCTGCTTTGTTTTTTCCAGAGATCTTTCAACAGTTCCCCCTGCATCACACCGGCCGCTCTGGCATCCGTTCCTACATACCAGACATTTTTCGATATTTTCAAGTCCTTTTCATCAATCTCCCTGTTAAATAAGATGACTGGTATGTCTGCATCTTTGGCGTCAGTCAGTACACTTGCCGCCGACGCCGGTTCTACAAGATTTACAAGCATCACATCGTAATCCTGAGCATACATCTCCTGCAGCTGTTTTTCCTGACGGCTGCCGATCCCTTCTGCATCATAGATTTCATAAGATACTTTTTTCCCAAGTATTTTCGTCTGTCCTATCTTATCTTCCAGTTCTCTGATATAACTTTCCATAAATGTATCGCTACGGTCATATACTGCAATTCCGACATGTATATACCGGTCTTCTTTTTGCGGCAGTTTCCATGCGATCACAAGTCCGGTCAGAAGAAGGAGCAAAACGATCAGTATGAGGGTGTATTTATCTATCTTGCATTTTTTACCGTGTTTCATCTTCCGATCACCTTGAAAGCAGCGCATCATATTCACCGCTTTCCATCCTTTCTTTATCCAGTCTTACCGGCTTCAGACAAATATTCTTCATATCTTTTGTCTTTCCTTTCTTTTCTAACATCTGCATGCTTTCATAGCCAAGTCTGTATGTATTTTCTACATAAATGAATGGTTTTTCCCCATTTCTCACCTGCTCCAGCACTGCATCTTCTACCGGCAGACGATATTGTTCTTTCTTACTTTTTAAAGTAGCTGCATAATACTTAAACTCACTCTGCATCGTATCTGTCACTGCCAGAAGATTATTTTTCTTATAACCGCCTTCCTTTTTCTCCAGATACATTTCCGGATATACAAGAAGGATCCCTTCAGAGCCATTCTCCATTTCTTCTTTCACAAGTTCATCAAACGCTTTTTCCGTCAGTCTGCTTTTATACCATACATCCAATTTCACATGGTCATCATAAGCCTGGTCCCGTATTCCATCCAACAGGCCATACAGCTCATTCTGACTGTCTTTCGGTAAGATCACCGTAATCCTCGTCTTTTCCTCTGTGTAATTCTGGCCTGCCATCATCTGCATGGATACAAATGCGATCAAAAGAAGTAAAAGGATCAGCAATATATGTTTTTTTCTACCTTGCATCATCGGTTTCCTCCATCTTTGGAATTGTAATGGTCGCTGTCGTTCCTTCATCCAGTTCGCTCGTGATGGTTACGCCATAATCCTCTCCGTAGATCAGCTGGATCCGTTCGTTTACATTCCGCACACCAATCCCCGATCCGCGTTTGCTCGAAATTACTTTGTTGTGCATGATATGATCTATGGTTTCCTGTGTCATTCCAGGTCCGTTATCTGCTACATCAATTCCAATATCTCCATCCCTATCATAGATCCGGATGGTAATCTCTCCGTCCTCATACATTCCCTCCATGCCATGATAAATCGCATTTTCAAGCAGCGGCTGAATGGATAATTTCGGACACAAGTATTTTAACAATGCCGGATCTGCCTCTATCTGAAATTCAAATTTATCCTTAAATCGGATATTCTGAATTGCGAGATAACTGGATGCATGTTCCAATTCTTTCTCCAACGGAATCATATCTTTTCCCTGACTTAGAGAGATACGGAAAAACTTTGCAAGCAGAGATACCATCTTTCCTGCCCCTTCATATTCCTCACTTCGTATCATCCAGATGATCGAGTCCAATGTGTTATACAGAAAATGTGGATTAATCTGAGACTGCAGCAACTTCTTCTCCATCTGCTGACGCTCGCGTTCGTTCCTTCGGATTTCTTCCATCTGTTCCTGCAGCTTATCTGCCATGATATTAAAATGTGCGCTGAGATTTTTCAGTTCTCCGATTCCCTCTTCTTTTGCCTTAATATCATAATTGCCTTTTCCAAATTCCTGCATCGTCTGAAGCAGACGATAAACCGGATCCGTAAAGCTTCTAAAAAGTAAAATATCCAGGAAAATTAATATCACGCCAACTAGCAGCAGAGTAAACCATGCAACATAGTGCAGATTATAACTTTCAAAATCCAGACTGGACATCGAGTTTACGAGTACCACATTCCATCCGGTATATCCAATCTGCTGGCGCTCAATCAGCCATTTTCCTCCGCTTTGCTCTTCTATTTTATAATTCTTGCAGGCCATTGCCTCTTTCACCGTTTTTTCCTGATACATTTCCGAAGCGATCTCTTTTTCAAATGGATGATACAGTAATCGCCGGTTTGTATCCAGAAGGTAACAGTATGCCGATTTTTGACTCTTATAATGCAGCAATACCTCATCTATCGAATCCGTATAATACTCCAGAAGCAGTACTCCGGACTTCATATTGCCATTTTCCACATATTCTATGTAACGGCTGATTTCATAAACGTATCTTGCCTTGTCCGGTTGTACAAGTTTCTTCTCTCCGTAATGAATCGTCTCTATATTCTTTTGTGCATTTTGAAACCAGGCTTCCTGTTTTACCTCTGCTTTATTCCTGTCCGGTAATTTTTCCGAATGCCACAGACTGCTTCCATCTGCATCGTAAATTGCAGCGCTATAAAGCACCTCTGATTCCCGCACCATACGTTGTTCCATTTCTCTTTGAAACATTTCTGTTGCCGTATCATAGGTCCGGATATCCTGATAATAAATCGAGTTGATCAGTTCATTGATATTCTCTATCTCCGCTTCTAAATCCTGGGCCAGCGTTTTTTTCTGTTTTGATACTTTCTCAATAGTATCTCTTTGAAAATATCCCGAAAAATAATGCGAAAACAAAAACATACAGCTTATAATACAGACCGCAATGGAAACAGACATCACGAACGGGAACACAATGCGGATACTTACTTTTTTATCCTTCATCCGCATCTCCCCCCTGTTTTCTGTATTTTACCGGAGACATTCCACAATTTTTCTTAAATACATAGCTGAAATAATTTGGCTCCGGATATCCCACCATATTTCCGATCACCTGACTCTTATAATCTGTCTGTAAAAGCAGTTTTTTCGCCTCTTCCATCCGACGTCCGGTCAGATAGTTCACAAATGTTCCACCTGTTTCCTGTTTGAAGATTTTCGAAAAATACGATGAACTGACATGAAGCTTTCCACACACGGTCTCTACACTTAAGTCAGGATCCGGAAACCTCTCTTCTACGATCTTGCGCGCATGTTCCGCCAGGATGACATTATTATCAATCTGTTTTTTCTGAATCAGCGACCGGATCAGTTCACAGTAATTGACCAGCCAGTGATCCAGCTCTTCCCCTGTACTTAACGAGAGAATCTTCACTGCCATTTTCTTCGTTCCTGCAAATTCCATATCCGATGTGATCTGATATTTTTTGTAAAATCTAGAGAATGAAAATGAAATTTCCAGGATCAGAACCTGATATTCGTTTAACGAATACTGTCTCCTATGAAGCCATGCAAGCAGACTTTCCACCTGACTTTTTAACTCTTCTTCCGTATAATGTGTGATATTTTTCCCTATATTCTCTACTTTTGTATTCCAGTCTTCTTTGACATCCTGCACCGGCATGATGTCATTATAATACGTATAACTTTCTTCTACCGTTACCAGATTGTAATCCAGTGCCTCAAGTGCCTGTTCATACAATGACGGCATATCCTCAATTTTCTCCCTGCTGACACTGATTCCGCAGGAAATCCTGCTTTGGAAAATACGTTCGATCAAAACAACTGCTTCATCAATCGTCCTTGTGATTCTTCCGACATCATGTTTTTTATTACTGCCCAGAATGAATATCTCATTATCACTCATACCAAATTCGTATACACGTGCGATCTTTTCCAATGCCTCTTTTATGGTCTGCTTCACTGCCAGTTCGCTCAGTACATCCTTTTCATCCCCTCTGCCCACTTTCATGGCAACAACCGAATATACTGCATCTGTAAATTCCAGCTTCAGATTATCAATCTGACTTTGCAACTCATTTTTATTCATTTTTTCTGTTACCAGGCGAGTAAAAAACTGTTGCCGCAAAAGCGGAAGGCTCTCCATATAGGCATGTTCCAACCGGGCACGGTTCATTTTTTCATTGTATTCTTTATCGAGTTCTTCGTGCATCTTCATAAGAAGATTCTGCATCTCCTCATAGTTGATGGGTTTCATAATATATTCCGATACCCCATAACTGATTGCGAGTCTTGCATATTCAAAATCATCCCATCCGGAGAATAAGATTACTTTCGTGTTCATATAATCCTCATGGATATGCTTTGCCAGTTCCAGTCCATCCATAAATGGCATCTTAATATCACTGATCACCAGATCCGGATGCACCTCTTCCATCAGTTCCAATGCTTCTTTCCCATTCTGTGCCACTCCGGCCACACGAAATCCAAGTTTTTCCCATTCAATTCCTTTTTTCATTCCATACAGGATCTGCTGTTCATCGTCTGCCAGAATAATACTAAATATCCTCACGGTTCCTCTCCATTTTCCAACTTATTTTTCATGTCTTTCTTCTGTTTCTTCTCAATCAATGTATTTATTTACTGTTGCTTTTGTAACCTGTTAAGTATTCTTAGATTATATAATGTACCTGCGTATACAGCAATAAGGCAAGCCGATTTTAATTTAAAATCCAGCTTGCCTTATGATTATGTATTTCGCCTTTTATGCTTCCTCTCCGGAGCCATTAATCTTAGCCACTACTTTTTTCATAAATTCATCGCTTAATTTATATTTGTTCTTATATACGATGTATGCCAGAATGACTCCGATTGTCGGTACGATACACATCAGTACACGGATAGAATTCTGTGTTGCCAGCGACTGTACTGCATTCGGTACATATCCGGTAAGTTCCAGTACAAATCCGATTGCCAGTGAAGTAAATGCTGCGGTCAGTTTTACGATCAGTGTCTGTAAAGAGAATACCACTCCTTCATTTCTCGTTCCAAGAACATACTCACCATAATCAACAACATCTGCAAGGAATACAGTCGCACATCCAAGTTCCAGACCAGTTCCTGTCTTAACGATCACACCTGCAACTGCTGTCAGCGCAATGTTATTCGGGCATGCAATACCAACGATCAGTAATAAGATCAACCCGATTGGCGGGAGTACACATGCCATCAGGAACGCTTTCTTTCTGGATAACACCTTTGTTACCTTCGGAAAGATCAGAAGTCCGACTACTTCTGCAACCGATGCACTGATCATAAATGCAGATAACATTCCCGCATTATTACATACATAACTGAAGTAATAAGTTGCAACTCCCATGATTGCCTGAATTGCCACGTTATATAAAAGAATCAGTAATACTGCCCATCTTAACTGATCATTCTTCTTAATGACAGTAAAGAGGTCTTTGAATTTCATCTTGTCCTTTTCCTCAACATCATGCTGGATCTTCGGCAGATTGATCACACATACAGCCATTGTAAAAATAAATGTTGCTGCAATGATCAGTGCAAATCTGTGATATCCTGTGTAATCACCACCAAGTCCTTTAATAATCTGCACACCGAAGCCTGCAATGATCAGTGACTGTCCGATACTTGCAAAAATTCTTGGCAATACCGATACTTTTTCACGTTCCTGTGGATCAGAAGTCAGATTCGGAATCACTGACCAGTATGGAATATCCATGATGGTATAAGTCATTCCCCATAAAATATATACAACCGTCGCAAAGACGCAAAGCTTCACACCTGTCAGATGAAAATCTGTAAATACAGTTACAAATACGAACGCATTGATCAGCGTTCCGATTACAAGCCACGGAACAAACTTTCCAAAACGGCTTCTCGTATTATCCACGATCATTCCCATGAACAGATCATTGAACGCATCCCAGATCTTCGCCACGAAGAACATCGTTCCAATAAACGCCGGTGCAACTTTAATGATATCTGTAAAATAGATCATCGAAAATGTTGCGATCATTCCATAAATCAAATCCTTACCCAATGCCCCAAATGCAAATGTATACTTTACTCTTCCGGGAATCTTTCCCTGGTATACTACACTGCTCTTACTGTTATTTCCCATTCCTCTTTACTCCTTCTTACATTTTTCTGCACAGCTCTTTAGCATGAATAAAGTTTAACATTTGGGAATGCATATGAACATTTGATATTCTATTCAAAAAATATGAATTTCTATTTGGTATCTACCGAACCTGCCACCGGCAACTTCTCTTGCATACTTTGATATCTACAGGACCTGCCACTGGCAGCTCCTTACGAATACATGGCAATAAAAACAGGGCAGCCTGCGAAAAGACTGCCCTGCATATAAATTGTATTTCCAACTTATTTAAAAATTTCTATTTTTCATATCCGTTTGGATTCTGTGACTGCCATCTCCATGTATCGGCACACATCTCATCCAGCCCTTTTTCAGCCTTCCAGCCAAGCACTCTTGCTGCCTTGGCAGGATCTGCATAACACATCGCGATATCTCCGGCTCTTCTTGGTTTGATCTCATATGGAATCTCTTTTCCACATGCTTTGCCGAATGCTTTTACCATATCAAGCACGGAATATCCAACACCCGTTCCAAGATTGATCACATCAAGTCCCGGATTGCTGAAGATATAGTTAATTGCTTTTACGTGTCCTTTTGCAAGATCTACTACATGAATGTAGTCACGGACTCCGGTTCCGTCCGGTGTGTCATAGTCATCTCCGAATACGCCGAGTTTTTCAAGCTTTCCTACTGCCACCTGTGAAATATATGGCATCAGGTTGTTCGGGATTCCCTTCGGATCCTCTCCGATACGTCCACTTTCATGTGCTCCTACCGGGTTGAAATAGCGAAGAAGAATAACATTCATATCTGGATTGGCCTTCTGTACATCCGTCATGATCTGTTCCATCATGGATTTTGTCCATCCGTAAGGATTCGTGCACTGTCCCTTCGGACACTCCTCTGTGATCGGCATCTCCTCCGGACTTCCGTATACAGTTGCAGATGAGCTGAATACGATATTCTTAACCCCTGTCTGTTTCATAACATCCATAAGTGTCAGGGTTCCTGTTATATTATTACGGTAATACTCTAATGGCTTCTGTACAGATTCTCCGACTGCCTTCAATGCTGCACAGTGAATCACCGCATCTACACCCTCTTTTTCCATCATTGCCTTCAATGCAGTTTCATCCATTACATCTCCTTCATAAAATGTAATGTGCTTTCCAGAAAGCTCTTCTACTCTCTTTAAAGATTCTTTTGATGAATTGCACAGATTGTCATATACAACAACTTCATATCCTTCATTCAAAAGTTCCAGTGCTGTGTGACTTCCGATATAACCGGCGCCTCCGGTGATTAATATTTTCTTTGTCATTACGATACCTCCTATTTTTACCTTTACTGCATATATCATTATAAGAATCTGTAATTTTCCTGTACATACAAAAAACTCTACAAAATATACACTTTTTTTCTTCTGGACATATCGTATTTTAATTATATCTATTTTTCCTTTTCCAGAATCCTCTGCATCTTCCCTTTGATCCTCTGAAGTGCATTATCAATCGTCTTCGGACTCCGGTCCAGAAGCTTTGCAATTGTCTTATAATCGGTCCCCATCAGGTGTAAATACAAGACTCTGCGTTCCAGTTCACTTAAATCCTTTTCCAGCCGTTCTTCCAGCGACTTTGCATGTTCCTGACTGACAAGCAGTTCTTCCGGATTTGTCTCATGTTCTGATTCCATCATATCGATCAGAGAACCTTCGCCATCTTCCCTTTCATACAAAGAAATGTAACTGTTAAGCGGGCTGTGTTTCTTTCTGTTCGAAGCTTCGATTGCCGAATAGAGCTGTCTCGTCACACACAGTCTTGCAAAACTGAAGAAAGAAGCTTCCTGATCCACATCATAATCCTGAACAGCTTTGAAAAGACCGATCATTCCTTCCTGGATCAGGTCGTCTGTCTCTCCGCCGAGCAGATACATTGCATTGGCTTCTTTTCTGACCAGATTCTTATATTTTTCCATCAGATAATCTATAATCCCGGTTTCTCCCATGCGGAGTCTGCGGATCAGTTCTTCGTCTGTTAATTTTTTATACTCTGTCATACTTTCCTCCGAAGTCCACATTTCACTCTATACTTATCTGCTTATGGCAATCGCCTGTACTTCACTTTCTTACTGCATCCGCTGTCTTACGATCTCATATGCCAGCACACCTGCTGCTACCGATGCATTCAGGGAATCGATGTCCCCCTTCATCGGGATTCTGGCGGTAAAATCGCAAGTGTCTTTGACCAGACGTCCCACGCCTTCGCCTTCATTACCGATCACCAGACCGATCGGCCCCTTCATATTGACATCATACATGACATCGCCGTCCATATCGGCACACACGAACCACAGACCCTTCTTCTTCAGATCTTCCATCGTCTTTACCAGATTCGTTACTTTTGCAACCGGCGTATAATTCAGCGCACCTGCGGAAGTTCTTGCCACAGTTGCCGTCAGTCCGACTGCACGTCTCTTCGGAATGATCACGCCATGTGCACCTGCCTGATTTGCGGTACGGATGATCGCACCAAGATTGTGCGGATCTTCGATATTATCCAAAATGATCAGGAACGGATCTTCCCCTTTTTCTTCTGCAAGCTTTAACATATCTTCTACTTCTGCATACTCATATGCGGCAACACTTGCGATCACACCCTGGTGTTTTCCGGTCTCTGACAACTGGTTTAAGCGGTCCTTTTCCACAAAGTTCAGGATCGTGTCATGCTTTCTTGCCTCACGGATGATGGATCTGACTGCGCCGTCCTGACATCCGTCCAGTACATACAGCTTGTCTACCGGTTTTCCGGAACGAAATGCTTCCATGACGGCATTTCTTCCTTCTATGATATTTTCATTTTCTTTCTTATCATACGATTTTTTATCGTGCATCTTCTTATCATGTACATTCTTATCGTGACTCATATTCGACACTCCTTATTGTTCTTTGATACTGTCCAGACCTATTTTAACCAGTTCCAGCATTCTTTTCCACTCTTTTTTCAGATACAGATAACCAAGCAGGGCTTCGAATCCCGTCGCACGTCTGTAATCTGTGATCGACTGGTTCTTCGCCGGCGATACACTCTTGGCATTGCGGCCTCTTTTATAGATGGCATGCTCTTCTTCTGTCAGATGTTCCTGCATTGTACGCATCATTTTCGACTGTGCGGATGCCTGTACATAAGAGCTGGTCTTCTGGTGCAGTTTCTGTACCTGACGGTTTCCTTCATTGATCACCAGCGTTTTGATGATCAGATCATAAATGCAGTCTCCGATATATGCCAAAGTAAGAGGTGAATATTCTTTGATATCCACCTCTTTCATCTGGAAAATCTCCTGCATATAAGTGTCAAATTCCCACTCTACGCTCTTTTCCATTGTACTCCTTCTCTGGTATCCTTTAAGATGATACCCTTCTCTAACAGTTCATCACGGATTGCATCGGCTCTTGCAAAATCTTTAGCCTTACGTGCTGCCTGACGCTCCTCGATCAGTTTCTCGATGTCTTCGTCCAGGATCTCTTCTTTCTTATCTACGATCAATCCCAGAACTCCTGTTAACTTCACAAGCAGATCGAATAATTTCTGAAGATATTCTTTTGAACTTTCTGCATCGGTTGTTGTATTGATATATTTTACAAGGTCAAAGATTGCTGCAACGGCATCTGCTGTATTGAAGTCATCGTCCATTGCCTTTTCAAATCCTGCAACAAACTCTTCTGTTTTTGCAAAGTTTTCTGCTTCTGCATCTGTGATTGCTTCTGCTTTTGCATTTTCCATAAGGAACTTCAGATTATCTGCTGCATTTACGATACGCTCCAGACCATTCTTGGATGCTTCCATCAGATCTGCACTGAAATTCAGTGGGCTTCTGTAATGTGCACTCAGCATGAAGAAACGAAGTACCTGCAGATCGTACTGTTCGCTGATCTCACGTACGGTACGGAAGTTTCCGAGAGATTTACTCATCTTTCTGTTATCAATGTTCAGGAATGCATTGTGCATCCAGTATCTTGCAAATTCTTTGCCATTGGCAGCTTCGCTCTGTGCGATCTCATTTTCATGATGTGGGAATACAAGATCCTCGCCGCCGGCATGAATGTCGATCTGCTCGCCTAAGTATTTCTTAGACATCTCTGAGCACTCGATGTGCCATCCCGGACGTCCCTCGCTCCATGGAGACTCCCATGCTGGCTCTCCTTCTTTTTTCGGTTTCCAGAGCACGAAATCCAGTGGATCTTCTTTTTCATCTTCTCCTGATACCAGAAGGGAACGCTCACCGGAACGCAGATCATCCAGATTCTTGTGTGAAAGTTTACCGTAATCTTTGAACTTTCTTGTACTGTAATATACGGTACCGTTCTTCTCGTAAGCAAATCCTTTGTCAATCAGTGTCTGGATCATATCTACCATACCACAGATTTCTTCGGTTGCCAGAGGGTTCTTGGTTGCCGGCTTGATGTTCATACCATCCATATCTTTTTTGCACTCTGCAATGTAACGTTTGGAAATCTCGTCGGCTGTTACGCCTTCTTCAATGGCTTTCTTGATAATCTTGTCATCTACATCCGTAAAGTTTGATACGTAATTTACATCATATCCTTTATATTCAAAATATCTTCTTACGGTGTCGAATACGATCATCGGTCTTGCATTACCGATGTGGATGAAATTGTATACGGTAGGTCCGCATACATACATCTTTACCTTTCCTTCTTCCAAAGGTACAAATTCTTCTTTTTTCTTTGTCATTGTATTAAATATCTTCATTTTCTGATATTTCCTCCTTTTTTTTCTTCCGGTATCGGATTCTCTTTTAAGCACTGCATACATTTTTCCATCTCCTGGATCTGTCTGTGCATTCTTAAATTATCTTCCTGCAGGGCTCTGATATCATTTTCAATTGGATCCGGCAGATGTACCTGATCCATGTCGAGTCTCGGTATCTTCTCATCATTCATTTTAACAACTCTGCCCGGCACACCTACGACCGTACAGTTCGGCGGTACCTCTTTTAATACGACAGATCCTGCCCCGATCTTGGAATTTTCTCCAATGGTAAAAGAACCAAGTACTTTTGCCCCTGCGCTGACCATGACATTATCTTCTAACGTCGGATGTCTCTTTCCCTGTTCCTTTCCGGTTCCTCCAAGTGTGACTCCCTGGTACAGCGTGATATTATCTCCAAGTTCTGCGGTCTCACCAATGATCACTCCGCTTCCGTGGTCGATGAATAATCCTTTTCCTATCGTCGCTCCCGGATGGATTTCAATCCCGGTCTTTCTTGCTGCCCGTTGCGATACCCATCTTGCAAGGAAATAATGTTTCTTCAGATAGAGCTTATGTGCGATTCTGTAATGAAGAATCGCTTTAAAGCTGGAATACAGGAACACTTCCATATTTGACTTAATTGCAGGATCCCGCTCCCGTATTACCTGGATTTCTTCATTGACATATGATATGATGCCCATCTATGATCTCTCCTTTTTATAAGTTTACCGCCCAACCTGCATGCTTTAACATACAAGAAACAAAAAAACTTCGTCTCCTGCTTTACACAAGAGACGAAGTATATCCGCGGTTCCACTCTTTTTAAAGAATACAGTTATATTACCCGTATCCTTCCCTCAGTACACGTAACGTGTGTAATCCCGGATCCGGCTATGACACTTTTCATCTTTTTCACCGGACCGACTCCCGGACGCACTTCACAAAAGCTGTAATCCAAAACTGCTTTCAGCCGGTGACAGTTTCTCTCTTTCGACACATCGCATCTGCTACTCTTTCCGTTCAAAGTCTTTCTCATATAGAATATATATTATGCGATATCATCCTTTTTGTCAACCAGTTTCCAGCGAATCTCCGCTTTAAAAAGATCCGCCTCCGTCTCAATCCAGAATTTTCCTTTCTGAATCTCCACGAAACTTTTGACGATTGCAAGTCCCAGTCCAGATCCTTCGGTATTTCTTGACGAATCCCCTCTGACAAAACGTTCCGTGATCTCCTCTGGGTTAAATGTAAGCTCGTTTGCCGATACATTTTTCATCTGGAACACCGCATCCCCGTCTTCTGCCGCAATTTTCACATATACCCTCGTATGAGGCATTGCGTATTTTGCTGCATTTCCAATCAGATTTTCAAAGATCCTGTATGTCTTCTGTCCGTCCAGTGCCACGATCACTTTATCCTCCGGAATATCCAGCCGGAAGTCCAGATTCGCTTCCGTGATCTTTTCTTCCATTTCCAGCTTCACCTGTTTGAACAGATTCACAATATCAATGTTGGCAATGTTCAGATTCACGGATTTGCTGCTTGCTTTACTGATCTCAAACAAATCTTCGATCAGTGCTTTCAGTCTGAGAGACTTTCTATCCAGCACATCGATATATTCTTTCTGTCTCTCCGGATCCTGTTCAATCTTCAGAAGATTCACATAGGTGATGATCGCCGTCAGCGGCGTCTTAAGGTCATGCGAGACATTCGTTACCAGTTCAGTCTTCATACGCTGGCTTTTTACTTCCTCATCTACCGCCTTCTTGAATCCGCTCTGGATCTTCTCGATTTCTTCTTTAAATGGCTCGAATACACCCAGATTCTCATCGATTTCTACATCCAGATTGCCATCTGCAATCTCATTTGTCGCTTCCAGAAGTCTGTGATAATTCCGTTTCACCTCATTAAAATATTTTTTTAAAACAAAGTACAGGATTGCAGAATAAATGATCAGTGCCATAATTCCATATACCCAGACACTCGTCACAGCAAGGATGATAAAGTTCACCAGTACGATCCGCAGGATTGCCTTACTTCCTTTATCGGTAAAATCAATGTCTGTAACAATCTCATATACTCTGTTGGCCAGTTTTTTCACCTTCCGGTACAGTCTCCCACCGTCCCGTCCGACTCTTTCTGCAGCCGCCGGAGCTTCTTCCCTCAGCGCCTTCCACAGCCGCCATACCAGCGTCCGTTCCGTGACATACTTTCTGAGCCCAATCTTCTGAACCGCACTGATACACGTTGTCACCCAGTATGTGACCGCAAATACACCGACCCAGATTGCAAAATCCATTGGCTGCGGCAAGCCTTCTTCTCTGGTTATGATCCAGTTCAGTTTATCATCCAGAATCCCAAGAGTAATTGACGCAACAACAAAAACAACCTCGAATGGCTGCCGGAAGATCTTTCCGCCACCAATTTTCAGTGTCTCGCTCTGTGCAAAAATCCATGCCGCCACGCATACTGCTGCCATGCAGGCAAGCATCATATACCATGCATCATTCGGAGCTTCATCCCCGAACCAGTACCATTGATTCAGATACTGTTCAATGCTGCTTTTCTTCATTCCGTAGATGTATGTGCGGTTTTTCGGCGTCTTCAGTTCTCCATGCGTAGCGTCCTCAACCGTCTCGCTCCAGTTGTCAATGATCTTTCTGAGAACAATACTCTGCGCTGTCTTTTCGCCGCTCTTTACAACTTTCACATCCGGGTTGCCATGCTCATCGTAAGTCAGCACCATACCAAATGCATATTCTTTAAAGCTGTCATCTGTCAGACCATTTCCGGTATTCGCCGTACTTCGTCCCAGAACCGTTCCCGATCCATCCTCGATCCGGTAATCCAGATAAGGATATAATGCTTCATAATCCTCCATCCACACATCTGCCACATCATTGATCTCATCCTGTGACATCTTGGCTTCTCCTGTCTTGGATGATATCTCCTGATTATAAAGGATATAACTGAATTCCAGAAAGCTTTCCAGATATTCCCTGTCCGAAAGCGACGTCGTATAAGTCTTCTGTGCTTCCTCGACCGCTTTTTCATAAATCACATCATAATTATACAGCATGACATATGCTGCACTTAATATTGTTACAATTATCAGAAAAATTCCCAGTTTACGCCTGCTTTTCAATTTTGTATCCAACGCCCCACACCACCTTTAAGTATTTTGGTTCTCTTGGATTTACTTCTATCTTTTCACGGATATTTCTGACGTGCACCATAATCGTATCGGTGTTGATCGCACGTTCATTCCATACCCGCTCATAGATCTCCTCCGCAGAAAACACCCGTCCCGGATTCTTCATCAGAAGCAGCAGGATCTTGTACTCGATCGGAGTCATCTTTACCGGTTCGCCGTCAACGGTCACTTCTACATTATCCTCATTGATCTCCAGTCCGCCGATCGTATGGATTCTGGAATTTTCTTCTTTATCTCCCAGCCTTTCCATAAAACGGCGGTATCTGCGAAGCTGTGAGTTGACTCTGGCGAGCAGTTCCATCGGGGTAAATGGTTTCGTTACGTAATCATCGGCTCCCATATTCAGTCCCATGATCTTATCCACTTCTTCTGATTTTGCGGAAAGAAAGATCACCGGGAAATCATATTTTTCCCTGAGCTTTACCACCATAGAGATTCCGTCCATCCTCGGCATCATGATGTCCACAATTGCCAGATGGATGTCTTCTTTTTCAATGACTTCCAGTCCTTCTACACCGTCAGCTGCCTGGAATACTTCATACCCCTGACTTTTCAGATATATCTCTACACCTTCTCTGATCTCCTTGTCGTCTTCTACAACCAGTACATGATTCATCTCCATCTTATTTTTCATCCTTTTTCCTAATTCCAGCTGTTTCCTCTGTTGTTATTATATTACCCGGCATTTCTTAAGGGGGACTTCAGAAAATTCTAAAGAAAAACGAAAGACACTTCCTTTTTTACACTGTCTCGTTCAGATAAACCCTTGACAATGGTATGATCTTACCAAGTTCTTCTTTCATACGTTCCGACATGACTGCATCACCATCCGCACAGATTTCTTCTGCAGTCTTTACACCGAATACAAGGCTTGCAAGTGCTCCCACTGTGATCGTTCCTTCACTGTTCTCCGGCTTTCCATCCATCAGCATCACACCCGAGAATTCTGTTCCCGTGATCATCACACAACGATTGTTCTCTTCGATAATTGGATCCGTTACAGTAAAGCATGTACCCATAAATGATTGCAGGCGCAATGACATCAGCATTCTTCTGACATCTACGATACGGATCATGATCTTTGGTTTGCCGCCGTCTACCTCTTCCGCTTCTGCCGCGATCTTGATATCTGTAATTTTACCGTCTTTTTTGTAAATCTTTAATATTCCGCCATCACTTGCATATTCCTTGATCAGGCGTTCATAATACGCTGTGCTTCGTTTTGCATAAACCTGATATGACTGTGTCAGTTGTGCTTCCATATAAGCCGCCATCTCTTCTGCATCCGCATTCACTGCATCCGTTATGACCACGCCTTCTTCTGTTTCCTCCTCCGGATCATAATATGACCGGTTCTGTTCACATACCGTTCGGAAATCAAAGGGCAGATAAATGCTCTCTGATGCAGGCATCAGGAATGTAAACGTCTCTCCGTCTGCGTACATATCATTCAATGCCTGTTTCAACAATCCTGCCATATATCCACGTTTCCTGTAAGATTCTCTCGTTGCAACGGCGACGATATAATTCACATCTTTTTTACTGCCATTCACCGCGAGTTCATATGGATTCAGATGCAGCATAGCCTGTATTTCTCCGTCCTCTTCTACTGCATAAATCTGATTGTCTTTTAGTTTTTCTTCATAATAATAATCAACAAAACTTTTGCTGTCTTCTGAAAACACTTCTTCATACAGCTTTTTCGTGTTCTGTTTTTCTTCTGTTTCCAGCTTTCTTATCTTCATTTTGTTTTTCCCTTTTTCTCTTATTTTTCTATCTGCTTCTGTGCATTTGCTGTCTATCCGCCTGCTTTTATCATTTTTGCGTTATCTAACTTTCCTGCACTTTCATACATCCGCCACAGCCGGCACATCCACCTTCTGAAGGTCCGACTCTGTAACTGTAATTAGCGATCGTATCCAGACTTGCAATTGCCTGTGAAGAAATTCCTTCTCCCGTTCCAGTAAAACCAAGTCCTTCTTCTGTCGTTGCCTTGATATTCACCTGATCCACCTCGATATGCAGTGCCTCTGCCACATTTTTCCGCATCTGTTCAATGTGCGGCGCCATCTTCGGCCGCTGCGCAATGATCGTTGCATCGATATTGCCGATCACATATAATTTCTCGTCGATCATTCTTCCCACTTCTTCCAAAAGCCTGATACTGGACGCACCTTTGTACGCCGGATCTGTATCCGGAAAATGCTTTCCTATATCACCAAGCGCTGCAGCCCCCAAAAGCGCATCCATGATTGCATGTAATAATACATCTGCATCCGAATGACCAAGAAGTCCTTTCTCGTAAGGGATCTTCACCCCACCAAGGATCAGATCTCTTCCTTCTACTAACTTGTGTACATCATATCCCATACCTACGCGCATATATTCTCCTCCTTATTTTTGTTTATCTTTTTGTTAATCTTTTATCTCACTGGTTTGTCATTTTCTGGCGTAGCGCTTTCTTCTGTTTCTTCCACCGGTTCTTCTGATTCATTTTCTTCTGTTGCTTTTACTTCTTCCGTCTCATTCTCAGATTCATTCATACGGCCCCTAATGCTGTCGTCCCGGTATTCCTTTTTCACCATCTTGATTCCGGATCCTACCAGCCAGTAAAGACCAATCAATGCGAATATTACGCCTGCCGCTATATAAAGTATATAATTCTCCGGTTTATCCGCAAGTGAACTGTTGATCAGCTTTTCTCCTAAATATATTACATATGCACCCGCAACAATGCGAATGAATAAACTACTCTTTGGTACCATCTTCGTTAACCTCCTGTTCTTACCATATCTGTAGAATCCGCCAAAGCATCCGCAATGAACTGGCAGTGACAGTTCCTGCAGGCAGCAGTTTCTTTCGAACGCATGGCGATGTAAAATATTATAAACGATTTTACTTTTCTTGTATACTTTGTTAGGTAAATTGGGCATAAAAAAAGAACCGGATTCTTTTCCGACTCTCTTGCTGTGTATACCAATATACTTAGAACCTGCCACCTCCGAAAGCTGTCACTGGCAACTTTTACAGATGTATGGCAATAAAAAATAGCGGGAACTGGATTTGAACCAGCGACACCACGGGTATGAACCGTGTGCTCTAGCCAACTGAGCTATCCCGCCATAATGAGTAGCGGGAACTGGATTTGAACCAGCGACACCACGGGTATGAACCGTGTGCTCTAGCCAACTGAGCTATCCCGCCACAATCAATTTAGAAAATGTATGGGACCAATAGGGCTCGAACCTATGACCCTCTGCTTGTAAGGCAGATGCTCTCCCAGCTGAGCTATGATCCCATATATTTTGTCGTCTCTCTCGAACCGACTTCGTTAGTATAGCATTGGTTTCGTGGAAAGTCAACACCTTTTTTCAAATTTTTTAAATAATTTCTACAATTGATATTTAATTTATTAACTGGGTTGACCTCTCGGTCCTTGAAGGACGCAGTATAAGGCACTTAATTCTTCAGGCATCCGATACCCACGGAATAAAAGTCGGGTATCCTTTCCAGTGAATGTGGAGAAGGTGTTGGTAATACTTAAAGGGGCAAAATTCTGCGTTAGGTATTCAAAATTTGACTGTTTGAGGCGTATGCCGAGTTTCAAATTTTGAATGCCTGCTTTTAGCAGAATTTTGCCCCTTTAGTATTACCCGCCGACGGAACCTGAACAGGAAAGGATTCCTAACTTTTATTCCGGTCCGAGTAGCCGTCGCCTGATAAATTAAATACCAATTCTATACGATTCCCTGAGCTGTCATAGCATCTACAACTTTTTCAAATCCTGCAATGTTAGCTCCGGCAACATAGTTACCTTCCATTCCGTAACGTTTTGCAGCATCGTCCATGTTGTGGCAGATGTTTACCATGATGTTCTTCAGTTTTGCATCTACTTCTTCGAATGTCCAGCTAAGTCTCTCGCTGTTCTGTGACATCTCAAGTGCAGATGTAGCAACACCACCAGCGTTTGCAGCTTTACCAGGTGCAAAGATCACACCATTCTCCTGCAGATACTGTGTTGCTTCTAATGTAGTAGGCATGTTAGCACCTTCGCATACAGCTACGCATCCGTTAGCAACTAACTGTTTTGCATCTTCAAGGTGAAGTTCATTCTGTGTAGCACATGGAAGAGCAAGGTCAACCTTAACAGACCATACACCGCGTCCTTCATGATATTCTGAATTAGGACGGTAGTTCTTGTACTCTGTCAGTCTTGCACGTTTTACTTCTTTGATTTCTTTTAATGCTGCAACGTCGATTCCGTCCGGATCATATACCCATCCTGTAGAATCACTTGCTGTTACAACTTTAGCTCCAAGCTGCTGAGCTTTCTGGATTGCATAGATTGCAACGTTACCAGCTCCGGAAACTGCAACTGTCATTCCCTTGATGTCTTTTCCGTTGATCTTTAATAATTCTTCTGTTAAGTAGAGAAGTCCATATCCTGTAGCTTCTGTTCTTGCTAAAGATCCGCCGTAGCTTAATCCTTTTCCTGTCAGAACACCTTCATACAGGCCTCTGATTCTCTTGTACTGACCGAACATGTAACCAATCTCTCTTGCACCTGTTCCGATGTCTCCTGCAGGAACATCTGTGTCAGCTCCGATATATTTGCAAAGTTCTGTCATAAAGCTCTGGCAGAATGCCATTACTTCTCTGTCTGATTTTCCCTTAGGATCGAAGTCAGAACCACCTTTACCTCCGCCGATTGGAAGTCCTGTCAGTGAGTTCTTGAAGATCTGCTCAAATCCAAGGAATTTGATGATACCAAGGTTTACAGATGGGTGCAGACGTAATCCTCCTTTGTATGGTCCGATTGCGCTGTTAAACTGTACACGGTATCCTGTATTAACCTGAACCTGTCCTTTATCGTCTACCCATGGAACACGGAATTTGATCTGTCTTTCAGGTTCAACAAGTCTTTCAAGAAGAGCGTCTTTTCTGAATTTCTCCTCGTTAGCCTCTACAACAACTCTTAATGACTCTAATACCTCTTTTACTGCCTGGTGGAATTCTGGCTCTGCAGGATTCTTAGCTACTACTTTCTCCAGTACTTCATCAACATATGACATAGCTTTCTACCTCCTAAAATAATATACGTATCCTTTTCAAAAGCGTCCCTGTCCAACAATTTGTCCAAATACTGCGATCCAGCCGCCGGCTGTTTTTTCTACACGCTTTGGAATAAAAAAAGCAGATGACTTACGCCATCTGTTTTTCCCTGACGCCTTTGTCCTTTACTATTGTAAAGCAAACAAGTGTATCTGGCAAGATATTTTTTACAGTTTTTATTATTTTTTGCAACTTTTTACAAAACCCTTGCAGATTTCGCAAGGGTTTTGTGCTTTTTCTCATGTTATATTCATTTTTATGAAACAGATTGCGCTCTAAATTGCATTTATTGTAATACAAGGATGCCAATTTTCATCTCATTACCGAAAGTCTCAGACACCTGAACATTCATTATTTGAAGTATTTTACTCCTGATTCGAAGATCTTCATATCCTGTTCTCCGTAAATGTTCATTGCCACACTTCTGTTTCTTCTTTCTGAATGCGCCATCTTACCAAGTACACGTCCGTCCGGGCTTGTAATACCTTCGATCGCACAGTAAGAACCGTTGACATTCCATTCTTCGTTCATTGTGATATTTCCTTCCGGATCACAGTACTGTGTTGCAACCTGGCCATTTGCGAATAACTTGTCCAGCCATTCTTTATTTGCAACAAATCTTCCTTCACCATGAGATGCAGGGTTGGTGTATACTCCGCCAAGTTCTGCTTCTCTGAGCCATGGAGATTTGTTCGTTACTACTTTTGTATAGACCATCTTGGAGATATGGCGGCCGATCGTGTTGTATGTAAGTGTCGGTGAATCCGGCTGCTGTCCTGTAATCTCTCCGCTTGGTACCAGACCAAGCTTGATCAGAGCCTGGAATCCGTTACAGATACCAAGTGCCAGTCCGTCACGCTCATTCAATAATTTTTCTACCGCTTCTTTCATCTTCGCATTCTTAAATGCTGTTGCGAAGAATTTTGCTGATCCGTCCGGTTCGTCACCTGCACTGAATCCACCTGGGAACATGATGATCTGTGACTGTTCGATCGCTTTTTCAAATACTTCTACAGAATCAACGATATCAGATGCACTCATATTTCTGAATACTTTTGTGATTACCTTTGCTCCTGCTCTTTCGAATGCTTTCGCACTGTCATATTCACAGTTTGTTCCAGGCATTACCGGGATAAATACGGTCGGCTGAGCGATCTTGTGGTCACAAATATAAATATCAGATGTATCATATAATCCTGTCTCCACCTTCGCATCCTGTCCTTCCGCTCCGGAATTGGTCGGGAATACTTTTTCCAGTGTTTCTTCCCATGCAGATACTGCTTCGTCTAACGCAATCTTCACATCGTTATATTCAATAGCTGCGCTGTCTGTTACTTCACCAATTACAGTATAAGTAATTCCAAGTTCAGATACCTTATCAGCCGGTACTTCTGCGATGATATCTCCGAATGCCGGTGCAAATAAGTCTCTTGCGTCTACATCGTGCTCGATCTTCACACCCATGCCGTTACCGAATGCCATCTTGCTGACTGCTGCCGCAATACCATGTCTGTCCAGTGCATAAGCTGCTACGATCTTACCGCTGTGGATATCTTCTGTAAATTTACCGTACTGCTCCATAACTTTCTCGTATACAGGAGTGTCGTAATTATCTGTCTCAATACGAAGCCATACCAGTTTATCTCCGGCTTTCTTAAGTTCCGGTGTGATAATGTCTTTCTCTTTTGCAATGTCCACTGCGAAAGATACCAGTGTCGGTGGTACATCGATGTCTTCGAATGTTCCTGACATACTGTCCTTTCCACCAATGGATGGAAGTCCGTATCCAAGCTGTGCACTGTAAGCTCCGAGAAGAGCTGCGAACGGCTGACTCCATCTGTGTGGATCTTCTGTCATACGACGGAAATATTCCTGGAATGTGAAACGGATCTTGCTGTAATCGCCACCTGCTGCAACAATCTTTGCGATAGACTCTGTCACTGCATAGATTGCTCCGTGATATGGGCTCCATGTTGACAGATATGGATCAAATCCGTAACTCATCATACTTACGGTATCGCAGTCTCCTGTTAATACCGGAAGCTTGGCAACCATTGCCTGCGTCTCTGTCTTCTGATATTTTCCACCGTGCGGCATGAATACAGAAGCTGCTCCGATGGATCCGTCGAACATTTCTACCAGACCTTTCTGTGAGCATACATTCAGGTCTTTTAACATACCAAGCCATTTTTCTCTTACGTCTTTTACTTCTTCTCTTACGAGGATGCTGTCTTTTCTGTTCGGGATATCAACCGCTACAGTTGTCTCCTGGTGTGCTCCGTTGGTATCAAGGAATGCACGTGAAAGATTTACGATCTCTTTTCCTCTCCATGAAAGGACCAGTCTTGGATCTTCTGTTACGACAGCCACCTTTGTTGCTTCCAGGTTCTCTTCGGATGCATATTTCATAAATTCATCTACATCTTTTGGATCTACAACAACTGCCATACGTTCCTGTGATTCAGAGATTGCGATCTCTGTTCCGTCAAGGCCGGCATATTTCTTAGGTACTTTATCAAGGTCGATCTGAAGTCCGTCTGCAAGTTCTCCGATAGCAACAGATACTCCGCCTGCTCCGAAGTCGTTACATTTTTTGATCAGCTTGCTGACTTCTTCTCTTCTGAATAATCTCTGGATCTTTCTTTCTGTAGGTGCATTACCTTTCTGTACTTCTGCTCCACAGGTCTCGATAGACTCTTCTGTATGTACTTTGGAAGATCCGGTTGCTCCACCGCATCCGTCACGTCCGGTACGTCCGCCGAGAAGGATAATGATATCTCCCGGATCTGAAGTTTCTCTGATGACTGCACGTCTTGGTGCTGCCCCGAGTACTGCTCCGATCTCCATACGTTTTGCAACATAATTCGGATGATAGATCTCTTTTACTGCTCCAGTTGCCAGTCCGATCTGGTTACCATAAGAGCTGTATCCGTGTGCTGCTTCTCTAACCAGTTTCTTCTGTGGAAGCTTTCCTTTTAATGTATCTTTTACAGATACGGTTGGATCAGCGGCTCCTGTAACACGCATTGCCTGGTATACATATGTACGTCCTGACAGTGGGTCACGGATGGCTCCTCCGAGGCAGGTAGCAGCTCCACCGAATGGCTCGATCTCTGTCGGATGGTTATGTGTCTCGTTCTTGAAGTTCACAAGCCACTCTTCTTCCACACCGTCTACTTCGATCGGCACAACGATACTGCATGCATTGATCTCATCGGATTCTTCCTGATCCTGTAATTTTCCTTCACGTTTTAATTTTCTCATTGCCATCAGTGCAAGATCCATCAGGCAGACAAATTTGTCTTCTCTTCCTTTGAAGATCTCGCTGTGATCAGCGATGTACTGTTTGTAAGTCTCTTCCATCGGCTCTCTGTAATCGCCGTCGCCGAATGAAACGTCTGTAAGTTCTGTCGAGAATGTTGTATGACGGCAGTGATCTGACCAGTATGTATCCAGAACGCGGATCTCTGTCATGGAAGGATCTCTGTCTTCTTCTGATTTAAAATAATTCTGGATATGCTGGAAGTCCTTGAATGTCATGGCAAGTCCGAGAGAATCATATAATTCTTTTAACTTATTTTCTTCCATATCTTTGAATCCGTCAAAGATTTTTACATCTGCCGGCTCATCAAATACGGTAACTAATGTCTCCGGCTTTTCGCCCTGTGCTTCTCTGGAATCTACAGGGTTGATGCAGTGTTCTTTGATTGCTTCAAATTCTTCATCTGATAAGCTGCCTTCTCCTCCATGGATCACATAAGTTGTCGCGGTACGGATGACCGGCTGCTCGTCTTCTTTGATAAACTGAATACACTGAACAGCGGAATCCGCTCTCTGGTCAAACTGTCCCGGAAGAAATTCTACAGAAAAGATTCTGCTTCCTTCTTCTGCCGGAAATTCTTCTTTATATAATGTATCTACAGGTGGTTCAGAAAAGATGCCATTACATGCTTTCTCAAATGTCTCATCGGATACATTTTCCACATCGTAGCGAATCAGTACACGAACACTGTCCACGTCTTTGATTCCAAGATAGCTGCGGATCTCAGTCTTAAGCTCCTTGGCCTGTACATCAAATCCTGATTTTTTCTCCACGTACACTCTTTTTACATTGCTCATAAGTAATCCTCCATAAATGAATTTTTACACATTTTCTATTGTTAGTATAACACAACATTCATTATTTAATACAATTAATATATCTAAACACTTTTATAATCTGTACTTATTAATCCTTTATCATTTTCATTCCCGTCAATCCTTTTTTACAGATTTACGATTCCTCTGGCTTTTTATAATATTTTTTAATAACGAACAATACGATCCATATCACTACCAGCACTGCTCCAAATACCTCACTGATACGGATTACCATATCAGAAAAGAATCCTTCCGGCAGCATCCGGATCATATAATCAGTCTCCGGATTGAATATCCATAGATTATTGGTAAAAAACAGTTTATGAAAAATCGTAAAACACGTCGTAAAATCTATACTGAAAGCAATGCCAAGCAGTACACCTATGACTAGCCATACACCAAGTGCGATCGAATATGCCCTGCAAAAAAGTCTCTTCCAGTCTTTTTCCCGCTTTTTAAACATCGTCAGTATGGCTGCAGCTACAATCAGGCAAACTCCCCCGACCTTAATACCTCCCAGGAATAGATTCCTGACATCTCGCATATGCAGCCGGTCTCTTTCATTGAAGAAATCCTGCTCTTTTCCTTCCACCGTTGTTACAACTGACAGCTTCTCTTCTTTTCCGATCAGATAGTTCATCATATGTTCTGTCACGTACATGACATGGTCGATGTTCATATCCAGATCTTCTGTCACTTCATATTTCTGGTATTCTTTTTTGTAAAATCCATAATGACTGTCTCCATATACTGCCGCCCAGATACTGAATGCAAGTGCTGCGATCACTGCACACATCATGGCCACAACCGATATGAGCGTTGTTAATTTCTTCAAGTTTTTTTCCTCCTGTTCTTCATTATTATAACACTTCTATTGTAAATACGGTTGTAATTTTCTTTCATTTCACTTATAATACAGTTAAGATTCATTAGGAGGACTTATCATGGATATTAACTATGAGTTATATAAAGTATTTTACTATGTAGCTTCCACCTTAAGCTTTTCGGAGGCTTCCAAGCAGTTGTTTATCTCGCAGTCGGCTGTCAGCCAGTCGATCAAGGCATTGGAGAAAAAGCTGGATCAAACCTTATTCATCCGAAGTACCAAGAAAGTACGTCTTACTACCGAAGGAGAGATTCTTCTGCGCCATATCGAACCGGCGATCAGCCTGATCAAGCGTGGGGAAAGCCAGCTTCTCGATGTCGGCGTACGCGGAGGACAGCTTCACATCGGAGCCAGTGATACGATCTGCCGTTATTTCCTGGTGCCTTATCTGGAACGCTTCCACCGGGAATTTCCGGGAGCGCATATCAAGGTTACGAATGCGACATCGATCCGCTGCGTAGAACTCCTGGAGACCGGGCAGGTGGATCTGATCGTTGTCAATTCACCGAATTCCTATCTCGGAAATGTTCCGAATGTGAAAAAGATCAAAGATTTCCAGGATGTGTTCATTGCCAATGAAGCATTTAAAGAATTAAAAGGAAAGAAGGTTTCTTTCAAAGAACTTCTGGACTACCCGATCCTTATGCTGGACAGAAAGAGTACAACCAGCGAATATCTGCACAACCTGTTCCTTCAGAATCAGCTGGATCTGGTTCCGGAGATCGAACTCAGCAGTAATGACCTTCTGATCGACCTTGCCCGCATCGGACTTGGAATCGCATTTATTCCGGATTTCTGTCTTTCCCAGACAGCCGATTCGGATTCTCTGTTCATTGTTGAGACGAAGGAATCGCTTCCGGAACGCGAACTTGTCATTGCGCATAACGAGAAGGTTCCGGTATCCAAAGCCGCACAGGAGTTTTTATCTTATTTTTAATATGTTTACAAACTCTTTTTCCTGCCAAAGTATCCCTGGAGAACTACCGGTGGCAGCTACTTTTATTTACTTTCGCATAAAATACCATGTGGCATATGTCCCTCATGGTATTTTTTCCTATCATATTGTTCTATAATATATTTTTCTATAAATAATATTTTTCTGATTCTGCTTACCTCTTATCCATCTGTTCTTCCTTCCAGAACCCTGCTATCTTTTCTTCGATATTTTCACTGTTACAGATCTGGAAATCATTCCACTCCCTCGGAAACACCTCCTGGCACCGCCGGTCCATAAAACGTTCATCCAAAAGTGCAATCACCCCTCTGTCCTGATCAGTCCGGATGACTCGTCCTGCCGACTGTAGCACCTTATTCATGCCCGGATACAAATAAGCATAATCGAATCCATTCAGATTCTTCCGGTCAAAATAATACTTTAAAAGTTCCCGTTCCAGACACACCTGCGGAAGTCCTGTCCCGATGATCATTGCCCCGATCAGTTTATCTTCCGTCAGATCAATTCCTTCTGAAAAAATACCACCCATCACACAGAAGCCGATCAGGCTGTGTGCTCTTTCCTGTTCGAATTTTTTCAGGAATTCTTCCCGTTCCTGCTCCGTCATATATTGGGACTGTACTGCAACTTCAATCTGTTCCTGCGGCAGTTCCATGAATGCTTCCCACACTTCTTCCAGAAATCGGTAAGACGGGAAAAAGGCAAGATAATTTCCTGTTCTTCCTTTTATCACACGCATCATATATTCTGCATACTTACGGTACATCTCCGGTCCGCGTCTGGTATACTTCGTGCTGACATCATTTCCCAGAAGCAGTAATCTTTTGCTTTGTTCAAATGGAGATTCTGCATAGATCGCATAATCATCCTTTGCCGCAGATAACAGTTTCTTATAATAATTGATTGGAAGAAATGTTGCCGAAAATAATATCGTACTATTTCCTTTTCCCATATATTCCTGCAGGCATCCCGCCGGATTGACACAGAACAGATGCAGGTAAAACTTTCCTTCTTCACTTAGTTCTGAATAAATCAGATAATTTTCATCCAGCCGGTCATGAATATATATGAAATTACGGATACCAAAGTAAAACTCCAGTACCCCTTTCCGTATTACTTCATCTTTACAGTCTTCTATAAACTCTTCCAGCTTTGTCATCAAAGACAATAGCTTAATATACACATGTGACACACTATTCAGTATCTGGCAGCCGTCACATTCTCTTTTTAACTCCAGAAGCTGCTTATTGCAGCTCTCCAACGCCGAGACAAGTTTCGGTTCTCCGTATTTTACCAGCTTTTTGATTTTCAGAAAATCTTCCTTGCAAATACTGGTGCTGTACATGGTCCTCCCACGTTCGACCAGATTGTGTGCCTCATCGATCAGAAACAGATATTCTCCTTTGACGCCGTCTCCGAAAAAGCGTTTCAGATGTGCATTCGGATCAAAGACGTAATTATAATCACATATAACCGCATCTACCCACTGCGATACATCCAGTGCCATTTCAAACGGACACACATTCCATTTCCTTGCCTGTTCTTCCAGCACTTCCCGGCTCATTTCATCTGTCGATGTGAGCAGTTCATAAACAGCAGCATTTACACGGTCAAAATGTCCTTTGGCATATGGACATGCATCCGGATTACAGATAGTTTCCTCACAGAAACAGATTTTTTCTTTTGCCGTCAATGTGATGACTTTCATCTTCAGATCCTGCTTCCTCAGGATCTCGAATGCCTGACTTGCCACCGTTCTGGTGATCGTCTTCGCCGTCAGATAAAAGATCTTTTCTCCCAGTTCTTCCCCGACTGCTTTCACCGCCGGAAATACGGCCGCCATTGTCTTGCCGACTCCGGTCGGTGCCTGGATAAATAATTTCTTTTTTCTCAAAATTGTCCTGTATACCGACGCAACCAGTTTCTTCTGTCCGTCTCTATATTCGAATGGGAATTCCACTGTTTTGATTGAAGCATTTCTCTTTGCTCTCCATTCCATCTGGTATCTTGCCCATTTTTCATATTCTGATACAAGTTCTTCGAACCATTTCTTAAGTTCTGCCCGGGTATATACCTCCTGGAATCTCCGGATTTCTTCGGTATCTAAATTACAATACGTCATCTGTACTCCGATTTCTTCCAGATTTTTCTGTTCTGCATAGATATAGGCATAGCATTTTGCCTGAGCCAGATGTAAAAGCTGCGGTTCTTTCAGACGTTTCAAATCCTTAAATACTCCTTTGATCTCGTCGATCACCACACGCTTCGGAAGTTCTATGATCCCGTCCGCTCTTCCTTCTACACTCAGGATAAATCCATCGCACGCTATCTGATACTTTAACGGGACCTCTGCACGGTACTCTGCCCCCTGCTGTCTCTGGATTTTCCGGTGTATCCGGCTGCCCTGCTGCATAGCCTCCTTATCTGCCCCGCCGGTCCGGTTGTCAATGTCTCCATGTCTCAATATAAATTCCACCAGATTCCGCACTGAAATGCGGATACATGGTTGTTCCAGATTCATGATCTGCTCTCCCCCAATCGTTCTTCATACATCGGTCGAACCGCTCCCGTCATCCCTGCGATCACATCGATCACCGTCATGATATCTCCGCTCCGATTCTTCTGATAAGCATGGTAGCTTCCCTGAATGCAAAAACTCAACATCACGTTCATCGCCGTATCTTCTTCAAACTCCGGATATTTTTCAAAAATCATCTGCTTGATACTCCGCTCAATACTGTCCGCGAAATGATTTGCCTGACTGCCGGAAAATAATATTGCCGTCAGAGAATTCTGAGATATATAGGCCATCAGAAGTTCCCTTGCGAATTCTGCCGGATGCTCCAGAAGATATTCCGGATGCTGAATACTGTTCGCAATCGACTGTACCACTTCTTCTTCCATCGCATCTGACAGATCGTAGATATCTTTATAATGTGCATAAAAGGTAGACTTATTGATCCTTGCACTTTCACATAATTCTTTTACTGTTATCTTTTCCAGAGGTTTTCTGGAACGCAGTTCGATAAATGCATTCTTGATTCCCCGCTCTGTTTTCTCAATCCTAAGATCCATTTCATTTTCTCACTTTCCCGACACTTTTTCCCATTCGTCGGTTATCCACCCATTCGTCGGTTTTGTCGGTGGATACCTTCCCGCATTTCTCTTATAATATGATTATAGATCAAAAAAGCAACTACTGTCCATTATCTTTTCGGCAGTTAATTATTTACGTTACATTTTTACGGAGGTTAATATGGATTTTTACGGATTTTACACAGGAAAAATATTCGACGCCTATGAATTTCTCGGCGCACACCCGGACAAAGACGGAACCACATTCCGTACCTTTGCACCTGCTGCATCACGCATTACAGTCATTGGGGAATTTAACGACTGGCAGGAATGGGAACTTAATAAAACTTATGACGGAAATTTCTGGGAATGTTATGCCAAAGGTGCAAAGCCTGGCATGATGTACAAATACCGCATCTACAGACAGGACGGAAACTGCGTAGAGCACTGCGATCCTTACGGCTTCGGCATGGAACTCCGTCCGAACTTCGCGTCTATCATCCGCGACCTGTCCCATTACAAATTCAAAGACAGCAAATGGATGCAGAAGCGTTCAGTATGCAAGGACAAACCACTCAATATCTACGAACTGCATTTCGGCTCATTTAAGAAGCCTTCTGAAAAGGCAGACGACTGGTACACTTATGTAGAAATGATCGACATCCTGATCCCTTATCTTAAGGAAAATGATTATAACTATATCGAGATCATGCCGCTCAGCGAACACCCGTGTGACGAATCCTGGGGATATCAGAATACTGGATTCTTCAGCCCGACATCACGCTATGGAACTGCCGAAGAACTGATGAAATTCATTGATGCCTGCCACAAGAACGACATCGGTGTGATCATGGATTTCGTGCCGGTACATTTTGCCGTTGATCACTATGCACTGGCCGATTATGACGGAACTTCACTTTATGAATATCCACATCAGGATGTTGGTGTCAGCGAATGGGGAAGCTGCAACTTCATGCATTCCAGAGGCGAGGTTCGAAGCTTCCTGCAGTCTGCTGCGAACTACTGGTTAAGCGTATATCATGTGGACGGAATCCGTATGGATGCAATCAGCCGTATCATTTACTGGCAGGGTGAACCGGCAAGAGGTGTCAACAATAATGCAGTAGACTTTATTCGTGAAATGAACCGCGGATTAAAAACACTGCACCCGACAGTTATGCTCTCTGCCGAGGATTCTACTTCTTTCGAAGGCGTAACAAAACCTGCTGATCAAGGCGGACTTGGATTCGATTACAAATGGGATATGGGCTGGATGAACGATACACTTGACTACTTCCGCACCGCACCGGAATACAGAAGCCGCGATTATCACAAGCTTACGTTCTCCATGATGTACTATTATAACGATGTTTTCCTTCTTCCGCTTTCACATGACGAGGTGGTTCACGGAAAGGCAACCATCGCCCAGAAAATGCATGGAGAATACGAAGAGAAATTCCCACAGGCACGTGCCTTCTATATGTACATGTATGCACATCCTGGAAAGAAATTAAACTTCATGGGGAATGAGATCGGACAACTCCGTGAATGGGATGAAAAACGTGAACAGGACTGGGATATCCTGAAGTATCCAATTCACGATGCATTCCATCACTTCATGCAGAAACTGAATCATCTGTATATGACAACTCCGGCTCTTTCCGCAAAAGACTATGAAAACGCCGGTTTCCATTGGCTGGACTGTCATCAGGAAGAACGCTGTATCTATGCTTTTGAAAGAACGGATGGCAAAGAACGTATTGCCGCTGTCTTTAATTTCTCGGATGAGGATCAGAAAGGCTATGAACTTCCGGTGGAAGATGCGAAAGAACTGGAAGTGATTCTGGCTAGTGATGATGTAACATTTGGAGGAAGTAAGAAGTATACGAAGAAGAAAGTGAAGGTTACGGATGGGAAAGCTGTGCTGGATCTTTCGGCGTATTCAGCAGTGTATTTTGGGATTTAATTTATTAACGGGAAAGCGGCCTCTCAATCCTTGAAGGAAACAATAGATAAGGATTATTGTTTCCTTCAAGTCGTGACTGGCAGCGGATGGTTAATAAATTAAATACCAAATTTCTGGATTTCCTTATTCACCCGGTTTCTCAACATAATCAAATACATATCCGACTTCGGATACCGCTTAAATAACATTTTAATTCTCCCATAAATGGGATTGTGATCACTCGATCCACCATTTTCCCTTCTCCTGCCGACGTAATCCGTTCCGCCGGTGTCATCTGGTCTTATCTGTTTTTTTCTAATCTCATGTTTCCTCCCGGATAAAATTTCTGTCAAATTTTTCTGTCTTTTATTATACCTGCTTCACAGTCTTGTTCAATATCGTCTATACTATTTTTTCTCATTAATTTTATTTATATTTTGCATTATTTATAAGTATTTTCAATCAGATATTTCTAGCTTTCTCTGACATTTCCTTTCATTTAGGATATAATAATATTATCATAATGCTAAGAATCTGCCATTGACATTTTCTTAATGCATACTACAATAAAAGGAGTGTACTTATTATGCACAAAGATGATCAAATGACACCAAAGGAGCGTGCTTTCGCCCTCTTCGCCGGAAAACCTGTAGACCGTATGCCTATCAAGCTTTTTTCTCCGTACATCGGAATGAACTTTGGAGCATCTTACCAGGATGCTTTTGTAGAGGCGAAATCCCGTGCCCACTGGCTCATTGAAAGTTACAAACGTTTTGGTCAGGATGGCTTAAGCGTTAATTACCGTATCGATGGTATTCCGGTTGCGTTCGGTGCCGCATCTACTTATGATGCATTCGGAATTCCGATCATCAAGGAATCTGTTCTGGAAAATATCGGTAATGTTGACCAGTTAGATCTTGAAAAACTTCGTTTTGAAAATGACCATAATGCCCAGGTTGCTTTTGACGCCGTCCGCTATATCCAGGATGAATTGAATGATGAGATTTTCACCGGAGTAGGACTGATGGGACCATTTACGACCGCTGCCAACCTTGCCGGCACAGAAAAAATCTTAAGAGCTATGCGCAAAGACAAAGAGAATCTTCATAAGCTACTTGACTTTGCTGCTGACGCAACGATTGAAGTCGGACGCAAGTTCGTAGAAAATAAAATCGGTATCGGTCTTGCCGAACCGACTGCTTCTTTGTTATCACCAAAACAGTTCCGTGAATTTGTCATTCCATACTATGTAAAAGTTATGGATAAATGGAAAGAATGGGGCAGCCATGGTTCCGGCTTCCACATCTGCGGTGACACTACCAAACTCTTAGAAACCTTCCCTGAAATGGGTATCCGTGGCATCAGTATCGACAGTTCTGTTGATATCGCTTACGCAAAAGAAACAGTCGGCGATAAGCTTTCTATTATGGGAAATGTATCCCCTATGGAAATCTTAAACGGTACTCCTGAAAGTATCGAACAGGCTGTTATCGACTGCTTCCGCAAATGCTGGGACAACCCTCGCGGATTCACGATTGCACCTGGATGTGATATTCCGGTTACCACTTCTCTTGAAAATATCGATGCTTATATGCGTGCAGCAAGAAAATGCGCAAAATATCCGGTTCAGCCATCAAACTGGGAATAAAGGCTAATAAAGCTTGTGAGTAAAGACTTTTTTTTACTCACAAGCTTTTTATACGATATGATATGCCAAAATCACCCATAATATATTCTATAAATCACTCTTATAGTATGTGGACTTCCTTCATAATTCCATTCTTCATCCTATAATCCAGATTTTTTATGCACATCTGTCCTGCAAAACGTATTTTCCCTTTCATCCGAATGCATGCTTCCGCATAACTTAATGAATCTTCTTCCTGACTTCTATCATCATGAATCTGGCAATCAATTAATTTCGCTTTCCCCGTTCCAAGAAGTGCGAATGTCGTCTTCGGACAGAGCAGAATCATTGTATGCTCATCTGCCAGTTTTCCCGCCTGTTTTACAAAATCATAAGTAAAAAGATCCACCATCTGTTCGGCCATTTTCGGTCCCAGAATGTTGACACCACCGGAAGAATCCGCATAACTGATAAAGTCTGCCCCTTGTTCTTTCGCTAGTTTCATATAAGCAAGTATCTCTTTTCCTAACTTCGCAAATATCCGTTCCATAAATTCCGGTTTTTTCCGCATTCCTTTGAATACATACTTAGGATCGATCAGAACATTCAATATCGTCAGAGGTCCTGAGACTTCAAATACAATGTGTTCTCCTTTTTCATGCAATATACGGCAGGCTTTTAAAACCTCCTGTATTCTCCCTTTTCCGAAATCAATTGCCGGAAGTTCTAATATTTCTTCTATATCCGTACACAGATATTCTTTCGCTCTCGGTCCGGTCTTCTCATTTCCATAATTAATGATCCCGCCCATCGCCTCTGCTTCAACGGTATGGCAAAACGGAAGTTCACAGAACGGCGCCTTGTCACATTCCTTAAGTACTTGCGCCAGTTCTGCCATCGTTTCCGCATGCTTATATGCATCCGGGAACGTCAGATTTGTTCGATTTGTTACCGCTTCACGGATGCCTGCTGAATTTCCATATGTACATTTAAAATCCTGAATCATTCCGTAATCTCCGACTCATCCGGGAACATCAGGCAATCTGCAAACAGTCGCTCATATCCTTCCGTTGCTCCCAGTTCCATATATTCCATATGATGTGCCAGTTCTTCCATCTCCTGTTTCGCTTTACCGGACATCAATGCCAGATAAGCTCCTGTTTTGGAAGAGTTTCCCACATAGATCAGTTTGTCTTTCACTTCTTTCGGTAATATTCCGGTTCCGATCAGACTTTCTGCCGGAAGATGTGCTCCAAACTGACCGGCAATCATAACCTGATCCAGATCTTCCATTGTCCTTCCTGCCTTTTTCAACAGTGCATAGAATCCTGAAAGGATCGCCCCCTTTGCCAGCTGGACCTGCCGGACATCACCCTGTGTGATTCTAAGTCTTTCCGTCATCTTGAATTTACGCTTTCTGCCATCTAATTCTAACATCGGATAACGGTAATCTTCTTCACTGATATCCTTCGGCTTTATAAATGCACCATCTTTCCGGATCAGTCCGGTTCTTCTAAGTTCTTTTACTACCGCAAGGATTCCACTACCACAGACTCCTTCCGGTTCCTCTTGCCGGTATTCTTCCTGCCCGATTATCTGCAGTTTCACTCCCTGTTCTGTGATCTTTACATCTTCGATCGCACCGGCCGCCGCACGCATGCCGGAACTGATATTCATTCCTTCCAGTGCCGGACCTGCCGCACAGGAACAGCTAAGCAGCCTTCCATGATCTGAGAACACAATCTCTCCATTCGTTCCGATATCTATAAACAATACATTCTTCTGTTGCTCACGGAGTTCGCAGACATATGCCCCCGCAACAATATCCGCACCGATATAAGCAGATACCGATGGCAGACAATAAAGCCTTGCACCTTCTCCTGCCTGAATGCCGATCTCTGCTGCACGCAGATTCTTTGATTTTACGAATGCAGGAGCATACGGTGCTCTTCCGATAGATCTGGCAGATACACCAAGCAGCATATGCATCATCGTACAGTTCGCCGCCACCGTAATCTCATAAATATCATGCTTCTCAATTCTGCCCTTTCCCGGCACCTCTGGTTTTCTGCAGACTTCGTCTAACATTTCATTAATGGAATCTATAATCGCTTTCTGCAAATGTTCTTTTCCATCTTCCGGATGCTCGGTCTCATAACTAATCCTGGTCAGAACATCCAGACCAAACTCCTTCTGAGCATTGATTCTTGACGCGGTTCCCAGTTCTTTTCCTGTCATCATATCAATCAGTGAAGTTACTACCGTTGTCGTTCCGATATCAATTGCCACACCATAAAGATAATCTGTCTGATCACCGGGCTCAAGTGCCATAAGGCTTTTCTCTGACCAGATGACTGCCGTATAAGTTCCTTCTGCTAATTCCAGATGCTGTAGCAACGAAAATGGAATCTCTACATTTTCCAACTGGCTCAGAAGCTGATCTTCCATGGATGTTTGGTCTTTCAGATTCGGTTTTCTGATATGGATCAATTGCTTTTTGAGCTCTGTATGCTTCTCAAATTCCGGAACATAACCTTCCGAAAGAACTTCAGTCTTTTTCTCTTCCTTAAAGGTTTCCACTTCTAATTCTTCTTCCGGATAGACCATACAGGAAAGCCGGATTCCCCGCGCCAGTTCTTCTTCACTTAAAAAGCGCCTTTCTGTTTCTGTGACTTTACCTGCGTCACCACTTAATATTTTCACTTTACATTTTCCGCAGATTCCTTTTCCATTACACGGATTTTCTACGAATCTTCCTTCTTTTCTTAATTTTTCCAGAAGATTTTCTCTTTTCATATTTTTCATCGTCATTTCGTAATTTACTGTCTTTCTTTCAGACTTCAACTTTTTCTTCTGTTGCTTTCCGGATTCCCAATCTGATTGCCTGAATATTCGTAAGTGGTGATTTTGTTCCCAGACCACATGCCGGTGAAATAATCCCGGAACCATCTCTCCAACATTTGACTGCTAACTGTTCCACTTTCTCCGGATTCCCAAATTCCAGTGTCCATGTGCTGACATTTCCCATCAGCACATGCTTTTTCAAATGCTTCTTCGCATCGCTCATCGCTACACAGGAATCAAAACTCAGCACATCCGAATGGATCATTTCCACCTGCGCATACACATTTCTCATCTGCCCGCAGATATGTACGATCACACCCATCTTTTCTGCCTGGAGATGATCAATGATACGGTTAATGTAGTGCACCGCATATTCCTCGAATAATTTTGGTCCCAAAATCTCTCCTGTTCCACTCGGATCCGAAATTGCTATAATATCCGCCCCTGCATCAATCTGCGCTCTCGCAAAACGGATGATCTCATCTGCTACCAGTTCCATATATTTATGGGCATCTTCTTTTTTCTTACGCAGTTCTTTATAAAATATCACCGGTTCCATTACCGAGCTTGCTGTACTGACCGGTCCTGTAATATTTCCAATGATCGGCACATCCAGATTCCTCGATTTCAAAATGCGAATTGCATCCAGTACAACCTTGACTCTCCCGTAATTCATATCCATCGGCCTGATTTTCTCCCATTCTTTCACCGAATGCAAGGCATATTCTGTCACATGCGGCTCATGCACCCTGTCTCCCAATGTGACTTTTGCACCCATGGACTCTGCCTCGATCGTCATGCAGAATGGAACACCTACATTCTCAAAACAGCCATTTTCATAATTGGCCTGTGCAAGATCCGCCATCATCTCTGCATTCAGATGTGCTTCCGGCCATGTAATCCCAGATTTGTCCATCAAATCTGTCGTGATCATATTCATCATTCCGCCCGGACAGATACATGGCGGCCGGTCTGTCTTTTCATGATGTAACGCTTTTTTTAGTCTTTCTTTTTCATTCATTGATTACTTTTTTTCCTATCTGATATCTTCTATTCGAATGAATAACTTTACAACCTTAACGTGCTCACTTTCATAACATACTATGCAATATTCAGTAATTCTTTTGCAACTCTGACTGCTTCTACTGCATTAACAGAATAGCCATCCGCTCCGATATCATTTGCATATTTCTTCGATACCGGACTTCCCCCGACCATGACTTTCACATTATCCCGGATTCCTCTTTCTTTCAAAAGTTCGATGATATCTTCCATACCGCTCATTGTGGTCGTCATCAATGTGGAAATGCACACCAGTTGTGCCTTTAATGCTTCTGCCTGATTCACAAATTCTTCCGCCGGCACATCTCTTCCAAGATCATGCATCTCAAATCCTGCAGTTTCCATCATAATCTTAACCAGATTCTTTCCAATATCATGCGTATCCCCTTCTACCACTCCGATAACTGCAATCGGTTTTGCAGCCTGTTCCTCTTCATCCGGCAGATATGGTCTTAATACCTCCAGTCCGGCATACATTGCATCGGAACACAACAGAATATCTGTCACAAAATACTCTTCCTCTTCAAACAACTCACTGGCCTTATTCATACCATCTACCAGACCTTCCATGATTCCATCCAGTGCCGGATAACCTGCTTCAATATATTCTTCCGCTACATCAACAACCTCTTCATCCTCCATTTCCAGAACACATTCTGAAAGTTTATTCAATAATTCTTCCTTTGATGTCGTCATCTTCAACGTCCTCCCAATATTTTTCTTAGTCTTCTCATTATCTTTCATCCAATTCTACTTTCATTATAAATTTACACGTTTCATTTTGCAATAATAATTCATACCTAAAGCATCTTTATCTTATTACTATTGATTAGCTTCCATGAAACTGGGATTTAATTTCATTCTTAAGGCATTTGATACCCACGGAATAAAAAGTAGGAATCTGTTCCAGTGAATGTGAAGAAGGTGTTGGAAATAGTTAAGCGTCAAAATTATGCGTTGGGTTTTCGAAATTTGCCTGTTTAAGCCGAATGGCGAGTTGCAAATTTCGGAAGCCCGTTTTTAGCATAATTTTGACGCTTTAGTATTTCCCACCGACGGAACCTGAACAGGAACAGCTTCCTACTTTTTATGCAGGTCCGGGTAATCATGCCTTCCTGAATTAAATCCCAAATTTATTTTTTCTTCCTCGGCACCACATGCACTGCGCCGCCTTCGAGTTCCTCGAGTGCTTCCCCGATTCCTTCATTATAAGTCGGATGCGACCGCATTCCTTTAAGCATCTGCTCTACAGTCAGCCCATTTGTAATTGCAGTCACAAATTCTCCGATCATATCCGTTGCTCTGGCACACATCATCTGAGCTCCCAGGACCTTGCCGGTTGCTTCGTCTGCTACGACTTTGATGAAGCCCCGTTCTTCCTGCGTAATGATAGATTTTCCATTTGCACTCATGATGAACTTGCCGCATTTTACAGCAATTCCATTTTCTTTTGCCTGATCTTCTGTCATTCCTGCAGATGCGATCTCCGGATCTGTATAGACACATCCCGGAACAATACTCAGATCTATGGATGGTTCTTTTCCGGCAAGTTTTTCTGCTACCACGATTCCCTGGGCACTTGCCGCATGTGCAAGCTGTGCACCAAAGATCAGATCACCGATTGCATAGACCCCCGGGATGCTGGATTCAAAGTTCGCATTCACCAGCACACGGCCGCGCTCCATATCTGGTTTTACATTTTCCCCAAACAGACCATCCGTATTCGGGCAACGTCCTACTGCACACAAAACGTAATCTGCCGTTACTTCCTGTTCCTGATCCTTCTCTATATAGTGACAGGTACAGGTTCCGTCTTCTGTTGTTACCCCCTGTACTGCAGCCGAAGTATGAATATCAATACCTCTCTTTTTCAAGATCATCTTCAGATTCTGACTGATCTCTTTATCCATATTCGGTACTAACTTTGGCATTGCTTCCAGGATTGTAATCTTGCATCCAAGGTTCGCATATACTGTGGCAAATTCCACACTGATAACACCGCCTCCGATAATGATCAGACTCTTCGGAGCTTCTTTCATCGCAAAGAGTGCATCACTGGTCAGGACTCTTTCACTATCCATTCCTGGAATTGGAAGTATTAATGGTTTGGAACCGCTGGCAAGGATAATATTTTCCCCTTCTAGCACAACATCTTCCTGTTCTTTCCTGATCCGCACTTTCTTTTCTTCCAGAAGCGTACCTTTTCCATCGTATACGTCTACGCCATTTGCCTTCAGAAGTTGCTCGACTCCCTGCACCAGTTTGTCCGTTGTTTCTTCTTTATAAGCAACAATTTTTCCATAATCATATGTTACATCCGAAGCTGATATTCCGAACCGTTCTGCCTCCTGCATTTCTCTGTATAACGAAGACGCATGGATCATTGCTTTTGCCGGAATACATCCACGGTTCAGACAGGTTCCACCGGCTCTTCGTTCTTCTATAATTGCCGTCTTAAGCCCGAGCTTTGCAGCTTTGATCGCAGCCACATATCCCCCCGGTCCGGCGCCGATTACCACAACATCATATTTTCCGCTCATTTCATTTTCCTCCTGTAAAATCTGTGATCTTTACAAGGTTTTCTTATCATTCTTATAAATCCGTTTCCTGAATCCAGGCAATCACATCATTCATCATATTTTCGACATTCTCATCCTTCGACCAGAATAATCCAAGCTGCACACACATGGTTTCTTTTCGGTATTTGATTCCTTTTAAAAATTTTGGAATTGCCTCCGCCAGTTCAATGTTCAGCGCATCGGAATAGACTTCCACATCCTTGATCTTTCCTGCATCTACCTGAAACTGCATAGTAATCCCGCCCCATGCAAATCTGTGACTCAGCTCGTACTGGAAGTCCAGTTTTCTTCCATACAGCCATTTCCAGGATGAAAAATGTGCTTTCTTTTCTTCAACCTCATCTGCATCCAAATCTTCCATCTTCTTTTCTTCCGATTTCAGATTATAAACCTCTTCAAAAGATTCGCGAAGTGCCTTCTTTAACTCTTCCAGTGTCAGTTCCGGAAGATATTCCCTCAGATTTGTCACTCTGGATTTCACAGAATCCACACCTTTGGATTTCAACTTATCTTTGGATACGGTCAGATACCGGGACAGTATTTCCTTGTTTACATCTACCATAATGGTTCCGTGATGATAGCAGTGTTTTTCCTGCTCATAAAATGCATTACCGGAGAATTTCTTTCCATCGATCAGGATGTCGTTTCTTCCGGATTTTTCTGCTTTCAATCCCAACCGTCCCATTGCATTTATGATTACCTGTAACTGTTTTTCCAGACTATATTCATCTTTATTTACCAAAAATGTAAAGTTCAGATTTCCCAGATCATGATAGACTGCTCCGCCACCGGAAAGTCTTCTCGCAAGATGACCATTCTCTTCTTCTAATTTTGTAACTTTACATTCTTTCCATGCGTTCTGGTTACGCCCGATTACAACGGTATTCTGATTCTGCCAGAGATACAAAATACACTCTTTATCCTCACAGTGGAGGAGTAAATACTCCTCCACTGCAAGATTCTTATATGGGTTCACCTGATCGCTTTCTATATATGTAAGCTTTGTGACCATAACTGTTCCTCTCTTCACTTTTCCTTAAAACACATACCTCAGATGCGGATGTCTTGCCGCATTGACCTCATCCAGTCTTGTAACCGGAGTTGTCACAGGTGCCTGATGTAACTTTTCAGGATCTGTCTCTGCCAGTTCATATAATTTGCGGAATACTGCGATTGCATCGTCCAGTGTTTCTTTCGATTCGGTCTCGGTTGGCTCTACCATCAGTGCTTCATCCACGATCAATGGGAAATACATTGTAGGCGGATGAATACCATTGTCCAGCAGACCTTTTGCAATATCCATTGCCGAGATACCGGTCTTCTTTTTCAGATCTGCAAGACTCATAACAAATTCATGCATACAGATCTCATCATAAGCCATCGGATACAGATCTTTTAACTTATTCATCATATAGTTGGCATTCAGTACTGCATTCCGACTTGCCTCCGGAATACCCTCTCTTCCGAGTGTCTTGATATAAGTCAGTGCTTTTACCACTACAAGGAAGTTACCGTAGAAGCTCTTCATTTCACCGATACTGTTTGCCGGTTTTTCCAGATGCAACGTCTCTTCACCTTCCACCAGATAAGATGGCAAGAAGTCGGATAACATTTCCTTACATCCGACCGGGCCGCTTCCCGGGCCGCCGCCGCCATGTGGTGTGGAGAATGTCTTGTGAAGATTCAGATGGATAACATCGAATCCCATATCGCCAGGACGTACCGTGCCCATAACTGCATTTAAGTTTGCCCCGTCATAATAGCAGAGGCCGCCGCATTCATGGATGATATCTGTAATCTCCAGAATGTTCTTATCAAAGAGACCGACTGTGTTCGGATTGGTAAGCATCAGTCCTGCTACATCGTCTCCTGCTGCCTCTCTTAATTTCTCAATATCTACGCCTCCATCCGGTGCAGATGGAATGCTGACAACTTTATATCCGGCCATCGCTGCACTTGCCGGGTTCGTTCCGTGTGCGGAATCCGGTACAAGAATCTTCGTACGCTTCTCGTCTGATCGGCTTTCGTGATAAGCCTTGATCAGAAGCAGTCCGGTGAACTCCCCGTGAGCTCCGGCTGCCGGCTGCAATGTCATGCGATCCATTCCCGTGATCTCACACAGGGAATTTTCAATCTCTCCGATGACTTCCAGACACCCCTGTACGGTATGTTCCGGCTGTAATGGGTGGATTTCTGTAAATCCAGGCAGTGAAGCCATATCTTCATTGATCTTTGGATTATACTTCATCGTACATGATCCAAGTGGATAGAACCCGTCATTCACGCCGTGTGATTTCTTTGCGAGTTCTGTATAGTGTCTGCTCAATTCACCTTCGGACAATTCCGGAAGGTGAAGCGGCTGTTCTCTTTTATCTTTTTCTTCCGGTAAGTAGATTTCTACATCTGATGCCGGTAACAGGTCGCAGCCTCTTCCCGGTCTGCTTTTTTCAAATATTAACATCCCTGCACCTCCCTTAAGATATGGACTGCCTGATCCATCTCTTCTTTTGTATTGACCTCGGTGCAGCACCACAGAATATGATGCTCATCTAACGGATATCCGCCAAGGATTCCTTCTTCTTCCAATGCTCTTAATATCTTATCCGAATCCACTTCTGATCTGGTGACAAATTCATGGAAGAACTCTGCCTGGTTACAAACTGTCAGACCGATCTCTTCCAGTTTCTCTGCAAAATAATGTGCTTTAGACATAGACAGAATTGCTGCCTGTCTGACACCTTCATTTCCCATCGTTGCAAGATAAACACCGACTGCCAGTGCACAAAGTGCCTGGTTCGAACAGATATTGCTGGAAGCTTTTTCTCTCCGGATGTGCTGCTCTCTTGCCTGAAGTGTCAGTACATAACCAGTCTTTCCGTTATGATCGACCGTCTCACCAACAATTCTTCCAGGGAGCTTTCTCATCATCGCTTCCTTACTTGCCATAAATCCAAGATAAGGTCCGCCGAATCCGAGAGAAAGTCCGAGCGGCTGTCCTTCTCCGACTGCCACGTCTGCCCCGTATTCTGCCGGAGTCTTGATTACTCCCAGAGAAATCGGATTCACTCCCATCACATATTTGGCTCCTGCCTCATGTGCGATCTTGCCGATCTCTTCTGCGTCTTCCAGATTACCGTAATAGTTCGGATGCTGGATATATACGCAGGCTGTCTGCGCATCGATATGTTCTTTTAAATATTCTTTGTCCGTCAGTCCGTCTTTTTCCGGAATGACTTCCAGTTCCATTCCATTTCCGAAGCAGTAAGTCTCTACCACTTCCAGTACATATGGCGGAACCGTTCCTGAGATCAGTGCTTTGTGTCTCTTTCTGTCCTGACACATCGCAACACCTTCTGCCGCTGCAGTTGCACCGTCATATACAGATGCATTGGATACATCCATTCCGGTCAGGTCGCAGATCATCGTCTGATACTCGAAGATCGACTGTAAGATTCCCTGACTGATTTCTGCCTGATATGGCGTATATGCCGTCAGCAAGTTTTCTTTGGATGTCACATTTTTTACCATTGCCGGGATAAAATGTCTGTAAGCTCCGGCTCCGCGGAAGATCGTCTTGAACACCTGGTTCTTTTCTGCAATCTGTTCCATCTCGCGCCGTACTTCAAACTCTGTCTTTCCCTTCGGAATATTCAGTTCCCCTTTTAATTTTACTTCTTTCGGAATATGTGCAAATAAGTCCTCAATGGACGAATAGCCGATTTCCCGAAGCATTTTTTTCCGTTCTTCTAACGTATTCGGTACATAGCTTCCCATCGCTTTTTCACCGCCTCTTTCAATGACTTTGTGTTTATTCCTGCTCGCTTTCTACAAATGCTTTGTATTCTTCTGCAGTTAAGAGTTCTTCTGTTGCTGATACATCTTTTACTTTGATGAACCATGCTTCATAAGCATCGTCATTGATCAGTTCCGGTGAATCTAAGAGTTCTTCGTTAATCTCCGTTACTTCTCCCGTTACCGGTGAATAGACATCGGATACTGCTTTTACAGATTCTACGTCTCCGAATACTTCTCCTGCTTCTACGATATCTCCTACTTCCGGAAGATTGACGAACACCAGATCACCAAGTTCTGACTGTGCGTAATCTGTCAGTCCTACAACTGCTGAATCTCCATCTAATGCTACCCATTCATGTGATTTTGAATATTTTAATTCTTCTTTTAAGATCATGATATGTTACTCCTTTATATTCTCTTATTTTCCCTTTTATCTCTTTTTCTTCTATTTCTTTTTCCTCAGGTTCTTTCCCCTGCTTTTTCTCTTTTTCCTTCAGAATGTTCCCAGATTATTTTTCTCTCTTATAAAACGGAAGTGCAACCACTTCTGCTGCCACTCTTCTTCCACGTACATCAGCCTCTACTGTATCCCCAATTTCTACAGAATCGGCATCAACGAGTGCCATTGCGATCGGATATCCAAGATACGGACAATGAGTTCCGCTTGTTGTATGGCCGATCTTCTTATCTCCTACGTATACATCCTGATGTTCACGGATGATTCCTCTTCCGGTTACTTTAAGACCGATTCGTTTGATGGATGGAGTCCCCTTCTCCTCTAAAGCTGATTTCCCAATAAAATCATTCTTTGCCATCTTCACTGCGAATTTAAGTCCCGTCTCCAGTGGAGTGATGTCATCGTTCATCTCGTGTCCGTATAACGGCATCGCTGCTTCCATACGAAGTGTATCTCTTGCACCCAGTCCGCAAGGAATCAGTCCTTCTTCTTTTCCTGCTTCTAACAGTGTATTCCACATTTCTTCTGCTTTCTCACTTGCCAGATACAGTTCCACGCCATCTTCACCTGTGTATCCTGTCTTGGAAATGATACATGGGATTCCGGCAACTTCCGTATCGAATACTGCATGGTAATATTTCTTTGGAATATTCTCTTCTGCGGTCAGCTTCTTAAGGATCTGCATTGCTTTCGGTCCCTGCAGTGCAAGCTGTGCATACCCGGAAGATACATCTTTGAATGTTACTTCTCCGAACTGGTGGCGTAACATCCACTGATAATCCTTGTCCTTGTTCGCTGCATTCACTACAATAAAGTAGTGTTCATCAGATTTCTTATACACGATCAGGTCATCTACTGTTCCGCCGTGTTCATTACACATCGGGCTGTATCTTGCCTGTCCGTCTACCATGTTGGTAAAATCATTCGTCAGGATCTGGTTCAGATTCGCCAGTGCATCTTTGCCTTCACATAATACCTCTCCCATATGTGAGACATCGAAAAGTCCTGCCTGTGTACGTACTGACATATGTTCTTTGATCACACCTGTTCCATACTGTACCGGGAGAAGATATCCCCCAAATTCTACGATCTTTCCACCGGCTTTTACATGTGCGTCATAAAGTGGAGTCTTTAATTCCATTGTCTTTTCCTCCTTGACATTCTGTGTGTTAGTGCAATACCAGTTCGAATCCGTTGCATTACTAACTGTTAAACATAAAGTGGATATTTACCACAAATCTCATTTACTGCTGCACGGATCTCATCTGCTTTTGTATCAAAGTCTGTAACGGTCATCTTGATCAGTTTTGCGATGGTCTTCATGTCTTCTTCTTTCAGACCTCTCGTTGTCACTGCCGGTGTTCCGATACGGATTCCGCTTGTTACGAACGGGCTTGCCGGATCATTCGGCACTGCGTTCTTATTGACTGTGATATAGACTTTGTCCAGTCTGTTCTGCAGTTCTTTTCCTGTAATATTCATGTTCTGCAAATCCACTAACATCAGATGGTTGTCTGTTCCGCCGCTTACCAGGTTGAATCCCTCATCGATCATAGCCTGTGCAAGTGCTTTTGCATTCTTGATCACCTGTTCCTGATACTCTTTGAACTCCGGTTTTAAAGCTTCTCCGAAACAGATTGCTTTTGCGGCGATGATGTGCATCAGCGGTCCGCCCTGTGTTCCAGGGAAAATGGCTTTGTTGATTGCTTTTGCATATTTTTCTTTGCACATGATCATACCGCCTCTTGGGCCTCTGAGTGTCTTGTGTGTCGTTGTAGTTACTACGTCTGCGTATGGAACCGGACTCTGGTGAAGTCCAGCTGCCACAAGTCCTGCAATATGTGCCATATCTACGAACAAATACGCTCCGACTTCTTTTGCGATATCTTCAAAAATGTCAAACCGGATCTCTCTCGGATATGCAGATGCGCCTGCAACGATCATCTTTGGTTTGCATTCCTGTGCGATCTTACGGATCTCATCGTAATCCAGATATCCATCGTCGTTCACATTATATGGTACGAAATGATATAAGATTCCGGATAAATTCACCGGTGAACCATGTGTCAGGTGTCCGCCATGTGCAAGGTTCAGGCCCATAACGGTATCGCCTGGTTCGAGAAGTGCCTGATACACTGCAGTATTGGCATTGGCTCCGGAATGCGGCTGTACACATACATGCTCACATCCGAATAATTCTTTTGCTCTTTCAATTGCCAGATTCTCCAGAATGTCTACATCTTCGCATCCGCCGTAATATCTCTTTCCCGGATAACCTTCTGCATACTTATTGGTCGGTACGGTTCCCATTGCCAGCATCACTGCCGGGCTTACAATATTTTCAGATGCGATCAGCTCCAGATTTCTTCTCTGTCTGCCAAGCTCTAATGCAAGTGCTTCCCCAACTTCTTTGTCACATTCTGTGATGTAGTTTGTTACATCTTCGATTCTGTTCATTTGTTTTTACCTCCTTCGGAATCTGCCTGCTTTTCGCGCCCATTCCCCATTTTGAGCACTAAAAAAGCAGGCAAAAAATACTTTCTTTTCAAAAGTGTTTTTTGTCTGCCTCTGTCCTTTTACCTGAAAGATTACTTCTTCGGTACAATTCTTATTGTTCTCCAGAGCGTCGTCCGAATTCGTTCCATTTTACCTGAGAGTTTCTGCATGCCCCTTCGGCTCCTATGCTGCATGGTATCTTTGCTTCCTTCTACGCATTTTATCAAAATAATACGTTCCACTTCATTTATGCACTTTGCACATAGGTATCTCACAAATTCATCTATCAACTATGCAATTAGCATAACAGGTTATGTCCTTTAAGTCAACAGTAAATCCATAAGTTAATTATTTATCACAAAAGATGGTACCTGTCAAAGTATTTCAACTCTGCCAAATACCATCTTCTTATCTCCATCTCTTAAAGCTTATTTACTGCTTCCGCAAGATAATCATTGCTTACTTCTGCAAAGTTCTCATTCTCCACTGCCTCTGCAAGACTTGCATCAATCGGCATCTTACCGATGACCGGAACGCCGAGTTCTTCTGCCACTTCGTCGATGTGGCTCTCGCCGAATACGGAGATCTTACGTCCGCAGTCCGGACATTCCAGATAACTGTAGTTCTCCACGATTCCGAGTACCGGGATATCCATCTGTCCTGCCATGTTGTAAGCTTTCTTTACGATCATGCGTACCAGATCCTGCGGAGAAGTTACGATCACGATGCCTTCTACCGGAAGGGACTGGAATACGGTAAGCGGTACATCACCGGTTCCCGGCGGCATGTCTACGAAGAGATAATCCAGTTCTCCCCATGCAACATCTGTCCAGAACTGTGTGACAACACCTGAGATGACCGGACCTCTCCATATAACCGGATCATCTTCTTCCGGAAGTAAAAGGTTGATGGACATGATCTTCGTTCCATCCTTTGCCTCACATGGGAAAATATTTTCTCCATCCCCTTTTGCTTTTTCATGGATTCCATACATCTTCGGAATGGATGGACCTGTGATATCTGCGTCCATGATACCTACAGAAAATCCCTGTTCTCTCATCAGCCTTGCAAGCGATGCGGTAACCATAGATTTTCCAACGCCGCCTTTTCCGCTGACAACTGCGATCACATGGTTGATGTGTGATTTTTTATTTTCCGGTTTGATCAGACTCTGCGGTTTGCTTCCGCATTCACCTGCATGGGAACAGCCCGCACAATCGGACGGGCTGCAGCCTGTTTTTTGTCCTTCTGCCATTTGTCTTACTCCTCTACAGCCGCAATAAGTTCTACTTCACACAGAACTCCCTTTGGAAGTGTCTTTACTGCAACACAGCTTCTTGCCGGTTTTGATGTAAAGTATTTTCCATATACTTCGTTGAATGCTGCAAAGTCACTCATATCTGCAAGGAAGCATGTTGTCTTTAATACCTTGTCAAATGATGTTCCAGCTTCTTTTAAGACCTCTCCTAAGTTCTTGCATACCTGCTCTGTCTGTGCTTCAATTGTAGTTGCTTCTACATCATTCACTTCCGGATTGATTGCGATCTGTCCTGCTGTATACAGTACTCCGTTGTGTACATATCCCTGTGAGTATGGTCCAAGTGCCTTTGGTGCTTTTTCTGTTGCTACGATTTTCATAATGTTATTTCTCCTTTGCTACTTCATATAATTTCTGTGCGATACACACATCAAATAATCCCATTCCAACCGATTTGAAATATGTTGTCTGACCTTCTTTGATCTCTTTTTCCCCCGATACGAGATATTCATGCATCAGTTTTATGCGGTCTTTTGTAAGTTTTCCACTTGCCAGGGGCTGGCTTAGATCTCCGCTTTCCTCACATGCGTATGGCAGTTCTATGTATACATTGTCCACCAGATCCAGTACTGCATCCGGGATTTCCCTCATCTCCGGCATATAAGAGCCGATCGCAATGATGCATTTTCCTCTCAGAAGTTCTTTGTCATCCGGAAGAACAGGTGTGGTAGAAGGAGTTGTTGTACAGATGATATCACTGTTTCGTACAAGCTCTTCCACTGCTTTACATTGTACTACCTTTACGTCTTCCTTATCAATAGCTTTTTTCAGTCTTTCCAGATAATCTGTCAGATCACGGTCACTGTGGTTGAACACATATACGGTATGGATATCTCTTGCCGCACATGCATACACAGCCTGATGGAATCCCTGCATTCCTGCTCCGATGATTCCTACGGTGCGACAGTCTTTTCTTGACAGATGGCGGATCCCCACACCGCCGACAGCTCCGGTTCTCCATGCCGTTACCGATTGCCCGTCCATAACAGCAAGCGGCGCGCCTGTCGTATAATCATTCAGTAACACGATACCATCTATCGACGGCAATCCCAGTTTAGAATTCTCCGGGAAGATCGACAGGATCTTTGTCCCTATGATATCCTTTGTGTAACATGGCATATACATGAGCTGCTTATTTTCATGTTCTACCGTTGGTCTTGGCGGCATATAGAACTCGCCTGATCCATAGATCCGGTATGCCTCTTCAATCTGATCCATCATCTGATCCGGATCGACCATTTCTTCGATCTGCTCCTTGCTTAATACGATCATTTTACATTTCCTCCAGTTCTTTTTGTTCCCTTGTGACATCTCTCAGCCACTTGTATGTCAAATACCGCTTTAAAGTAATCGGTACTTTGATCAGTTCATCACTCATCAGTATAACATATACGACCGGCACACTGGCATGCAAAATAAATGCCGCCACTGCCCCAAGTAAAATGGAGAATCCCCACATCGTCGATACATCCATGATCAATCCGAATTTCGTATCCCCGCCTGCACGGAATACCCCCACTACCATTGTGGTATTAAATGCCTGTGCCACAGTAAAATACGACATAACGAAGAACATGAAACTTAAGTAATTCTTTGCAGGTCCGGTCAGTGCCAGATTCGCATTGGCGATTGGTGCCGAGATCAGTATCAGAACACCACCCAGGATTCCAAGAATCAAACTTAACCACACGAAACGTTTTCCGTATGCCTTTGCCAGTTCCATCTTGCCTTCCCCGATCGTCTTGCCGAGATAGATCGCCGTTGCATGGGAAATCCCGAATGTTACGACTGTTGCAAGCTGTCTTGCCACCTGCGCAACCGAGTTAGCTGCCACTGCTGCGCTTCCAAGATGCCCGATCACCGCCGTATTCGCTGACGTTCCCAGTCCCCACATCAGTTCATTTAATACCACCGGCATAGAATAAACTGCGAAATCTTTTAACAGAACCTTATCGATCTTCACCATATCTTTAAGCCGGATCCTTACTACTTTATTTCGGAAGATGGCATAAACGAGAACCATCACTGTCTCGGCTGCTCTGGCACACAGCGTACCGATTGCCGCACCTCTTACTCCCATTACCGGGAATCCAAGTAGTCCGAAGATCAGGACCGCATTTACCACAATATTCATCAGCAATGAAATCAGATAAATAAATGTAGCCACCATTACCCTCTCGATACTGCGCATAATATTCAGATACACCTGTGTCACCGCCATGAACACATAGGAAAATCCTACGATTCTTAAATACTTTACTCCTTCTGCAATAACTTCCGGATCAGAGGTATATATCCGCATCAGTGTCTCCGGCATGCCAAGAGCTGCTCCTGCGAATACTACCGCAACGATGAGTCCGGCACTTAATCCCATACCCAGAACTTTTTCTATCGTTCTGGTATCTTTCTTTCCCCAGTACTGCGCCGTCAGAACGATTGCTCCGGAAGTCACTCCGTAAAAGATCAGTGTCATGATATACTGGATCTGTCCTGCAAGGGATGCCCCGGATAATACTTTCTCTCCGACTTTTCCGAGCATGATCACATCCGTTGCCGTGACTCCGACATTGATCAGATTCTGGATTGCGATCGGGATGACCAGAGCGAATACATTCCGGTAGAATTGCTTCCTGTTGATTGTTTTTGTATATTTATTTTTTTCTTTCATTTATTTTTTCTCTGCTCCTATATTACATTGTCACATTCAATTTATGACCTATGACACTACCATTATAATCAGTCATACGCTATACTACAAGTAACAAATGTCATGACCGCAGAAAGTAATCTTCCATTTCTTCTGCAGTACCAACATACATTCATCAAGGAGGTAATCTTATGCTTGTACATATAGAAAATCTGGTAAAACGTTACGGTAATCTGTTAGCGCTTGACCACCTGTCACTCGACATCGAAGAAGGCGAGATCTTCGGACTGCTCGGACCAAACGGTTCCGGTAAAACCACCGCCATCAACTGCTTGCTCGCACTGTTAAAATATGACAAAGGAACGATCACGATCTTTGGAAAGGATATGAAGCCGGACAGCTACGATATCAAGCAGGATATCGGTGTTGTCATGCAGAACGTTGCCGTCTTCGAGCAGATGTCCGTCTATGAAAACATCGATTATTTCTGCGGACTCTATATCAGAGACAAACAAAAACGAAAAGAACTCGTGGAAGAAGCCATCGCATTCACCGGTCTGTCCGATTTCCGTAAGATGCGCCCTAAGAAACTCTCCGGCGGACTTCTACGAAGACTGAATATCGCATGCGGCATTGTCCATAAGCCCAGACTCATCATCATGGATGAACCGACCGTTGCTGTAGATCCTCAGAGCCGCAACAAGATTCTGGAAGGAATCGTAGAGCTCAACCGCCAGGGATCAACTATTATCTACACTTCCCACTACATGGAAGAGGTCGAACAGATCTGTACCCGTATCGCGATCATTGATCATGGCCGTGTACTTGCTTCCGGCACAACCGAAGAACTAAAAAAAATGATCAAGACCGGTGAGACGATCACGATCGAAGCGGTTGCGTTAACGAAAAACAACCTGGCAGATATCCGCTCCCTTTCACATGTATTTGACTTATCATACCAAGATCAGACAATGATCCTACGCTGCAGCGGTGCAAAACACAATCTGATCCGAGTACTGAATTACCTGCAGGAACAGGACATTCCATTCGGACGCGTCTTCTCCGAGCTTCCGACTCTCAATGATGTCTTCCTTGAGATCACAGGAAAAGAACTCAGGGATTAAAGGAGGGACACTTTATGTTACATTTATTAAAATATCAGTTCTTACAGACAATACGTTCCCGCTCTATCATGTTCTGGGCTCTCGCATTTCCGCTCATCCTTGGAACCCTGTTCTATGTGTCCTTTGGAAATACCGGTCTTGCAGGAACCGGAGAGACCGACTGGGAACCGGTTCCTGTTGCCATCGTCACAGTGGAAAGCAGTTCCGCAAATGCAGCATCTTTCCTGACATTTCTGAATGAAACGGATCAAGACATGATCGATATCCATTCTTACAAGACAGAAAAAGCTGCCAAAAAAGCGCTCCGGCGGGAGGAAATATCCGGCATCTATTACGTGAAGTCGGTTCCTTCCCTTACCATTGCTTCCAATGGCATTAACCAGAGCATTCTGTCTTCCCTTCTGGACAGCTATGAAAAGAATGCTGACATGATCCGGGATATTGCCACACAGCATCCGGAAAAGCTTTCGGACGCCCTTTCATCCCTGAACGACTATCAGACACTGGTGAAAGAAAAGTCCTTAGGCGGACATTCCTTAGATCCGACACTGACTTATTTTCTCGCACTGATCGCATTTGCCTGCTTAAGCGGAGTCTACTTAAGCATCCATTCCACGGTTCAGCTTCAGGCGAACTTAAGTGCACTCGGAGAACGGCGCAGCATCACACCGACCCACAAACTTTCCCTGATTCTCGGCGATCTGCTGGTACTGGAAAGTATTCATTTCGTCAACATCCTGATCCTGGAGCTTTACCTTACCCAGGTACTTCATATCAGCCTTGGGCATGACATTCCGAAACTTCTTCTCATTACATTTATGGGAACCCTGATCGGTATCTGTCTCGGAATCCTGATCGGATGCACCGGCAAACTGTCCTACAGTGTCAAATCCGGAATCGGTGTCCTCGTTACACTGTTACCGAGTTTCCTTGCAGGCCTGATGTTCGGTGGAATGAAAAATGTGATCGAACAGCACTGCCCGGTCATCAATCGGATCAATCCTGCCAGTGTACTGAGTGATGCATTCTACTGCCTCAGTGTCTATGATGATGCTGTCCGCTACCGCAGGTGTATCCTGATTCTTGTAATCATGTGCCTGCTTTGCATCAGCTTCTCATTTCTCATGATAAGGAGGGAACGTTATGACAGTATTTAAAGGATTTTTAATCATAACCAAACGCAATCTCCTGATGGTATTTATGTATCTGGCAATCTTCCTTACGATCGGAATCCTTGCCTCCGGCAGCGACAGCAATACTTCCGGCACCGGGTTCCATGCCCAAGCACTCACGGTAGGTGTGGTAGATCATGACGGAGGCGTGCTTTCCAAAGGACTTTCCACATACTTATCACAGTATCATACCATCAGGCAAATGCCGGATGACACTGCGAAACTCCAGGACGCACTCTTTAACCGGAATGTCTCTTATATCGTGACCATTCCGAAAGATTTTAAAACCTCCTGCCTCCGTGAGCATCAGGCATTGCCGGTATCCAAGATTCCGGGAAGCACAGACGGGTACTACGTCGATCAACAGATCAACACCTATCTGAATCAGGCACGTGTCCTGACAGACAGTGGTTATTCCGATAAAGAGGCAGCTGCATATATTCTGAAACATGCAGACAGTTCTTCTCATGTTACGATGTTAAAATCTGCTTCTTCTGAAAAGGCGCCGGGTTATGGTTACATGTATCAGTATCTGCCATATGTGTTAATCTCCATACTGTGTTATGTAATGGGACTGATCATGATCGCATTCCATCAGCCGGATCTGCAAAAGCGAATCCTTTGCTCGGCTGTGTCCATCAGAAGCCAGAATCTGCAGCTTGCACTGGGATATCTGGCAGTCGGATGCTCCGTTTGGCTGCTCACAACATGGATCCCTGCTTTCTTCTTTTACCGGAAAGCATTTTTCCAGTCGTCAAAGATGCCATATTATATGCTCAACAGTCTGACCCTGCTTCTGGTCGGTCTTGCTCTTTCCTTCCTTCTTGGTACATTTATCACCAAAGAAGATATCCTGACCGCCCTCGTAAATGTTGTCACACTTGGCATGAGCTTCCTGTGCGGTGTATTCGTTCCACTTGATATCATGGGAAAAGGCGTGAAAACCGTGGCTCATTTTCTTCCGGTCTACTGGTATGAGATCAGTAACAATCTGCTGAATAACTCTGCTGTTCTCACTCAGGCACAGAGACAACTCTTATACCGCAACTATGGAATCCAGTTACTTTTTGCCGCTGCGATCTTCTGTATCGCACTGGTAGTCAGTAAAAGAGCAAGGCAGACAGCATAATGCTGCCTGCCCTGCTCTTTTTTCTATCTCTATTTTATCTTTTTCTTCTGTATCCATTCCACAATCTTATATCCCAGATATCCGGAAAGACTTCCGAATATCACGCCGCCGATAATATCAGTCGGATAATGCACATACAGGTACAATCTTGATAATGCAATCAGAACCGCAAGTACAAGAGCCGCTTTCCACATCTTCTTCTCCCCGGCAAGATACAATGCCGTAACCGAAGCAAAGGAAGCCGCCGTGTGTCCCGACGGGAAAGAGTAATCCCGCGGCTTTGCGACCAATAATTGTACTGCTGTATTGACATCGAATGGTCTGGTTCTTGCCGCCAGATTCTTTATGAGCACATTGCAGAGCAGCACATCCACCAGCAATGCCGCCATCATGATCACCCCTGTCTTTCTTGTCTTCGGAATGATCAGTAATAATACCGTCAGAATGATCCATACGATTCCCGCATCTCCAAGTCTGGTAATGAGCGGAACAACCGCATCTCCTATTGGCGTTCTTAAATTCTGGATCATATCAAGAATATGTATCTCCATCTATCTTATCCTCTCAAATTGATTTTTCTTATTTATATTTTTTTATATTTCCCCTCTATATTTTTCCATCTGTCTTTTCTGTCCTGAGTACCGGCATCCGGAATGTCTGGATCAAAAGCGGGATTACCATAATGAACCACACGATCGGTTCACAGATGATCACACCCGTATATCCAAGCCACGGAACCAGAGTGGCCGCGATCACGATCTTCCCTGCCATCTCAAGGCCGCTGGAAATCAGTGGTGTAATGTGATCCCCTAATCCCTGCATCGCATTTCTTAAAATGCAGATCAAGGTAGTCACAATATAAAACAGCGTATCAAACTTCAGATAATTTGTTGCATTTAAGATTACTGTCTTATTATGACTTCCGGTTACCAGATATACCAGCCATCCTCCGATCGTATAACTTGCAATGATCGTAAGTCCTGACCAGATCGCAGTGTAGACAATCGCCAGCCAGATGCCTCTCTTCACACGGTCGATCTTCCCTGCTCCCACGTTCTGTCCACAGTAAGTTGCCATCGTCTGTCCGAATACACTGAACATGATCATGAATATCTCCGTGATCTTTCTCGCCGCTGTATGGGCAATGATAATGTCTTTTCCAAGCTTATTGATCGCCGTCTGTAATGTCAAAGTACCGATATTAACCAGAGAACTCATAAATCCCATCGACATTCCGGCACTTATCATCTCTTTTACCATGATTGGACTTGGATCTTTAAAATCCTCTTTCTGAAGCCTTAATATCTCATATTTTCTAATCATATAGATCCAGCAGATCACAAATGCAATGATCTGTGCCAGTACAGTTGCAATTGCTGCTCCTTTTACGCCAGTCTTCAATACCACAACGAAGAACAGATCCCCCACGATATTCAGTGCTACAGATATCGCCAGAATGATCAATGGTGTTACTGCATCTCCGATTGCACGAAGCGTCGCCGCACAGGCATCATATAAAAATGTTGCAAGCAGTCCTGCTATGATGATCGCGATATATCCTTTCGCCACCGGAACCAGATGCTTTGGCACATTTAAGAAATGTAAGATCGATTTCAAAAATAGCAGTCCTGCTATCGTAAATAAAATGGATATTCCAGTCCCGATCACAAGCGACATTGCAAAGGACTTTTTCATATCTGCGATGTTCTTCGCACCAAATTTCTGTGCGGTAATAATCGCAAATCCGTTGGATAATCCCAGTAAAAATCCGATGATCAGACCGCTCAGTGTGCTGGTCGCACCTACTGCTGCCAGTGCATCTTCTCCCAGAAACGAGCCGACAATCCTGGTATCTACCAGACTGTAGGTCAGCTGTAATAAGTTTCCTAAAAATATCGGTAATGCGAAACTTAGTATCAGTGCCGAGGGCTTTCCCTTCGTTAAATCTTTCATTCTTTCTCAATGTCCTTCCTTTTTCAGTATGATTTTCTCTTTACAAGAAAACATGCACCGCTCATTATAGATCATACTTCCGAAGAGAGCAATCTCTGAAAGAATTTTTTCCGCTTTCTTTCTGTCACCGGACTTCCGCTGCGGATAACCTGTGAACGGATTCCGATGTTGGTCAGTTCCTGCTGAAGCTTAACGGCTTTCTCCGCATCCATACCATCCCGGATCAGAAATGGTGCCATAGACAGGTCTTCCTTCGTTTCAAAATTATATTTTTTCGCAAGCTGTAAGAAGCCATTTCTCTGACCATAATATTCTACAATTCTCCCAAGTACAATGACCTGTCTGGATGGATAGCCGCACACCTCACATGTTTCTTCCAGTGGTGTGATCTCGTATTCTACTTCATAAAAATCAAACGCCTCTTTAAAATATTCCATGCCTTCTTCGTCCAGATTATCAAACAGTGTGGCTGGAAGGTTCGATACGATGCGGTTAGCCATCACTTTATCGAGGCCTGTCAGAAGCTGCAGATAAGCGGATATCTTCTGGTCTTTTCCGCTGCATTTTAATAAACGTATTTTATATGTTCTCATGTAATTTTTATCCTCTTTCTGTTTTCAGATATTTTTCGGTTATGCTCTGTTCTGACGCCATAATATCCTCTGGCGTGCCTGCTGCTACAATCGTTCCCCCGGCATCTCCATCTCCCGGGCCCATATCAATCATGTAATCTGCATTCTTCATCACATCCAGATCACGCTCGATCACAATGACAGGTGCTACATTTCGCTGTAGTTACCTATCATGTCCGGCTCTACCTGAACCTCCATGAAAGTTGTTCTTTCGGGTGGGGTATTGCTTTTGGATGTATGTGAATATTTCTTGTTGGTTCATGGGGGATTCCTTCTTTTTGTCAATAAAATAATCTCCCCGTTGGACACATCACTTGAGTTTGTGAGAGGTGTGGGGAGATCTGGGTTTGTGGTTTTTTATGTTTTATGTACTGTATTTTTCAATATGTTATAAATACATTTAATTAAAAATAGTTCATTCCATTTATCTGCATAACCGCACCAAAAGCAACTTTATTACGATCTGTATATCTGATATTCGGTACTTTTGTAACTCCTCTTTTCTCTTTTTCATAATTTTACAGAAACTGATTGTATTTCTCATTTATACGATAAAAATCCATATTTATCCTCCGTAGCAAAGCAAAACAGGGAGATATACACTTATCTCCCTGATAATTAACGGTTCGCATTCAAAGCTGCGAAGCACTTAAATTAAAGGTTCACATTCAAAGCAGTGAAATACTTAAATTAAAGGCTTGCACTCAAAGTAGCAACGCACTTCAAATTGAACAAATCTCTTTGTTCAACTATATTATATTCAATTTCTGTAAAAAATCAATAAAATTTTTTCTTTATATTCGCTCTTCCCTGTTTGCAAGGATATTATTTTTCAATCTCTTTTACATTTTTTATTCGTGCAAGACTCGTTTTCCAAATTTCGCCACTATAATAAACTTTTATATTATCTCCCGGCGATATAACTGAATAATCATATTTTTCTGGCCAATAACAGATTATTTCTTCTTGTATATCTGTTTCTAGTATTTAAAACTGCTCATTTTTTTCATTCTATTGCTCCGCTTTATTATTGAATCATTTTTTATTTGTGCTTTTTATTTCCGCTACCAGTTCTTCATACTTACGTTCGTCAATAATATTTTTCTGACTGATTGCATAGATATTGCTTATAATCAGTATTAACGCAACAACCGCCTGATCAACTGCACTGGCCAGCTTTGTTGCAAAAGATCTTACTGCTGAGATAATACTGTCATGTCGTTCATGAAACCGGACTTCATCATACTCTATGGTATTATTTAACATGACAATTATCGTCATATTGAATGCTCCCTGCGAAAAGAAGATCAGGAAACCGATGATATTCAGTAAAACAATACTCTTTGGTAAAATGTAGCCTACACTCATAAAAAGCATATACCCTATGACTTTAATGATGGTAGCTGCAGTTATAATCTGATTTCGTGTGAATTTTGAGGAAAGCCACGCAAAAGATGCCTCTGATATCAGCATTCCTAATCCATACATAATTGTAAACCAAAATACAAGACTGCCGCCTACAGAATATCCAAATTCAAAATAAAAGAAATTCATTCCAATCATAATCTGGTGACACTTGGGAAAAAGGCATACAGGTGGAAAAAGGTGACAAGGGTGACACTGAGTCGAAAAGCGAACAAGGTGATACCGGGGAAAAAGGCGACACTGGACCTCAGGGTGCGAAAGGCGAAAAAGGTGACAACGGGGAGACACCCGTAATCACCGTAGTTGAAGATACACTTCTCACATCACGCAATGCTTGAATCAATGGCGCAAACCAACGCAAGAATGCCGCCTTGGAAGATTTTTCCCTTTTACCTCGGCTTTGTCTTGATTAACCTATTCCGGTACAATCCATGCGCTATAAAGTGTGTAAATAATTCTGTGTAAACTAAATACGTGATATGTATCCTCTGAATATTACGGTGCGGCAGAGCCGCCTGTCCGGTGTGGCGAGAGCCACCTGTCCGGACTAACATAGCCACCCCATTTTGTTTATTAAGTTACTTTTCCATTGCTGGATTCAGTCCATATACTTCTCTCATAGAGAGGTCTTTAGATGGGTCAACACTTTCAATATCGATCTTATAGGAATCATACGATATACGATCCATGATGGCATCGGCAAGAGTACTTTCACCATCACAGATTTGCTGGTACCATTCACTTTCACGGAACTGAAAACAAAAGATCGTTGAAGATTTTCTTCGTCGTTTATGTATCAGTTCAAAAAGATTCCTGGCTTCAGCTTCTGTCAGTTTAAGAAGCAGCCACTCATCAATGATCAGTACTATTGGCTTGGTGTATTTCTTCAGGACAGTCGAGAAAGTTCCATTGTCCCTGGCAGCCTGTAAGTCCAATAATAGATCAGGAAGCCGTACATACCGTACTGAGTAATAGTGCTTGCATGCTTCCATGCCAAAGGCACAGGCCATATAAGTTTTACCACTTCCGGTTGCTCCAGTAATAAAGATGTTTCGGTATTCTGTAATGTATTCACAGGTTGCCAGACGGTTGATCAGTGCTTTGTTCAGCTTTCGTCCAGAATGGTAATCAATCGCTGCGATGCTGGCATCTGGCTGTTCAAACTCAGCCTTTTCAGACGATTGTTTTTGCGGTTGCTGTATTCGACATCAACAAGCATGCCGAACCGATCTTCGAATGGAACTTCCTTCATTGCAGGATCATCCATCTGGATGCGGAATGCATCTGCCATAGCAGTCAGATGCATTTCAATAAGTTTATCGATTGTACTTTGATTTGTCATGATTTTTTACCTCCATAGTATCTGGCTCCTCTGGTTATGCCATGTGGTTTTACTGCTTGAAATGATTCTGATTCGGTATCAGGTGCATCCTTTGTTGCAGCCAATAGATTTTTGATACTTTTATAGCTGGGTTTACCGGAATAAGAGAGCGCCTTAGCGCAGACCTGTTCCAGTTTTTCTGGCGAATATTTTTCTGCCAGTTTCAGTAATCCCATGCAGCTTCTGTAGGATTGCTGTTCAATCCTGCCGGAGGTAAGTATTGCATCGACAACCTTACTTGTGTTAATTCCAATCGAATCAGCCCACTTACGGAATCGGTCACCGTTCCATTCCAGATATTTCTGGTGTTCCTGCGGCATATGTTCTGTCACTGTAGAATACTGACCGCTTCGTCCATAGAGTCGTCTGTGAGAGGCAATACGATTGTGATTATAAAATATTTCAACCGTTGTATCTGTTATACGCACATCAACCTTATTTTTGATATACTGATAAGGCACGGAGTAGAACATTCTGTCTACTGCGATGTGATAGTTAAACTGGACGGTGGCTTGTTTCCACTCAGCCAGTTCAAAAGGTGTAGCAGGCAACGGAGCCAGTAATGGCATTTCTTCCCCAAGAAATAAACTGAGTCTGCTACATTCCTTTTTCTGGAATTTACGGGCATTGTAGGCATCCAGTTTTTCACGGATTGAAGCATTCAATTCTGCAAGAGAGAAAAACTGTTCATTGCGAAGGGCTGCTGTTATCCATGTGGATATCTTTCCTACCGATCCCTCTACATTCGGTTTATCTTTGGGTTTCCGGACTCTGGCCGGAAGGATGGCAAGATTGTAATGTTCTGCCATCTCATGATAAGTTGTGTTTAAGGCAGTGTTGTACCAGTCACTCTTTTTATGATTCACTGCGGTTGTGCAGTTATCAGAAACGAGCATAGGTGTGACACCGCCAAAGAAATCAAATATCTGGACATGAGCTTTGATCCAGTTGTCGGTTTTCTCATTCATATATGCTTTTACAAAAGCATACTGACTGTAAGTTAATACACCTACAAATATCCATGCATTTGTGATTTCTCCGGTGTCCGGATCAATGATGTGAGCAGGGTCACCGGCCCAGTCAACTTCAATCTGTTCACCTGGTTTTCTAGGAATATGCATGGTAGCCCTGCGTTTTTCTTCATCCTTCTGGATGTAGTAGCAGAACTGAGAATACATTAGAGGCTCTTCGCTGCTCATGCGGCACTCCTCACAGTATTCTACCCAGAGAAGTTTTTTGTTTACGCCGTTCCGCAGAAGTTCTTTGCGGATGTAGTCAAAGTTTGGCATACGTTTATTCGTTGCCGACTTATCTTTAGGAAACATCAGCTCCTCTAGCGCACTGTCGGTCATGTCAAAATCCAGCGGCCATGAAAGATTGATTTCCGCTGCTTTTTTCAAAACCTTGGCGACTGTGTTTCTGGATACACCGCAACTTTGTGCGATGTTCTTCTCACTGAATCCTAAGCTTTTCAAGCGTAGGATTTCACGATACTTGGTCATAATTTACAACCTCCTTTATCTGTATTCACACCAAAGGTGTGTATTTACAGTATAAAGGAAATATATGTAATAGAGTCCAATAAGGTGGCTCTGAATTACCGGAATATATGGCTCCCATTCTCCGGAATGGTGGCTCTCAAAGTCCGGACAGGTGGCTCAGAGAGTCCCGGAATAATCAAGCAAGAGCTAAGAATCCCGTACACAATCATTTCCATGTCTTTTTCGTAAATCTAATGCTCCTTTCATTTTGGGTAATAAAATAACCGTCCAATAAGAACGGCTAGAAATAGAAAAGGAACGTCATCTTAGGCATTCCTTTTCTATGAGATATTCAATTTTAATGCTTATGTGCTGTTCCATATATCTTGCATAAAAGTGTATCACAACGTATCAAGAACCATTCAATGGTAATAAATTGATATGTGTTACTCCTTGAAAATACTAATACATACTGTTATGAACACTTATTACTTTAAACATGATTTCTATGGTCTAACTTTTGTTTTTTTGGATATTTCACTTTTGCGCTTATTGAAAGCATTATCGATATATGTTTCTGGGTCATTTTTAAAATCTTCCCATTTGACAAGAACACAATAACGCTCATCTTCTGACCAAGAACATCCACTTTCTTTAGGAATATAATAATTATAACTAAACTCTTTTATGGTAGTATTATCGTTTATACATACAATGTTGTGGTTCTTTCCACATACTGAACACTGCTCCTTACCTTTATATACTTTGTCATACATAGAAGGTAAAACGATACCTAATATACCATTCTTCGTATTGTTCTCACCATTATACAAAGATGCTTGCAATTCTCTTTTAATATATGTTTGGTCTTGTAGAAATGAATTTTCAGCACTATATTCTCCAATAAGATAAATTGTCACTGTAGAATCAGCAAGATAATCCTCTCTAATTTTACGCATAATATAATCTTCATCATCAGAATTGATGGGTTCATCCAATGATTTATCTATCATATCAATATCCATATCTTCTTGAATCTTTTTCTTATAATCCATATCTTCTGTTTTAAAAGATATAAAACATTTATGTGCCATATTAAGCCTCTCCTCTTATTATTCAATCATAAGTATTTTCTTTGTATCAGCAATAGTATTCTTGTATGTTTCTATTTCCCATTCAATAGTAGTGTTTGCCAAAAACTCTGCTTCATATTTTTGGTAGTTTTTCTCATCCTTTAGACAAAGATAGCAAGTTGCTAATGTTGCATACATCCAATAATTTATTTCATTGTCTCTAATATTTTCTTCTAGTAACGATATAATTTCTCTGCATACCTTTTTGCTCTCAAATTTTAAATATTCGATTTCATCTACTTCTAAATCTGGTTTTTGTGTTTTGAGTAATAAACAGTTTGAATAATTTTCACCATTATAGTAGTCATTTTTTATTATAAATCCTTTTTTATAATAGTTTATTGCTTCGTCCAAGTAATCATAATTCTTATTTAGTTTAAATAAATTCTTATAAATAGCACCAGTGATACCTATAGTCTCTAAATCTAAAGATTTTTTTGGATTTAAAGATTGTATAGTATTCAAGGCTTCTCCAAGAGCTAGAGTTGCATTAGGATACTTAGATTTGTATTGCACCAAAGCTAATTGCTGGACAACATAGTCGTTATTTGGTAATATATCCCGCAATTTCTTCCATTCAGAAATTGATTCCTTGAATTTACTTTCATTTTTTAAGGCTTCCGCCTTACCCACAAGATTTGATATTGTTTCTTCTTTTGTCTTGGCTGTATCAAGCAATTCATCTAATTCTCTATCGGATATATTAGGGGGAACTATATTAGGTAAGTATGTATATAGTGGACTATCAATGTTTTGTTCTTCACTTGCTTTGATGAACGAATGAAGATTTGTTTTTATTTTTTCAGCTTCTTCATCATCTAAGACTTCACCGAAATCTTTATAGGTGAGAATCCTACAATGATTTAAGTCAAAAGGAATTTTCTCACTTTCCTGCATCATAATAATTGTTGAGAACGGTTTCGATGCATGTCGAATCCCAAGTTCGTATATTGCATTTTCATTCATCGTTGTAATATCAGCTATTACTAAATCTGCTTTCAACAATAATGAGTACATACTAACATCAATTATTTCTGAGCCAGAAATTTCATCAGCTCTAATCAATTCATATTCTGTTAAGCTGTCAAATAAATTTTTAATCACTTTTTTATAAATGATATCTAAATCTACCTCCTTAGAATTTCGATAGTCCATCTTCTTACCAAATCCCATTGCTACAAAACAAATTTTTCTAGACACAAATAAACTCTCCTTTTCTTCAAAATTATAAAGCGTAATTCCTTATAGTTGAAATTAAACTAGCAGAATTCCATCCAACTAAAACAGTGGCATTATTTTGTATCTTTAAAGGAACCCGTTCATTTCCCCACGGTTTAATTGCTATTATAGGTTTATTCATTCGTATTGCTTCGTTAATTTCATAATCAATCCATTCACTATACAAAGTATACATTCCCGATACTACTATTATTGCATTACACCCTCGTATCTGTTGTGTTAACTGCTCTTTTAAAGCAGTTTTTGTCTTCGTATTAAATGGGTTATCTGCCGAAACTGAGTGGTTTGACCACTTAAAGTTTGAAGCTGTATTTAGCCATTCGAGAATAGTATCATACTGTGTAGAATACTTCCATGAGTGACTTATAAGTAATCGATAGTTTTTTAATTCTGGCATAATATCCCTCCTATGTTATTATCCGTAATATTTTTCTACAATAATTATACTACAAAACACCCTAATATCAAAGATATTTCAACTATTACATAAGGAAAAAGGTTACATTGTAAAAAGCTTATTTTTTCACATATATATTATTTTAACAGGTACAACAATTGTCTTTTTTTGCAATCTTCTTCGTTATTACCTTTATTCGTGTAATTAACTAACTCCGTATACCATACTTTACTTAAAAAAATCCTATACATAATCGTTTCAATAGCATTTTTTATAATTCTAAATGCGTATTTGTAAACTTCTTACATCGAAAAAGGAATACCTCTTTTTTCGAGGTATCCCTTAAACATAAGAATTAGTTTGTTGTATCTCCACACTCTATATCAACTACTACTGAAACATTAATATAGTTTTTAATCTCTTTATTTCGGGTTTTATCGCCCTCACTTGTAAATACGATATGCTTGAAAAAGTGCCTAAAATTAAGGATTTCTACATAGTTCGTCTTTGTAGCAACACACAAGTCTCCACGTGCGGTGTCGTTTTTCACTGCTTTAACAGTACGCGAACCCGCATAGTTACTGAGTTTTTACACCCTTTGACAGGTTGCTAATATCTGCAATCATAAGGTTAAGACATGGCGTACAGACCGTTTGACTTTGCAAACGTGTGGCGGGTACGCCGATATTTTGTAACACTTTTATAATACAAAATTATTCTAAATACTGCTACCAAATTTGGTAATATATCAGTACGCCGATTTGTTTTGGACATTTTTGCGAATGGCATTAACACCCTTTCAATGTTCACTTTTATTGAAACCGATATTTTCCTTTTCCATGTCCTGTTACAGGTACGATTACCTCACTATCAACCAACAGTTTTATTAACTTGGAAGCTCCTGATGGCTTTAATCCAGTAATTTCTTCAACTATCGTTCTTCCGAAACAATTTTCTTTTCCACATTTTGAAAATATTTCTACTGTATGATTTATTGTTTTTTCTGAAATCGTATCTGAGAAAGAAAGTAATTTATTTCGAATGTCCACTTTTGTGCTTTCAATGTCCACTTTTACTCTTTCAATGTCCACTTCTGCAAACCTTCCACTAATGTGCATCGTACGATTATGAAGTTCATTCTTCTCATCCAACAATAAATTTCTTAAAAACAATTCCAAATACTCGGTTGTTTCATGAACACCATTTTTCAAATCGTTATAATTGGCCCTAACAAGTGCATTTCTAAAATACCATGCATTCTCCGCAAAAATATCGTTAGTTGCATCAAATCCAAGTGTTCTAAGATACTTAATAAAAAATACTGCCGTAGTTCGTGTATTTCCTTCTCCGAATACATGTATCTGCCATAATCTTGATACAAAAAACGCCAGGTGGTGAATAATTTCTTCCATGCTCAAGTTTTTATAACTAAACTTCTTTTCCTCTGCAAAATCATAGTCCAGGGTTGCACGAAGTTCTGATGCACTTCCATAAAGAATCGTTGCTCCATTCAGCACCCACTCTTTTTTTGTGATATTATAATCTCTAAGTTTTCCGGCATGTCCATAAATCCCTGTAAATAACTTTTTATGAATAGAGATATACTCATTCGGAGTAAAACTAAATGCTTTCTCCGACAAAATTTTTGCTATTCTAACGGCAACTTTGTCGGCCTCTTCCGTACGGTCTTCTATATCTGCTTTTGGATTTTCTTCATAATACGTGTTGAGAAGTTCTTGCGCTTCATCAATCGAAATATCACCTTCAATATTCTTTATTGCAGTATCAATCAAATACTTCGAAGTCTTTAATCCATCCACTGCTTGAAGTCCGATAGCTGTATGCCAGGCATAACCTTTGTCTCTTTTATTCGGTTCTGATTGTTTCATATACTCTTTAAAGGGATCTTTATCCATCAAATTGCCTCCATTCATTTTTACCAATACCAGCTCTTTCTGATACTGTCTTGTAAAGATTTTTCCTTTTCTTCAGCATTTTTTTCGTGCTGACGTTTTCCCAGATATTCATCCTCAGTCGCTATAGACGGATCATACCAGTCAGCTTTCTTCCGGGCCCATTCAATCCACGCTGGAGTAATATCTTCATTTCCACTATCTATCATAGCCTGAATATATTCTCTTATTTCCTTTGCAATTCTATAGTCTTCAGCTTTATTTACAAGTTCTTTTACAAGACGAATTTCTTGTTCTTTTCTTTGTCTATTTTCTTCTCTGCGTCTCGCTTCTTCAACTCTCTTACGTTCTGCCTCTTCACGTGCTTCTCGTACAATTCTATTCTCTTCTGCCTTCTCATACAGGGTAACCAAAATATCACCCAGTCTATCTTCTAATTTTTCAGAATCGTTATCTCTAATGTAGCTTCGCTCCCCAAACACAATACGAAGTTTACCATTATATACCTTGTCATACTTTCTTATTTGCGGTTTTGAAGCCCATCTATGATTTTTGATATCATCATTATACTTTACGAGCGCCTGTGCCTCTTGCTTAGTCATTTCATGCTTCACCTGATCTTGACTCTCAACCATACGAAATCTAACAATATCACCTCTAATTCTCACAGACAAATCACTATTAATACTTCCACCTAAAGATTCAATTGATTTGAATACGGTATCTAATATAGCAATTGCACGTGACATACACTCATCAGACATTTCCTTAAAGAATGCAGGTTCGTTTTCTGGTTTATTATGTCTTGGATTATAGTATGGTCTACTCTGTGCTTCTTTCAGTTTTGACTTATAATCTGCAATATCCTTCTTGTATTGGACCAACATTTTATGCAATCGTGTACTTTGACTTATCTGCAGATTGCACGCATATTCTAATACTTTATTTCTTTCTGTCGCATCCAAATAATCAAGAATTCCATCCGGCCACTTAGGTATATTCTCCGTTTTTTTCTGCGATAAATCTTCCTCGACTGCTACGTCCAATTCTTCTGTTACATCAGTATGCACTTTCTCTACTACTTCTGCCTTAGCTTTCCGAATACGCTTAACAACCGCGTCTTTCGTTATTAATGAAATTTCTGTATCTTCCAATCCAGAAAATTCTACAATCTCATTCGATACATCTTTTCCCATATTCTTCTTAGTCCAATAACCAGAAGAAGGAAAAGATATATTTTCTACTTTACAAGTTGCTATCAGTTTACCATAATTCAAGTTATATTTTCTGGCTACCCCTGCAACTGAAAGAGCCCATATTTCATCATAGAGCTGCTTACGAGTCAATTTAACTATTCCTTTTTCATTCTCCATCCTGGCAGCTCCTTTCCTGCATATTTTTTGTCAACATCTTTGTATTTTCCCAGCGAAAACGCATATTCATAAAGCTCTAATTCTGCTGATCCTCGTTTTCGCTTAATAGAAAAACCAAATCTTTTTTCATTTCTTCAAACTGTTCTATTATAGTATTTAGACTCTTTTCTATATTTTGAACTTGTACTTCTGATGTTTTCCCATATTTATATGCAATCAATCTCTCACCAATTATGTGATAGGACCAACTCTCAGAATATGTTCTATCTCTTTCTTCATTGTGAATTGCAAAACCGATCGGTAAAAGATCATTTCTCATGCCGATACTAACCGCCATAGGGGATATGCCTAGGTAATCTGCCGCTATCTTACATGTTATTTTACTCATATTTCTAATATCTTCATCTGTGTATTTAGGCATAATTTATCTCCTTTAATAAAAATATTTTTCCGCCCTGAACAAGAAAAACTTTTTAAGCTATAAGTAAGTCGCCTTAATCTAAAAAATCAAACTGAGATGCTTTTGATGCAGTTTTGAACCCATCATTTCTATCATGCTTTCCTTCTTCGTTTATTTCTGTTAATATATCTTTAATTTTACTTAAGCCACTTATCTTAAATTGAATTCTTATAGCAGTTCCATCAATACTATTAGGCAGATATTCATTTCGAGTCACTATATCCCAACCGGCATTTCTTAATTGCTTATCAATTTTTACACGAGCTTTTTCTTCCGGTAACATAGGCATACTCTTCCTTTCTAATCCATTCTCCCATATCTGTTGTCCCAAAATCAGGACTTGATATACTTCCCGGACTTAATTCTTTTATCCGCTGGTTTTACAGCATTCTTTGGAATAGCCCAAGTATTACCAAACTTCATAGCCCCTTCTATCATTCCTTCATTGCAGATTGTCTGCACTCTTCTAACTGATAGGTTCCACTTTTCTGCTGCTTCTTTAATAGTCATAAACTCCATATTTTCTTACCTCAATAAAGTTATAAAATGCGACATTTTATCCTAATTTCTATTATAAGCGCCAAGACGCCGAAAATCAATCTAAACCTACATAACTTTCGGCGTACAGTCTATTACTTCTCCGCGTACAAAATCCCATAAAAATAACCTTTCAGCGTACTCTATACGAACTACGCCAAAAGGTTGATTTTCACTACACCCGTATTCTATTTTTCATTTCATGCACATATTTTATAGGCTTATTTTCATAATATGTTCTAGCAGATATACCCCTCACCCCCGCTTAAACTAGGCATTTCTTAGAGAGGAGGCATACCGTCTCCACATGATAAGTTCCCGGGAACAAATCCACCCCGCTGATCTTCTCCACTTTATATCCACGTCCCTGTATCATCTCCAGATCCCGTGCCAGACTGGTCGGTTTGCATGCAATATATACCAGACGTTCCACGCCGAAATTCAGGATCTTCATAAGTGCCTTCGGATTCACGCCGTCTCTCGGTGGATCGAGCATGATCAGATCCGGAACTTCGCCCAGTTCATCAATGACTTTCAATACATCGCCTGCCCAGAATGTACAATTGTCCAGATTATTTAACTTCGCATTTTCTTTTGCTGCCTCTACCGCTTCTTCTACAATCTCCACACCAACCACTTTCTTCGCAACCGGTGCGAGGATCTGTGCGATCGTTCCTGTTCCACTGTACAGATCGAAGACAACTTTTTCATTCGTATCTCCGATGTATTCTCTGGCTGTCTCATACAAGACTTCCGCTCCCAGCGAATTAGTCTGGAAGAATGAGAATGGTGTGATCTTGAATTTTAATCCAAGTAATTCCTCGTAGAAATAATCCTGTCCGAACAGGACTTCTGTTCCTTCGTCTTTTACGACATCTGCAAGGCTGTCGTTCTTTGTATGCAGGATTCCGACCAATGTTCCATCAAAGTTCATTGCTGTCATCTTTTCCAGCCATGCATCCTTAAATGTCTGGATTTTTTTCATTGCCTCTGCTGGGTCAACTCCGAGTTCTGCCGTATCGGATGCTGTGACCAGATCCACCAGGATTTCTCCTGTCTTTACTGCTTTTCTTACCAGCAGGTGGCGGAAATATCCGACATGACGCATGCGGTGATAATATGGAAGGCCTGATTCTCTGGCACATTCCAGTGTACATGCAAGAATTTTCCTGTAATCTTCATCTACGATCTGACAATCCGTTACATTAACAATATCATGAAAACTTCCTCTTTTGTGCATGCCAAGTGCCAGCGGTCCGTCTTTGTATTCATCTCCGAATGAGAATTCCATCTTGTTACGGTATTCGGATCTGACCGGACTTGGTTTGATGCCTTCCCAGATATATTCACCATTTACCGCTTCATCCATCATCTTTTTCACCTGCTCATTTTTCATCGCAAGCTGCTCCTCATATGGAAGATTCTGGTACGTACACCCTCCGCACTGACCGAAATGTGGACAGGCTGACGGGATCTCGCTTGCTGACGGTTCCACCACTTCTAAAAGGCGTCCCTCTGCCTTTCCTTTCCGGATCTTATTCACAGAAAATCTTACTTTCTGTCCCGGCACGCCGTTCTTTACGACTACCCATCTGTCTTCTTCCGGCACGTATATGCGCCCTTTATTTGGAAATTCCACGGATTCTATAATTCCTTCGTATACCTGTCCTTTTTTCATATATATCCTTTCTGCTGTAACTCTTTTTCTATTCTCTTATTTCAAATCATCTACTGTTCCGGTATTCTATAAAAGCTTCCATATTATCCTTTATACACGGCCTTCAGTATCGTTCCTTCCTGCTCTACCCGTACATGTTTCAGACTCTTCACATACTGGTTAAACTGGGAATATCCATAATCGCGAATTTTAAAATCTTTGTATTTCTCATACATTTTATTACCAAGTGTACTGAGTTCTACTCCTGCTTTTCCGGCTTTTTTTACGATCTGCACAACATAGCTGTCAATATTTTCCTTCAGATCCTGATCTTCTCTTAAAGTAACAGACACAATGTTGCCATGCTTTACCATCTGTATCCTTGTAAATTCTTCTAGGAATTTGGACAACATATTATATCCGTAACTACGTACATCAAAATCCGGATACAGACTTACCAATCGGCTTCCAACTTCGCCCAGTCCAGTCGGCTTGTTAATATCCTGGTTTTCAATGATCATCTTGATGATCGCATCTTCAATCTTCTCCTTGCTACGTTTGTCATGTGATGTCTCATTCTTTGTGGTTCCAGGATTCTGTTCACTCATCAGATTTTCTAAGATTGTAAATTTATCACACGCTTTTCGAAATGGCTCCGGCGTCTTATTCTCTCCCATACCGATGACCATCTTTCCACTTTCTCTTAATCTGCTTACCAGCCTTGTAAAATCGCTGTCACTGGATACGATACAGAAACCGTCGACATCATTGGTATACAAAATATCCATTGCGTCAATGATCATAGCCGAATCAGTTGAGTTCTTCCCCTGTGTATAGCTAAACTGCTGGATCGGCGTGATTGAATTCGTTAAAAGTTCATCCTTCCAACTCGAATGCTGCGTGCTGGTCCAGTCTCCATATATTCTTTTGTATGTAATAATCCCGTATTTTGACAACTCTGTCAATATTGGTTTGATGTATTTTGCTGATACATTATCCGCATCGATCAGCAGTGCATAACACTGTTCTTCCATTCTTTCCCTCCCGTTACTTATTTATATATCTATATAACCTTGCCTTTTATTTTATATGTTCATAGATTTATATCTTCGGATTGTATTGGATTGCACTCGAGACCGCAAGAGAAAAGCAGGCCAGTCGCCTTTCTTATATCAGATCGGTTTCTAACCTGCTTCTTTCTTCACTTATTCATTCGCCCGGTTCTTATACCTGATCGTCATCATCGAAAAAGTCATCGTCGAAATCATCATCATCGAAATCGTCTTCGAAATCTTCCAGATAATCCGGGGTGAAGAAACAATATACTGCATAAGCGATTCCTGCAACTGCAGCTACAGCTCCAACTAATGCCAGGATCCAGAGTACGGTCTTGCCGTGTTTGTCCTCTTCTTTTTTATTCATCAGTTCGCTAAGCTTGGATGCTGCAATAATATCTTCTACTTTACTCATGCTTCCACGTCCTTTCCTCTGCTCTTTTGGCAAATCAATTCTGCGTTTATTATATCACTTTACATGATGTATTACTACTTATTTTTTTTAGATTTTTATTCTGAAATCTATACACATTTTTCTAATTGTATGTAATATTTTATCTGATTTCTACACTTTCTGAAGTCTGGCAAATGCTGCAAACATCTTTTTCGTTCCCGGTCCGTCAAAATCAACGGTGACTTCATAATCTCTTCCGCCTTCCGTGATCGCAGTCACGGTTCCTTCTCCGAATTTGATATGTTTCACACGGTCCCCGACTCCGTAAGGAAGCTTTCCGCCCTTCGGTGTACCGAACTGCTGTACCGGCTTCGGTGCGGTAAATGCTTTGGTCTTGAAAGCTTCTTTTGCCTGCATGAAAGAAGTCTTCACTCTTACCGGTTCGCTTTCTTCTTTCTTCTCTTTCTTTGTGGACGGTCCTGTTTCCAGAAGTTCTAACGGAATCTCTTTTAAGAAACGGGACATTTTCTTATACTGCGTCTCGCCATGCACCATACGTTTTCTTGCGCAGGTCAGAGTCAGATCTTTCTCAGCTCTTGTGATTCCCACATAGCAGAGACGTCTTTCTTCTTCCAGTTCTGCCGGATCGTCGGCTGTGATCGTCATGTAGCTTGGGAACAGACCATCTTCCATCCCTGCCAGATATACATGTGGGAATTCCAGACCTTTCGCACTGTGCAGTGTCATCAGTACTACATAATCCGTACTTTCGTCCAGACTGTCGATATCTGCCACCAACGCTACATCTTCAAGGAAACCGCTGAGTGTCGATGCCTCATTCTGTGTCTCACAGTTTTCTTCGTAAGCTGCAATCTTGTTACGGAGCTCGTCTATGTTTTCGATTCTTGATGTTGCTTCTTCACTTTCACATTCATGGATCAGCGCATCGATATAGCCAGTTTCTTTGATGACTTCTTCCATCAGTTCGGATACACTCATATCCTGTACATCATTTTTGAAATGCTCAATCATCGCAACAAATGATTCCAGTTTTGCCTGTCCTCTTCCGATGTTCGGGATCAGATCTACAGCCCGGAGTGCGTCATAGAAACTGCATTCTCTGGATGATGCATATTCCTGCACACGGTTGATACTTGTCAGTCCGATACCGCGTTTTGGAACATTTACAATTCGTCTGACAGCCAGATCGTCTCTTCCGTTATCAATCGTCTTAAGATACGCAAGAAGATCTTTGATCTCACGTCTCGCATAGAAGTTCACGCCGCCGATGACTTTATATGGAATACTGTCACGGACGAAACGTTCCTCGAACATACGGGACTGTGCATTGGTACGATAAAGTACTGCATTATCTTTGTAACTGCAAAGTTCTTTATTGACATGACGTCTGATGTCCCCGGCTACATATTCTGCTTCTTCATAAGCAGAATCGAACTGGCGGAACTGGATCATATTTCCATCTTCGTTCTCTGTCCAGAGAGTTTTTTCTTTTCTTCCATGATTGTTCCGGATCACGGCATTGGCAGCATTCAGGATATTGCCGGTAGAACGGTAATTCTGTTCCAGTTTGATCACCTTGGTATCATCAAATACATGTTCAAAATCCAGGATGTTCTTAATGTTCGCACCGCGGAATTTATAAATGGACTGGTCATCGTCGCCAACCACGCACAGGTTACGGTACTTGGATGCCAGCAGATGGATTAGTTCGAACTGTACTGTATTCGTATCCTGATACTCGTCTACCATGATATAACGGAAACGCTCCTGATAATATTCCAGTACATCTTTCTGCGTCTGGAAAAGCTGCACCGTCTTAAACAACAGATCGTCAAAATCTAACGCATTATTTGAACGGAGCTGTTTTTCATATTCTTCATATACTTCTGCAATTTTTTTCCGGCTGTAATCCCCTTCTGCACGCATTCTGTATTCCTGCGGTGTCACCAGTTCATCCTTTGCTTTGGAAATCTCTGACAGCAGTGCTCTTTCCCGGAACATCTTCGTATCAACCTGCAGAAGCTTGCAGACTTCACGCATCAGTGTCTTCTGATCATCACTGTCGTAAATCGTGAAGTTGGTATCGTATCCAAGCAGATCAATATGGCGTCTTAAGATACGCACACACATGGAATGGAAGGTACTTACCCAGATGCTTTCGGAACCGTAGCCGACTAATTTATCGACACGTTCCCTCATCTCTCCTGCTGCCTTATTCGTAAATGTGATCGCCAGGATATTCCATGGATTCACCTGCTGCTCTTCGATCAGATAAGCAATCCTGTGCGTCAGCACTCTGGTCTTCCCGGATCCCGCACCAGCAAGGATCAGAAGTGGTCCTTCGGTATGGAATACGGCTTCTCTTTGTTGTTCATTTAATGTATCGTATATACTCAATCTTATAGTTTCCTTTCTTTCCGGTTTTCTATTCTTCTTTTTTCTTTCCGGCCTGTTCTGCTTTCGTCATGGATTCATGTTCTCTTTTTACTTCTTTATAAAGAGCCGTTGATGTCCAGTTCTGGTTCTTTGCAGTAACGATTGCCTTTAGCGGAATCTGTACTTTTTCTTTTCTCATCTGGAATAATAACTTATCCAGTGTCTGATTGTCTGCCAGCAGCATGACAATCATCTCTTCTTCAAAATCTGTCATTTCTTCATTTTTTGCATTGTCTGTCCCGGAAGTTTCTTCCACAGATGCTTCTTCCGCCACTTCTTCTTTCAGTCCGGTCAGTACTCCGATTGTTTTAGAATACTCTTCTTTTTCTACATATTTTACACGAAATCCAAGAAAGCTTCCCAACATCCCGATCTTTCTGCCTTTTTTCGTGCCTTTCAGATTATAACATAACATGATTGATCTCATATGCATTCTACCTCTTTTCGAATGTCTGTTTCCATTATAGTGATTTTAGGTGTGTTCTGCAAGGCACATTTTAAATCCTTACGAATACATGACACTACAGAAAACCTGCCCCTGGCAGCTCTTTATGAACGCATGGCGATAAAAAGCTTCCTTCCGGATCATAAGATTTTTCTTATTTTCCCAAAGGAAGCTCTTTTATTTTTCTTTATTTTTTTATGTTCTTATGCGCTGATCGCATTTCCCGTATACAGCTGATAATATCTGCCTTTCTCTTCGATCAGCTCATCATGTGTACCTCGCTCTATGATTCTTCCCTGCTCCAGTACCATAATGCAGTCGGAATTGCGGACCGTTGATAATCGGTGGGCAATGACAAATGTTGTTCTTCCGTGCATCAGCTTATCCATACCATCCTGTACGATCCGTTCTGTTCTGGTGTCGATGGAACTGGTCGCTTCATCGAGGATCAGTACCGGCGGATCGGCGATGGCTGCTCTCGCAATGGCAAGAAGCTGGCGCTGTCCCTGGCTTAAGTTCGCTCCGTCTCCGGTCAGCATCGTATCATAACCATCCGGAAGCCGGCGGATAAAGCTGTCGGCATTGGCAAGCTTTGCTGCTGCCACGATCTCTTCATCGGTCGCATCCAGTTTGCCAAAGCGGATATTGTCACGCACCGTTCCGGTGAATAAATGTGTATCCTGCAGAACGATTCCAAGTGAACGCCTGAGATCTGCTTTCTTGATCTTATTAATATTAATTCCATCATAGCGGATCTTACCGTCCTGAATATCGTAGAAACGGTTGATCAGATTGGTAATCGTCGTCTTACCTGCACCGGTCGAGCCGACGAAAGCAATCTTCTGTCCCGGTTTCGCATACAATTTGATACCATGCAATACAATTTTCTCATCATTATAGCCGAAATCCACGCCATTGAATACAACTTCACCTTTGACTTCCACATAATCCACACTGCCATCATTCTGATGTGTATGTTTCCATGCCCAGCGCTCGGTTCTTTCTTCACACTCTGTGAGCTTTCCGTCTTCTTCTTTCGCATTGACCAGTGTTACATAGCCTTCATCCAGCTCTTCTTTTTCATCCATCAGACGGAAGATACGATCAGCCCCGGCCATTGCCATAACGATTGCATTCATCTGCATACTGATCTGATTGATCGGCATACTGAAGCTCTTATTAAATGTCAGGAAACTCGCCAGTCCTCCAAGCGTAAATCCTCCGACTTTTCCAAGTGCCAGCACACCTCCGACGATCGCACAGATTACATAACTGATATTTCCAATCTGTGCATTGATCGGTCCTAAGAAGTTGGCAAATGTATTCGCTCTGTCTGCGCTGATATATAACTCATCATTCAGTTTCTTGAAATTCTGCATATTCTCTTCTTCATGACAGAACACCTTTACGACCTTCTGCCCGTTCATCATCTCTTCGATGTAACCGTTCACAGTTCCCAGGTCTTTCTGCTGTTTTGCAAAATATGCCCCGCTCTGTCCTGCAGATTTCTTCGAACAGAATACCATGATTCCGACCATGACCATCGTTACGACAGTAAGCGGGATGCTTAAGATCAACATACTGATAAATACACTGACGATCGTAATCCCACTGTTTAAGAGCTGTGGCATACTCTGGCTGATCATCTGTCTCAATGTATCGATATCATTCGTATATACCGACATGATGTCACCATGTGCATGGGTATCAAAGTATTTGATCGGCAGCTTTTCCATATGTGAAAACAGATCATTTCTTAAGTTACGGAGTGTTCCCTGTGTCACATTTACCATCAGACGGTTATAACCGAACGTTGCAAGTACACCCAGCGCATAAAATGCTGCCACTTTGGCGATCGCATGTGCAAGCGGTGTAAAGTTCGGATTATCCGATAATAAAAATGGTGTAATATATTCGTCGATCAGGTTCTTCATGAACATCGTTCCCTGCACATTACAAAGTACGCTGACAACGATCAGTACTACGACACTGATGCAGTGGAATTTATAGTCTTTCAATACATATTTCATAAGGCGGAGGAATAATTCACCCGGATTTTTTACCTGTGATTTCATTCCTCTCGGCTGTCTTCCCGGTCCCGGCATCTTATTCCCCCTCCTTCTCGTCAAAATCGCCACCACTGGTCTGTGATTCATAGACTTCACGGTAGATATCATTCTGTTCCAGTAATTCTTCATGTGTACCGAATCCATTGACCTTACCGTCTTCCATAACGATGATACGGTCCGCATCCTGTACACTGGAGATTCTCTGTGCAATGATCAGTTTCGTCGTATCCGGAATCTCTTCACGGAATGCTCTCCGGATCTTCGCATCCGTTGCGGTATCTACCGCACTGGTACTGTCATCCAGGATCAGTACTTTGGGCTTCTTAAGTAATGCTCTTGCGATACAAAGTCTCTGTTTCTGACCTCCGGATACGTTGCTTCCGCCCTGCTCGATATAGGTCTCATATCCTTTCGGGAAACGGTCGATGAACTCATCCGCACATGCAAGTTCACACGCGTGTCTGCATTCTTCCAGAGTTGCCTCCTTGTCTCCCCAGCGGAGATTATCAAGGATTGTTCCAGAGAACAGCACATTATTCTGTAAGACTACTGATACCTGATTACGAAGCACTTCCATATCATAGTCTTTGACATTTTTGCCACCAACCAGTACTTCGCCTTTCGTCACATCGTAAAGACGGCTGATCAGGTTAACCAGACTCGTCTTGGCACTTCCGGTTCCTCCGATGATTCCGATCGTCTCACCGGAACGGATCTTCAGATCAATATCTTCCAGTACCGGTTCGTCACTGTCCTTTTTATACGCAAAGTCCACATGACGGAATTCAATACTTCCGTCTTCCACTTTCATGAACGGATGTTCCGGATTCTTAAGATCACTCGTCTCATTTAACACTTCGGAGATACGTTTCGCACTTGCCATACTCATTGTGATCATAATGAATACCATGGAAAGCATCATCAGGCTCATCAGGATATTCATACAATATGTAAGAAGACTCATCAGTTCTCCTGTCGTCAGGGAATTACTTGCGATCATCTTTGCTCCGAACCAGCTCACTAACAGGATACACGTGTATACCGCTGTCTGCATCATCGGGGCATTGAATACCAGGTTTGTCTCTGCTTTTACAAAAATGTTATAGATATTCTCACTTGCTCTTCTTAACTTGGATGTCTCCTGTTCCTCTCTTACATATGCCTTTACGACACGGATCGCAGACACATTTTCCTGTACAGACTCATTCAGGTCATCGTACTTTGGAAATGCCTGCTGGAAATATTTTGTCGCATGGCTCATGATCAGGAATAACAATATTCCAAGAATAATAACCGCTACAAGATAGATGCATGCAAGTCTTGCATTGATCGTAAATGCCATGACCATCGCACAGATCATACTTGCCGGTGCTCTGGTGAACATACGCAGAATCATCTGGTATGCATTCTGTATATTGGTTACATCTGTTGTCATTCTGGTTACAAGTCCCGCCGTGCTGAATTTATCAATATTCGCAAATGAAAATGTCTGAATATTGTTAAACATCGCCTCTCGTAAGTTTCTTGCAAATCCTGCCGATGCTTTTGCACCGTATCTTCCGCCCATCATTCCGGCGAATAATCCGATGGCCGCTGCAACGACCATGATCCCGCCGACCTTGTAAATATGCTGGATGTCCCCGGCATTGACACCTTTATCGATGATCGATGCCATCAGAAACGGGATGATCATCTCCATCAATACTTCAAGGATCATAAAGAGCGGAGTTGCAATGGATGCTGCTTTGAATTCTTTGATCTGTTTTGCTAATGTCTTAATCATTCCATTTACGCCCTTTCTGTTTCATTTATTGTTTTATAGTTACATTTATAACTCCGATTTTCCGGATTACCTGACTTCATATTTCTTCACATTCTGATTGATCCGGTCTAATACCTTATAAAAAATATGAAGTTCTTCTTCTGATATTCCTTCGGAAAGCTCTTCTTCGATATGCTCCACAATATCTTCAAAAGATTCCTGGCTTGCAATCCCTTTTTCTGTCAGGATTACTTTTTTTAACCTGGCATCCTGTTTTACCGATTCTCTTTTTACGAATCCCTTCTTTTCCATTAATTGGATCAGATTCGTAACCGTAGATCTACCTACTGCAAATCTTTGTTCAATATCTTTCTGAAAAATATCCTGCTCCCGGTTCTCATACAGATACCGTATGATCCAGCCATGCATCATCGTCACTTCATCCACTCCGGATTTTCTGACATGTGCTGACAGATTTCTTGACAGTTTCAGATCTGTACAATGAATTTCCGGGCCAATCTTTCTGTCTTCTTCTTTCACATTACCATCCTTTCTCTATTTGTCAAAAAATGTTTGTTTTCGAATTGTTCGTTATCAAATTGTTTGCTTTCAAACATATTTTATCATCATACTTAAGAATGTCAACACTTTCCACAAATTTCAGAAAATTTTTTCAACATTTTTCCCTTTCTGTATTCAAAAAAATGCTTGCTATCTAGTTTTCAAAACTATATAATAATTACATTGAGGTGATAAGAATGACAATAGACACAAAAGATATGCTGAACAGCATTTTATCAAGCATCTCACGAATTGATTACGTGAGGCCGGATGACATTCCGAATATAGATTTGTACATGGATCAGGTTACTACCTTTATGGAAAAAGAACTGGCATCCAGTAAACGCCACGAAGATGATAAGATTCTTACCAAGACAATGATCAATAATTACGCCAAGAATAATCTTCTTCCACCACCGGTGAAGAAAAAGTATTCCAAAGAACATTTACTGGTAATGATCTTTATCTATTATTTTAAGAATTTTCTTTCTATTAAAGATATTGAAACCATGTTAACACCTATTACAGATAAATACTTCGATACCGACAAAGATTTTGATATCACTTCTATTTATAAAGAAGTATGTGAACTGGAAAAATCACGGATTCCGGAATTCGAAAAAGAAATCCTCCGTTCCTATAATACTTCAAAAAAAAGCTTTGTCGAGGTCCCGGAAGATGACAGAGATTCTCTTCAGTTATTTGCATTCATCTGTAATCTGAGTTTTGATATTTACGTAAAAAAACAGATTGTCGAAAAATTATTGGATAATTTCCCCGATCTGCTTCATTCCGAAAAGAAAAATTCAAATAAGAAAGATTCAAATAAAGACACGAAAAAAAGAAATAGGGCACAAGGTCCTATTTCTTTTTTTCACGTCTTATTCTGCTTTTTCTTCTTTGGCTTCCCCAAGTCCAATTCTTTCAAAGACCATATCATATCCGTCATTTCCATAATTCAAGGAACGATTCACACGACTGATCGTTGCTGTAGAAGCACCTGTCTTCTCTGCAATCTCAAGATAGGTTTTGTGTTCTCTTAACATCTTTGCAACTTCAAATCGCTGTGATAATGAAAGTAATTCATTAATCGTACAGATATCTTCAAAAAATGTATAACACTCCTCTTTATCTTCGAGGCTTAAAATTCCCTGAAACAGATAGTCAACTGCCTCTGTTCTGATTTTCTTACTCATAGCATTATCTCCTTTTGTAGCAGATTCATTACTGTTACATTTTAACACACTAAATTCATAAAATCTATAGCTTTTTGCCATATTTTATACAAGCTTTCAATTTTTCCAGTGAAAGATTGGCAATCAGTTCCTCCGGAAAATTTGCTTTCTTCAAGATTTCTTCCGCGTATGGATATTCTGCAATATCTGCATCCACATGAGAATCACTTCCGAGTACGATCATTACTCCCTGTTCTTTACACTCCTTTACCATTCTCAGACAATTCTCTTTCGTATTCTCCCTAAAGCCCTCCGGACGCAGTGACGAATTATTTACTTCCAGTAACGTTCCTGTCTTTTTTGCTTTACTTACCAGACGTTTCATATCTACAGGAAATCTTCCGTCATCCGGATGTCCAATGATGTCAACATATGGATTTTCCATAACATTCTCATATGCGGCAGTCACATTCTCTACAGTTCTTTCATCTCTGAAACATGGAATATGAATACTTGCAATTGCGATATCAAGTGTCTTAAGTACATCTTCAGAAAGATCCACTTTACCCTCCGCATTCATAATATTCAGTTCGGTTCCTAATAAAAGTTCAATTCCAAATCTCTTTCTCGGAACAATCCTTAAATTCTGAAAATAGTATAAATGACAGGTCCCGGGCATCTCCGGTGCATGTTCCGTAATCGCAAGGCCTTTTAATCCCTTATCTGCCGCTGCTTTTGCCATTTCATTCATTGTATTATATGCATGTCCGCTTGCCAGCGTATGTGTATGAGTGTCAATCTCAACTCTCATCTTTTAACTCCTTTCCTTTTATTTTTTAGTTCTTTTATTCATGCTTCTTTATTTTCTAATCTGTATCTGATTGTTGCTTTCATTCTTTCTAGCTTTAACACTCTACAATTTTGCAACAGGAAATATTATACAGTATAATTTTCTTTTTTTCCACCTATTCTATTCTGGAAAGCATATTTTCATCATTTTTTACTAAATATCAATTATTTATTCGTATTTCTAATGAATGTAAGGAGTTTTTATTATGAAAGATGTAAAACAATCGACCCGCCTAAGACCTCTGACCAATCAGGAACTGATTGATTCTTATGACTATCTTTCCGGTGCCGCCTCGTCCCAGGATTGTACCGGCCTTATTCCATCTGCCCCTCTTTCCGAAGCAGAACTTGATTCTTATGAAGAATTGTACCCGTTTCTTCCTCCTGTTCCTCCGGCTTCCGATATAAAAGACAACAACGAAGCCCCTGAAGATACATCTGGTATCACCGGATAAAATCCTCTAAAATCCATTGTTTAAATTTCTTTTTTCCTTGACATGCCTCTTAATCACGACTAATCTTATAGAAGAGTTTAAAACAATGAATTATTGAGAGGTAACTGATCATGAAAAACATACTAATGATAGCAACCGGTGGTACGATTGCATCCAAAGAAGGGGATCTTGGACTGACACCGGCTGTAACAGGCGAAGAACTGGCAGCCAGCGTACCTGGTATCAAAGATATCTGTCATCTGGAAATACTTCAGCTTATGAATATCGACAGCACGAACATGCGCCCGCGCCAGTGGCTGATGATCCGCGATGCGATCATGGAAAATTATAATCATTACGACGGCTTTGTCATCCTGCATGGAACAGACACCATGGCATACACCGCCGCTGCCCTGTCTTATCTCATTCAGGACAGTGTAAAGCCGATTGTACTCACCGGTTCCCAGAAACCGATGGCCAATCCTTATACCGATGCGAAGATCAATCTGTTCCAGAGCATTCTGTATGCTGCCGACGATCTTTCCTGCAATGTCTGCATTGTATTTAACGGAAAAGTTGTCGCCGGAACACGTGGACGCAAGCAGCGCACCAGAAGTTTTGATGCCTTTGACAGTATGAACTTCCCGGAACTTGCCATCATCCGTGACAGCCGCATCATCCGTTACTATACGGAAAAACGTCCTGCTCCGCAAGATCTGAAATCTTACGCAAGTCTTAATGACCGTGTCTTTGTGCTGAAGCTGACACCGGAAGTCAAAGCTGAGATTTTTGATCTGCTGAGTGGTCACTATGATGCTATCATCCTGGAAACCTTTGGTATCGGCGGTATCCCGGAATATGATGATTCCTTTGAAAAGGCAATCTTCTCCTGGGTGGATTCCGGCAAGACGATCGCCGTCACCACACAGGTGCCGGAAGAAGGCTGTGATCTTGGTGTATATCAGGTTGGAAAAAAATTCAATAATCATAAAGGAATCCTTAAGTCCGATGATATGACGACAGAATCCATTGTTGCGAAACTGATGTGGATTCTTGGTCAGACGGATAAACAGGATGAGATTGCACGGTTATTCTATCGCGAGATCAATCACGACAGAGTCTGATTTTTTTGTTTTATGCATTATGGCGGCTATCACCGACTGGTGATAACCGCCATAATAATAACAAACTAAAATTCTACAACTACTTTATCGCTTTCTTCTCCAGCTTCCTCATGTGTTTCAGATAGATGAGTAACAACAACCCTCCGGTAAAGATCCACGATGCAACATACACATTCATCAGCATCTCATATGTCGGAACCATCTTAAAGACAGTCAAAAGCCAGATTACACGGAATACCACTGTTCCAAGCACCGTAATAATTGAAGGTTCTAAAGATTTTTCCATTGTATTACCCTAAATTTTTAATAATGTTCCAACTTATCTTTTGTTTTTGATATTTTTCCTACTTATCAAAATCTACTTCGAATGTTCCTTCCGGTGTTTTCATTGTCAGAACTCCCAGATTAAAATCCTCGTCATTAATAGTAATATGATATTCAAATATCACATCATCCTCAAATTTCGAAAGCAGCAGATATGTCCCATTTTCTTTTCCGTCAATCTGATCACAGATATCATCATATACATCTGCTCCGGAAATCTGACGTGGATATCCCGATTCCTTTATTTTCTTTTCAATTAATTCATATAATTCGTTCATTTTTTTCTCCTTTGATTTTCTTTATTATGATTTATTTTTCTCTATAGTAATGCCATATATTTTCACGCCTATTGCCTTCATCCCCCCCATCTTTGCAGGTTCCTGCCATCTCATACCCCATTGATTCATAATACTGATTAAGAAATGGATTGTCGATGGAACAGTCCAGGCGCACTCTTTCTTTGTGATCATTTACTGCCAGTGCTTCGACAGCTTTTATGATTTCTCTTCCAGCCCCTTCTTCAGTCAGGTCGGTTACAAAATTGTGCAGATAACCATTGTTGTTCCACTGATCGATTCCTTTTTTCGTTCATTCACTACTTCATCTTTAAATCACCTTATACCTTAACCATCTTCTGCTATGGAATCTCCATGTAAATATTACTGCACGCACTGTCCAGTCGGCAAACATACCGATCCAGACGCCCATCGGTCCAAATCCCAGAAATCGGATCAGTATCACGCACAGACAAAATCGGCACAGCCACATGACCAGACACGACGTGATCATAGAAAATTTTACGTCTCCCGCCGCACGAAGTCCGTATGCCGGAACAAATGCCAGCGTCCATACAATCGGCTTCACAAGCGTAATCCAGGTTACCATATGGAAACACATCTTTGCACTTGCAGGCTCCATGCCGCCAAGAACTGTCACAGGCCTGATCAATGCAAATACCAGCAGGCAGCTTACAATGATTGCCACTTCTGCGATCACACTTAATTTTTTTATGTAATAGACCGCCTCGTCTTTTCTGTCCGCTCCCATACACTGACCTACAATTGTCATCAACCCTACGCCAACTCCGATTGCCGCCATTCCATTCAGATTCTCCAGAATATTTGTCATTGCCTGGGCTGCAATTGCAGTTGTACCTAATGTTGATACGGTAGACTGTATTGCCAGTTTTCCAAGCTGGAACATACTGTTTTCCACACCGGACGGAATTCCAATCCCGAGTATTCTCCGGATCATCGCCCAGTCCGGACGGATTTTCAGGTAATCTCTTACCACAATTGGCTGCCGGTCTTTTCTTAATTGAATCAATACTACCACTGCACAGAATATACGGGAGACCAGTGTAGAAATTGCCGCACCCGCAACTCCCATATGGAAAATCCAGATCATAATTGCATTTCCAACAATATTCATCGCATTCGATATCATGGAAATGAGCATTGGACCCTTCGTATTCTCCTGCGCGCGAAAAATGGATGCCGCCGAATCATATGCCGCTATGAACGGAAATGAAATAGCTGTATAAAAGAAATATGTCTCTGAGGCTCTCATAACGTCAGCTTCTACTGAACCAAAAATCAGGCGCAAAAGCGGTTTCTTAAATCCCAGACATAACACACTGACTACGATCGAGATGGCCGTGATGATGAATAACACCTGTCTTGCAGATTCATTCGCCATCTTTTTATTCTGTTGTCCGATATACTGTGAACAGACAATTGCTCCTCCTGCTGCCAGTGCCGAAAATGCCTGTATCACAAGAATATTGATAGAGTCCACCAGCGATACTGCCGAGATAGCTGCAGATCCAATATTACTTACCATCATCGTATCTGCCGTTCCCATAATTGAATTCAATAACTGTTCCAGAACGACCGGTATCAGAATACCGGCGATCATTTTATTTGAAAACATATGCTGTTGTTTCACTTTTTCTGTCATCACTTTTTCTGCTCCATAATATGAATGATTTCTTTATCCGTCTGCGCCATCCCCTGATTACCGATCTGTGCCATATGACGGATACAGTCTTCCGGTGTCTCTGCACAGATACCGTCACTCACACGAAGCGGCGCATCATGAACGGCCGTCAGCGCACAAAGCAGGGCTGCCGATGATCCTGTTGCAACCTTCATTGCACAGCCGACCTTTCCGCCGTCACAAATCATTCCCGTTACCGTCCCGGACATATTTCGCACCGCATACCCAAGCTGTTCGTCACTGCCTCCCAGCAGGTAAGCAATTCCTACGGATGCAGCCGTTGATGATGCCATGACACAGGAGCACATCGGTGACAGCTTTCCTATATAAGCATTGATATAACGGTTCACCAGGTGAGCAATTGCAAGCGCACGCACCTTTTTCTCCATTGACACTCCCAATGCGTCTGCTGCTTCACTGACCGGCAGGATCACTACCAAACCTTTTGTTCCCGCACCGGAACTGCTCATCGTCGGCAGCGGACAGCCGTCCAGACGACTCTCGGCTGCCGAACTTACTTTCAGCATAATTCTGGTCAGCAGATCATTCTTCAACACCTCTGAACCTTTTTCACTCCGAAGCGTATCTGCAATTCCTACTCCGACTTTCTTATCTTCGGAATAAGCTGCCAGTCTTTCATTCATTTCCACTCCATCCATCAGGAAATGTAATTCTTCCTCTGAAGCTGTATCTGCAACCTGGCGGATCTGTGCAATTGTCATCTGTTTCAACGTCTCAATCAGAGCATTATCTGATGCCTGTCCGTTTTCCTGATTTTTTTCATATATAATCTTTCCATTTTTCTCCAGATATACAAGATTCGTATGTGTTCCTCTGATGACCGATGTGATCATATCTGCTTCTGTCTTAATCTTACATTTCACATACAATCCCTGCTCCTGCTCTTTAATCTTCACGGATACAGCAGCCATACCGCACAGTTCTTTCATCTGTTCCAGAATTTCCGGTGTGATATCTTCCAGAAGTTCCAGCCCTTTTTCCGGATTCTTAAGATATGCTCCCAGTGCTGCTGCATATGGAAGTCCTACATAATCACAGCCTGGGATTCCTGCCGACATTCCATTTTTATAGATTCCTGCATTTACTTCCACTTCTATCGAGCGGATCTTATTTTCCGTCATTTTCCCTGCATTTGCTGCGCACAGTGCTACACATACCGGTTCCGTGCAGCCAAGTGCCGGAACTACGTCATTCTTTAAAAGTGTAATCATTTCTTCTTTTTTTAACATATCTCTTCCCCAAACTTTTTATTTCGACCAGGTTGGTTCTTCCTCTCCTGTATAGGCAAATCTGCCGTCATTCTTTTCTTCCAGTGCTTTGATCATATGATAGGTATAGTCATTATATGGTGTTGGAATCCCCAGTTCTTTTCCCATACGCATCAGCGCTCCGGAGAACATATCGATCTCCGTATGACGTCCTGCATCCAGATCCTGTAATGTGGAATAACGGGCCATTGGCGGAACCGCACTTCCCCGTCCGGACATTCTGTCCGCTTTACTGATGTCAATTCCTTTCGCTTCTGCAATTGCTTCCAGTTCTTTTTTCAAACCATTCTGAATTGCTTTCATATGTTCACTGTCCCGGTAACAGCCAACACCTGCTCCCAGGATTGCCTGTGGCAGATTATTGCAGACATTCAGACGGAATTTACACCACACTTCTTCTATTGCATATTCCGTTGAGCGGTAATGGATTCCCGTACCGGCAAACAGTTCTTTCACCGCCTTTACCCTTTCACTTTCGTATGGGGCTTCATATTCACCGAAGATGATCCCAAGTGTTGTCTCCGGATCGAAATGATATCCGTCCGCTTCTCTGTGTGACGCTACTTTAATCACAGCCGGAAGAATGTGTGACTTTCCAATCTGTTCTGCGATGATCTCTTCGCTGTCCACGCCATTCATCAGGCTCATTACACTGGTATCTTTTCCAACTATTTTTCGGATGCTTTCCAATGCTCCCGGTAATGCACCGTATTTTAACGAAACGATCAGGAAATCCACATTTTCTGCTTCCTCTGGTGTCCACACCTCCGGATGATAGACCTTTCCGTTGATTGCACAGCCCTGACGGCTCAGTCTTTCCTTTCTCTCTCCTTCGGCGATCACGCCAAGCTTTATATCTTCACGGTTCGCAAGTCCCCAGATCACATAGGAACCTACCGCACCTGCACCTAATACTGCAACTGATGTTATCTTCATGATTCTTGTCCTTTCATGTTCTGTCTCTGTTAATCCTCAGAATCGTCCGCCAGCACCTTCTCTTGCATACTTTTGTATCTACATGACCTGCCACTGGCAGCTCCTTACGAACACATGGCGATACCAAAAAAATGGCTGCAATCAGTTCCCTGACTGCAACCATTTTATCACATTTTTTATACTTCGGTAGGATTATTTCAATTTTCCGTATTCTTCATCGGATACTGCCTCGCACCATTCATTGGAAGTCTCTTCTCCCGAAACTTCTACTGCCCATGCCTTCGGCCATCCTGCATAGAATCCCACGTGTGTGATCACTGCTGCGATCTCTTTCTGTGTCACTCCGTGATCTTTGGCGTTCTGAAGATGGAATTTCAGGGAAGAATCTTCTTTCAATGCTTTCTTTGTTATCCCTGCTGTCCATTCGCCTGACGGATCATATCTTCCACAACGATATCAAAGATTTCTCCAACAGAATTGCAATACTCCAGTATCTTCCACGGCTCATTCGTATGGAAATGAATCTTCACCAGATCTTCATCACCTGCTGCGATCAGACTGTTACCTTCAAAATGTTCTGTAATATAATCTGCGATATCATCTTCATCCAGATCTTCGTCTCTTCTCTCGATCAGTAACTGTGTATCGTAACGATATGCGAACTGATCATCTTCTGCATCAATTGATTGAACTCCCATCTTTCTTATCCTCCGTTATCATTCCAAAATTCTTTACATCGGTGTTCCTACTTCGATCAGATTGCCATCCGGATCATAGAAACGGACCACCTTCTGCCCCCAGCTGTGTGTCATCAGCCGGTTGACATACCTAACATTAGGATACAACTTTTCAAGCTTTCTGGCAAATGCTTCGATATCCGGTTCTTCGAAATATAACTCACTGGCATGATTTTCCGGAATAATATCCTTATTCAGAACTTCTTTCCATATCTTTTCGTCCTGAAGTACCAGGCCTTCCGTTAATATCACATTGCCGTCATTGTCAAGAATTGTATTCAGTCCGAACAGGTCATGATAGAATTGTTTGGAATGTTCGATATCTTTTACAACAATTAATATATTTTTTAATCGCATTTCTTTTCTCCATTATGCATTGACTTTTCCCGGATTTCATTTTCCCTGAGCTTTATTTTATCCAGACTTTATTTTCCCTGCTCTGCCAGATATTCTTCTGTCAAAGCTACGGCATCTGCGATACACTGTGGACAACTGCAGAGAACTTTTCCTGTCTCCACACCTTTTAACTCCCGGCAGATGCAGGAACCATTTTTCTCTTTGAATTTTTCTACTTTGCTTCGGATCTTCTTATATGTATCCCCTTTGGTTCTGGATCCTTCTTCTGTGCCTCCCTGACTGTTATCAAGACCGATGATCATTGCCATTCCAGACAATGCACCACACATCTCCATCACGCCCATACCCAGACCAAAACCTTCTGCGATACGAAACATATCGTCTTCACTGATTCCGAATTCTTTGCAAAATGTACAGGCTACTGCCTGGGCGCAGTTGCATCCTCTCTGGTGTAATTCTGCTGCATGTTCTGCTTTTGTATTCATGTTAGTCTACTCTCCTTTTGGTTATATATTTTTACTTTTTATTTCATTTTTAGTTAATTCTTATCTATCTCCGTTTCCGATCTTAATCAGATTATTCATGCTTGCCGCTTCCAATGTATTTAATTGTTGTACCGTTAACTGTCGTAATAATTTCATCCGTTCTTTCTGATTCTTATTCTGATTAATCAAAATAGCATTATAACTCTCCTAATTTGCTAGTACCAACCTTTCCCCATTGCCCCTCCTGTTATAATATCGCATACTTTATTAAACCAAATTACTATTATTTAATATATTTTAACATAAAACTATACACAATTGCAATTATTAGTTAATAGCAAAAAGTAAAATCCATACGCCCAACACCTTTCATTGACTTTTCTAGATACTCAGATTACAAAAAGAAGCCAGATTTCTCCGACTTCCTTTCAAACTACGATTTCTATATATTCTTATTTCATAATCAAATTCAACACACCTGTTGACTGCAGGAATAAAATCATCATAATGACTGGCATAATATAACGCATCATCACATTATATAACTTTTTACGCTTGAATTTTTTGCCATTCAGTTCCATTTCCTCCGCAATCCATGACGGTTTCATGATCCAGCCGATCAAGATTGCTGATAACAGTGAGATAAACGGCATCATAAAGCTGTTACTGATATAGTCCATGATATCCAGAAGCTGTCCCGTACTTCCGTTTGGAAGTGCAACTTCTACATAGAAGACGCTGTATCCAAGTGCGATCACTGCTGTTGCGATCAGGTAGATCACCGATAACACTCTGGTCGTCTTCTTACGCTCTGTGTGGAATAATTCCATACAGTTTGCGGTAATGGATTCCAGTACCGAGATGCAAGATGTTAACGCCGCAAATCCTGCCAGCACGAAGAACAGAATTCCGATGATTCTTCCTACCACTCCCATACAGTAGAATACTTTCGGCAATGAGACAAACATCAGTCCCGGGCCTGCTGACATACCATCCAGTCCGGAGAATACGAATACTGCCGGAATGATCATAACACCGGCAAGGAATGCAACTCCTGTATCCATAATTTCAATCTGCGATACCGCTTTGTTCAGATCTACATCTTTCTTTACATAAGATCCATATGTAATCATAATTCCCATAGATACACTCAGTGAAAAGAACAACTGACTCATTGCATCCAGTGTGATCTGAAGGAAACGTCCAATCGTGATTCCTGTCAGATCCGGTTTCATATACACCTTCAGTCCCTGTAATCCTGTACGGACCGTTCCGTCATCCAACGTAGTCTTTAATGTAAGTGAGAAAATTGCGATTCCAATTACCATGATCAACAGAACCGGCATGATAAATTTGGAAACTCGTTCAATTCCCTTTTCTACTCCGTTATATACGATCAGTGCAGTCAGGAACATAAAGATCAGTCCATACCATACGGAAGACGGAGAAGAGATAAATGAAGTAAAGCAGTTATCTGCTACTGCCTGCTTTCCTGAACTTGTAAGATAGATCACGATATATCTTAAGATCCATCCACCAATCACCGCGTAATAAGTCATGATCAATACCGGAACCAGGAATGTGATCACTCCAAGAAATTTCCATTTTTTTCTCATTGATTCATAGGCATAGATTGCGCTTTTTCCCGTCTTGCGGCCAATTGCTATATCTGTAGTCAGTAACACAAAACCAACCGTCAATACCAGCACAAGATAGATAATCAGGAAAAGTCCTCCCCCGTCTTTTGCTGCCAGATATGGAAAACGCCAGAGGTTTCCCACGCCGACTGCGCTTCCGGCTGCTGCAAATACGAAGCCAATCTGCCCGCTAAAGCTATTTTTTTGTTTCATACTCTTTTTTCCTCTCATTTTTTCGTTAATACTTCAATATTTTACCACTAATTCATAGAAAATAAAACAAAAAAGACCAGTGGAGACGTGAAAAAGTAGCTTTTTTTCTGTCCCCACTGGTCTTTCTGCTATCTACAGGCTCCAGTCTGCTGCCATTAGCTGTGTCTTCATCATATTCGCATAGATGCCGTCTTTCTTCTTCAATTCTTCCGGCGTACCACTTTCCGCAACTACACCGTCTTTCAATACCACAATCTTATCCGCATCTGTGACTGTTCTCATTCTGTGTGCAATGATCATGACCGTCTTATTCTTAATCAGTCGTGACAGGGATTCCTGTATCATCGTCTCGTTATCTACATCCAGAGACGCCGTTGCTTCATCCAGAAGGATGGACCGATCAGTGCGGTAACTTCGCCCTGTTTTGCCTGCTTATCCGGGTCTGTCGCATCGAATCTCTCCTGCACACTTACAAACTTCTCTGTAAATTCTCTCGCTACCGGTTCTACGATAGCGGAAAATAATCCTTCTTTTCCACCGTAACGCGAATAAATCGAACCTGTCGTTGTATCCGCTTCCTCTGCGATCGTTCTGAGCGATGCATCCACATATCCTTTCTCCAGAAATTCTTTTTTTGCACATGCTTCTATCTTTTCAGAAACACCTTTTACCTGTTTAGACACTTGTACCTCCTGTTTCGTAACAATGTTATATAACATTGTTATAATGTATATTCTGCTGTATGTTTCGTGTCAATATGACGGAAAACAAATCCTGTCTATTGATATATTTTCTCGATTTTCCATCACTGTTTTCTTCTTTCCGAATATACTATAAACCATAGAATATATTTCACCGGGAGGATCTTATGAAAAAGCGTATCACTGCACTTCTTTTACTCCTTACACTATCTGTCACTTCACTTTTTGCATGTACATCTGCTGACAAATCGGAATCCGCATCAGACAAAACAGCAAAAACTTCAAAATCCACAAGTACTAAAAAACAGGAACTGACTCCTGTTACATTAAATGAAGTAGCACACTCCATCTTCTATGCTCCGATGTATGTGGCAATCGAAAAGGGATATTTTGCCAACGAAGGAATCGACCTTTCTCTTGTGACTGGTTTCGGAGCCGACAAAACTATGACGGCCGTCCTCTCCGGAACTGCCGACATCGGCTTTATGGGTTCGGAAGCTTCTATCTACACATATAACGAGGGGGCGAATGATTATGTTGTAAACTTTGCCCAGCTCACCCAGCGCGCCGGGAACTTCCTGGTTGCCAGGGAAGATATTAAGGATTTCAAATGGGAAGATCTGAAAGGCAAGAAGGTCATCGGCGGTAGAAAAGGCGGCATGCCTGAAATGGTATTTGAGTATATCTTAAACCAGAACCATATCGATCCGGCTACAGATCTCACCATCGACCAGAATATTGATTTCGGTTCTACTGCGGCGGCCTTCGCAGAAGACAAATCCGATTACGACTTCACCGTAGAATTCGAACCTGGTGCAACCAATCTTGAAAAACAGGGTAAGGGATACGTTGTCGCCTCTCTTGGAACGGACAGCGGCTATGTTCCGTACACTGCTTTCTCTGCAAAGAAGAGTTACATCAACAAACATCCGGAAGTCGTCCAGGGATTCACCAATGCACTGCAAAAAGGTATGGACTACGTGGCATCCCACACACCGGAAGACATTGCCCAGGCAATCGCTCCTCAGTTCAAAGAGACCACACTGGATACGATCACAACCATCATTTCCCGCTATTATGAGCAGGATACATGGAAAAAAGATCTGATCTTCCGGCAGGAAAGCTTTGATCTTCTTCAGGATATCTTAGAAGAAGCAGGCGAGCTTAAGGAACGCGCACCTTACAAGGATCTCGTAACTACTACTTATGCAGAAAAGGCAGCAAAAGCAAGCAACGATACCCAGAAAACCAATTAATTCTGTACTCCGATATCTACAAAACCGGCAACTTCTCTTGCTTACTATGGTATAAAAAATAATGCTGCAAACTTTTCTTCGTTCTGCAGCATTATTTTTAAATTATCATATATTCGTAAGAACCTGCTATCAGCAGTTTTCTTTTTCTTCCTATATTCGCCTATGCCAGCTCCGCATCCAGGTGCTCTTTCACATAACCGCTGACTTTATCTCTCGGAATCTCCATCACCACTGCCAGTTCTCCATACAGGAACTTCTCGGCACTGGACATATATCTCTCATCAACGTTGATCGTCTTTTTTCCCGCCAGTAATCTCTTCTTATTTCTTCCATATGAAGTCTTGATCAGTGAGATCCACTCCCGGCACTGATTGTGTAACAATGCGTTCTTGTACATTCCTTCCCGCTGTTTTTCATTTGTCACACCAATGATATCGATCTTTGGCATCTCTTTGATCAGATTCTCCGCCTCTTCTTTTGTGATCAGTTTTCTGATCTGATCCCGCTTATTATCGACTGGTGTGTATACCGTTCCACCTGCATCATATACCGGTTTTAACGTATAATACTCTTTGTCCGAACTGCCCATGTCAATCTTGCCAATATTTACTACTTCGCAGACGCCCTCCTTATAATGCGCCACATAATCTCCTATTTTGAACATTTCTGCCTCCTGTTCTAACACTTCTCTCATGGTAACCTGCAGATGTATGACAACGCTAAAAGAGCGCACAATCCGAAGTTATATCGAACTGCACGCCATCTTTTCTGGTATCGTATTATGAAATTTGTAAACGCGCTGACATAAACTCTTGATATACCTATTATATCACAACCATTTCACGGATGTAAGATTTTTTTAAGAATTTCTCTCAAAATCAACCCTGCACCGCACAAAGCCACCAATATTTTCCTTTGTATCAGTATCAGCCAACGTGGAATTTTTTATGCATTTCTTCTTTAAATTCTTTTCGTTTGAATAAAATTAATCCGATCAACAGCAGAAAACTGCACCCGATACAGATAACCGATGGAGTCTTGTAATGGATTACTCCTGTCACTAAAAGAATCAATGGAAGAATCATCGAATAGACAGCGGCCATCACATAATAGATCATATATTCTCTCGGTGACAGGGAACGTATTCCTGATATGATCAACATTACAACCTGGATCAGCAGGCAGATATCCGGAATTCCGATATTCACAGACCAGCCTCTCCATCCGGTTCCGAGATCCCACAATACACAGATCCCTGACATGATCAGAAGCTGCCATGCCGCATTCTTCAGCAGATTGAACCGTTTCACATAACCGACTGCCATTGTAAGCCACATCGTCGCACACCCAGCTGCCACGAACACCGACCAGTGCACGCCGGGCGATATAATGATATCCGTCATCATACTGATCACGATCGCTGCAATACAGCAAAATGTAAAGATCTGTAATACTTTCTTTCCTTCATAATTTGGTCTTGCATCCTCCGGGAAATCCGGTTCTGCCACTTTGACCGAAGCCCCCAGTTCTTTCAATATCCGGTAGAAATTCCGCTGGATATTCGTGCTGTCGTATCTCGATGTAAAGCCAAGTGATAACGTATCTTGAAAAGAACAGATACATAATTCTGTTCGGTTCGTACTTGTATACACGCCAAACTTTTCAATATATTGCGCATAATCTTCCGGCATCTTTACCACACTCATGTTCGAAAGCACGGCGGTTACTTCCTGCTCCGCCATCTTGGCACCCGCACGGATACAGCGGTTTTTCAGTTCCAGCGGTGCCCATTTTAAGATCTTATGCTTTTCTATTGCAATCAGTTCATTCATCCGTCCTGCCATATGCTCTTTGGACAGATTCTCCTGAAAATATAACTTTACTGCCTCCAGTACATCTTCAAAAGAATCTTTTCCCCCTCCGAACTGATACCCCGGCTCTATATAACCGAAGAAATTCAGCATCGAATCCGATGGAAAAATCTTTCTTAAATTCACCGGAACCATCAGGATAACCGGCTTCTTCTCCTGCATCCGGCTCATTTCTTCATGGATTGCACAGATAAATGCAGCCGTCAGGAGCACCGACATGGAAACTTTCTTTTCTCTGGCAATCCCCAGCAGTTCTTTTACCGACATGGAAGCTTCATTGATCTGTAGCTCTTCATATCCTTTTCCACCCTTTTTGATCTGAACCGCCCTGATCTTTTTCTTTTTCTTTCTTGGAAAATCCGGATCATAATATCGGCTGAAACTGTCATCTTCCTGATCTTTTACCGTCAGATACTGGTTTGACAGCTCCACCGGCTCCAGATCTTCTTCGTGGATCAGATACAGATAATTCTTCACCAGTTCTCTTAGGAATTCTGTTGCACCGGTTCCATCTGTCAGCGCATGGAATACTTCAAAATTGATCCGTTTTTTATAATATGTCACTTCAAATAAAAGTGTCTTTTTATCCCGTACATACAGGCTGCTGCAAGGTTCTTTATATTCTTCCCTTACCACCGGTCTTAATTCACTTTTCTCCAGATAATGCCAGAAAAGCCCCTTTCTCATAACCGACAAAAATACGGGATACTTTTGTATCGTCTGATTCAGAGCTTCCTGTAATATCTCTTCTTTTACTTCTTCTTTCAGCTCACAATAGAACCGGAACACTCTGGTATCTTTCGGGCTGCTGGCTGCGGAAAATAACTTTGCCGCATTATCCAGACTTCTCCAGTAAGCACGTTTTTGCTCAAACACCGGCTTTCTCCTCCCCCTTTACTTTCCCGCTTTATTCTTCGTTTGCAGGACTAACCTTCCGGCTGTTTTCATCAGATGTATAGCCGCTCAGGAAACGGTTAATAATAGCAAAGCTCTCCTGTACATGGTAATATTTTACTCCCAGTGCAAAGAATCCGTGAAGTGCATCCTGTATTCTGTGCACCTCCACCTTATTGCCCGCTTCTTTTAACCTTCTTCCATACTCTTCCCCCTCATCTCTGAGAGGATCACATTCCGCCGTTAAGATCAGTGTATCCGGCTGGTTGCTGTAATCGGTCTCCATGAGAGGTGCAAGATATTTACTTTTCTTATCTTCTTCTGCCGATGCATAGAAATTAATATAATCCCGCATCTTTCCCGCAGTCAGAAGATATTCCGTCCCGTAACGTCTTACCGACAAATATGGGGACTCCTCACTGTAATCATTATTTACCGCAGGATAGATCAGTATCTGTCTCTTCGGCAGGAATTCTCCCTGATCTCTTGCCATCAGTGAAACAGCTGCTGCCAGATTCCCACCGGCACTGTCTCCGATCAGTGTAATCTTATCCGGATCTGTATTCAAGATAAACTGGTTCGTGTACATAGCCTTTGCCGCCATATAACAATCGTAAAAACCAATGGGAAATGGATACTCCGGCGCCAGCCGGTACTCTACCGATACAACGATATGATCTGTTGCCGAAGCAAGACGGGCACAGATTCTTTCATAATTATCAATACTTTCCGTTACCCATCCTCCCCCGTGAAAGAACAGAAATACCGGCAGATCATCCTCCATCTTTTCCCCTGGAAGGAATATCCTTACAGGGATCTGATGATTGCCGTTATAAATCTTATAGTCAATCGTCTTATGAAATATCTTCATCGGATCAATTGCTTTTAAATTCGCCAGGTGTCTTGAAGCCTCCACTTCAATGCCGTCGAAGGACAGCGCTTTTAATACCCGCCTCATTGATTTGTTGATCGCCATTATCTGATATATCCTTCCTCATATGCTTTTGCTTTATTAAATGCATATAACTCTGCAAAAGTTGCCTGCTTGTATGGAGAAGCGTAGAAAATCCCCACCATTCCACATGTGATAACCGTAAGAATATCCCATCCAAGGAATGACAGATCCAGAATAAACGTCTCCATCTTCTGTCCGTCCATCATACGCTTACTGATCTGGAATGCTTCTTTTCTGTCCATTCCCGGATTCTCTGCAAGAATGTAAGGAATCATTAGGTATTCATAATGCTTCACGATTCCTGGAATCACCAGCAGTAATGTCCATAAGGATGTAAAAAGTTCTCTTAAGAACATGGTCAGTACAATATTCACATAATGTCCGGAACGGAATGCATCAAACATCGTTCCAACCGTTGGATTCTCTGTCTTATTCAATACGAAGAAACGTTTTCCACCTACTTCCAGAAGATTTCCCACGAATATCTTCAGTGCCCATATTACAATCGTTAATATAATCGCAGCCATTGCAATTGCCAGCCCTGCAAATGGGAATCCCCATCCGTAATGATATGAGAATGAAAACCCGTCATTCCCATACAGACTGTTCTGTGAAGCACCACTTCCGGTTCTTCCTCCGCTTATGCTGCTAAGTCCCGTGATGATTCCCATGATCACTGCTACAGCCACACATGCCCAGTAATTCTTCTTAAATGCAATCTTACCATTTGTTTTCAGTCTTTCTCTTGTCCAGTTCATATACTTTTTCTCCTTGTTTATCCCTGTTGCTTTGCATCTTGAATCTTTTCATTTAAATCATTCAGATATACCCATCGGTCCATCTTCTCATCCAGTGCATTCTCAGTCTCTTCTTTTTTCTCCATAAGTTCCCGCAATTTCACCGAATTAGTCGCATTGGCTGCAATCTGTGCATCCAGTGTCTCAATCTTTTCTTCCAGTTTTGCAATGTCATCATCGATCGACTCGAACTCCCTCTGCTCTTTGAATGTGAATTTCAGCTTTGGTTCCCGCTGTTTCCAGGTGTCTTTCGAAGAGCTTTCTGCCTTCTTCGGCTGTTCCTCTATCCCGGCAGCATGTCCTTTCAATGACATCTCTGTATCCAGACCTTCCAGTTCTTTGCGGATCAGATAATCCGAATAACCACCCTCGAACTGTCGTACTTTTCCGTCTCCTTCAAATGAGAAGATACGGTTCACAATACGATCCAGGAAATAACGGTCATGTGATACCGTGATGATAATTCCGTCAAAGTGATCCAGATAATCTTCCAGGATCGTCAGCGTCTGGATATCCAGATCGTTGGTCGGCTCATCCAGGATCAGTACATTCGGTGCACTCATCAAAACACGCATCAGGTACAGTCTTCTCTTTTCTCCCCCGGAAAGCTTCTCAATCTTTGACCACTGCATGGCTCCGTCAAATAAGAAGCGCTCCAGCATCTGGGATGCCGTGATCTTTCCGTCTGATGTCGTAACATATTCTCCCACTTCTTTGACATAATCAATCACTTTCATGGATGCATCCATATATTCATTCTCCTGAGAGAAATATCCGATCCGGATCGTCTGCCCAATCTCGATCGCGCCATTATCCGGTTTTACAATCCCATTAATAATCTTAAGAAGTGTCGTCTTTCCACAGCCATTCGGTCCGATGATTCCGATTCTGTCATTTTTTAGGAAAATGTAACTGTAGTCATCGATCAGCTTTCTTGCTCCATAAGATTTACTGATGTTCTGAAGCTCGATCGTCTTATTTCCCATACGGGACGCTACGGAATCCAGTACCACTTTCTTTTCTTCCTGAATGTCCTTGATCTCCTGCATTGCCTTGATGCGGTCAATGTGTGCTTTCTGCTTCGTACTTCTGGCTCTTGCACCTCTTCCCAGCCATTCGAGTTCTGTACGCAGAAGACTCTTTCTCTTTCTTTCTGTCGCCAGTGCCATATCCTGACGTTCTGCTTTTAACTTGACAAACTCCGAATAATTTCCAGGGTAGCTGTATAATTTCCCCTGATCTACTTCCACGATCCTGGTTGCCACACGATCCAGAAAATAACGGTCATGGGTAACCATCAGGATTGCCCCGCGAAATCCGATCAGATATTCCTCCAGCCACTCAGACATCGCATTATCCAGGTGGTTGGTCGGTTCATCCAGTACCAGGATATCTGCCGGTGTAAGCAATGCATTGACCAGTGCAATTCTCTTCTTCTGACCGCCGGACATATGCTCTACTTTCTCGTCATAGTCATAGAAGCCAAGCTTGTTCAGCATGGATCTGGCATCTGCTTCAATTGTCCACTGATTCAGCTCATTCACATTGTCTGCGATTGCCGCACGCAACACCGTTGTTCCCTCTTCAAATTCCGGTGTCTGCGGCAGATAACAGATCTTGACCTGATTTCCTATACTGATCTTACCTTCATCGTATGGTTCTATCCCGGCTGCCACTTTTAAAAGCGTAGATTTTCCCATTCCGTTAATTCCGATCACACCGATCTTTTCATTCTCATTGATGCTGAATGCAACATCATTCAGAAGGACACGGTCAGTATAAGCCTTCGTAATATGCTCCATCGTAAGTAAATTCATACTTTAGTTCTCCTTCATAAGCCTTTCGGATCTTCCCATCGGCAGTCCCTGTAAAATGCCTGACAGGCCAGAAAAGAGACCGGAAACTCCGATCTCTTTTCGTTCTCCTCTTTCTATTATATTTTACAGAAAGACATATTTCAATATGAATAATACCGTAAGTACATACATTAATGCGCTGATCTTCTTTTCTTTTGCTTTTCCAGTCATCAGATTCAGGATCACATAAGAGATAACTCCCATAGAGATACCTTCTGAAATGCTGTAGAAGAATGGCATAGCCAGAATACAGATGTAGCATGGCAATGCCTCTGAAAAATCATCAAAATCAATGTGTGTCACATTTGTCAGCATGTAGAATCCAACCACGATCAGGGCCGGTGCTGTTGCAAATGAAGGAATTGCAAGGAAGATTGGTGACAGGAACAGTGACAGGCCGAATAAAATAGCTGTCGTTGCAGAAGTCAGTCCCGTTCTTCCTCCTTCGGATACACCGGATGCACTCTCTACAAATGTCGTAGTCGTTGTTGTTCCAAGCACTGCTCCAACGGTTGTTGCAACCGCATCTGCCATCAGCGCACCTTTGATATTCGGAAGACGTCCCTCCTCATCTAACATACCTGCCTTTGTAGACACACCGATCAGTGTTCCGATCGTATCAAACATATCTACAAATAAGAATGCAAAGATGACAACGATAAAGTTCAAAGAGAATATTCCGCTGAAGTCAAGCTTTCCAAATACCGGCATGATGCTTGGAATTGTGAATCCCTTGCTGAAATCCGGAAGCAGGCTGTAAAATCCAATTTCTGGATTCGCTACATAGATACCCGCCATCTGACAGATGATTCCAAGAATCCATGTAATCAGGATTCCCCATAAGATATTTCCCTTTACATTCTTTATTACCAGAATTCCTGTAATTCCCACACCGATCAATGCAAGAATGACCGTGATTCCTACGTTACTCATAGAAGCTTCCACACCTTTGGCACTGTTATATCCATCAATGGAGAATAACTGCAGAAGTGTAGAACCTCCTACTACGATATTCGCATTCTGAAGTCCGATAAATGCAATGAATAATCCGATACCGACACTTACTGCCGACTTCAGATTCTTCGGAATTGCATTGAAGATTGCCTCACGGATATTCGTAAGTGAAAGTACGATGAAAACGATACCTTCTACAAATACTGCCGTTAATGCAACTTCCCACTTATAACCCATTCCAAGAACAACAGTATAGGCAAAGTATGCATTCAGTCCCATTCCAGGTGCCAGTGCGAACGGGTAATTGGCGAAGAACGCCATCAAGAATGTACCGATCATTGCAGCCAGCGCTGTCGATGTAAAGATTGCACCGGAATCCATCCCTGTTGCAGACAGGATACTCGGATTGACTGCAAGTATGTACGCCATAGTCATGAACGTAGTGATACCTGCCATAACCTCTGTTTTGGCATCGGTTCCGTTCTCACGAAGCTTAAATAATTTTTCCAACATGTTTCTCTTTTCCTCCTTATACTCTCAAAAAATAAGATAACGACAACAAAATTACTGTATCTCTCTTATTTTTTTTCTTAAAGCAAGTACCTGATTTGGTGCTACGGATAACTCATCGATTCCCATCTGCAGGAATTGTTCTGTCATGTCCAGATCTGCTGCCAGATCACCACATATGCTGATTGTTTTTCCCTCCAGATGTACATTATTCGCAATAATACGTATCATTTTAAGCAATGCCGGATGATGCGGATTATAAAAATGATCCAGTTTAGAATTTGTTCTGTCCATTCCCAGTGTAAGCTGCGTCAGATCATTCGTTCCTATACTGAAAAAATCAGCCTCCCGTGCCAGTTCACCGCTTATCATAACCGCTGCCGGTGTTTCAATCATAACTCCGATCTGTATTTCTTCATTAAACGGAATCTTCTCATCTTTTAACTCTTTTTTTATCTTTTCCAGAAGCAGTTTTGCCTGCTGTACTTCTTTTACATCTGTAACCATCGGGAACATAATAGACATCTTTCCATAAGCAGATGCACGTAAAATTGCACGTAACTGCGTCTTGAATATCTCGTCTTTATCCAGTGACACACGGATTCCCCTATATCCCATCTCAGGATTATTCTCTTCTCCCAGGTCCAGACACTCTGCTGTCTTTTCACCGCCCAGATCTGCTGTACGGATCACAACCTTTTTCATTCCCATCGCTTCTGCTGCCAGACGATATACCTGAAACTGCTGTTCTTCTGTCGGAAGTTTCGGACCATTTTCCATATAAATAAATTCACTTCTGAATAATCCGATTCCACCCGCATCACTGCGCAGAACGCTTTCAATGTCTTCCCTGCTTCCGATATTCGCGCACACATCAATTTTTTGTCCGCTCTGCGTAATATTTTCTTTTCCCTTCAGACGTTCCAGACTCTGTACCTGCGTATGATTCTCATCTTGTCTCTGTTTCATCTTTGAAATCGTTGTATAATCAGGTTCGATATATACTTTTCCCTCAAAACCATCGATAATAATGGTCTTGCCTTCGTATTCTTTCTTTAAAGACTCTCCCAGTCCGATCACAGATGGAATTCCTTTTGTTCTTGCAAGCACTGCCGTATGAGAATTAATTGTTCCGTATCTGGTAACAAACCCAAGAATCTTGCTCTTATCAAGCTTTACTGCCTCACTTGGATATAATTCACCGGCTGCCAGTATAAACGGTTCATCTGTCAGCATCTTATCTTTCCATGCCCTTGCAAGAATCCGAAGTACCCTTGTCGACACATCTTTAATATCTGCTTCGTGTCCCTGTACATAACTTTTATTACTTTTTGCCGCACTTGCCAGTACATTTTCCACCGCATTTTTTACAGCATACTCTGCATTCAACTTATGCTCTACGATAATATTTGTAATCTGCCTGATGATTTCCTGATCTTCAAGGATCATCTGCTGCATCTCAAATATAGCTGCATTCGCTTCACCTACTTCCTTAGAAGCCGAATCATACAGATCCCTCAGTTCCTGCAACGCTTTCTGCCTTGCTTTCTGAAAACGCATAACCTCTTTTTCTACATCTTTTACATAGATTCTGCGAATCTCTTTTGTATCCCGCTTATAAAAGGAAAGTTTTCCGATTGCAATTCCTTCTGATATTTTTTTCCCAGTCAATGTAATCATAGTTTTCCAACCCTTTTAAACCTTTATTAGTATGAACAATAATACTTTACACGTTTGCCGTTCATTCGTCAAGTAGATTACTTTTTTGTATAAAAACACAAAAACATTCCTTAAATTCATTGACGTCTTTATCAATATATGCTAATCTGACAACAGTGCAATTCATAGAATACTTTTATAAATTGCACGATTTAATAATTTTTATGGAGGTATAATCATGAAAGGTACTGTAAAATGGTTTAACAACCAAAAAGGCTACGGTTTCATTTCTGACGCTGAGGGTCATGATGTATTCGTTCATTATTCAGGACTGAATATGGAAGGATTCAAGACACTTGAAGAAGGTCAGGAAGTGGAATACGAAGTTACAGAAGGTGCTAAGGGCCCACAGGCTGTTAACGTAACACCACTCTAATCGCAACAATCTAAGTTTTTAATGTCCCTTTTATATATTAAAATATATCTATTTCGGATTTAAATATTTAAAAGTAATACATGACTTAACGAGAGAGGATTATGAGAAAAAGCTAGATAACTGCAGTTATCTGGCTTTTATCATATCTGCCAAACCGGTCATCTGAAGATACACAGATGACCGGTTCTTCTGTATTATTCAGTATTATTTCTGTGGTCTTGAAACATTCAGCTGAAGATCAATTCCAAATGGATTAACCACAACTCCCGTAACTTCCGGGCCCATTGCTTCCGGAATTCTGGCTGCTTCGACAACTCCCATTGTATACTTCATATCTCTGTTCTCATTCTGGAATTTCAGGAATTCCTGAACGTCTGTAAAGATCGGCATCAGTACCTGTCCGTCATCTTTATTCAAAATCGGCATTTTTTTATCTTCACTGATTGCCGTGATATATCTGCCCCTCTGATAATGTGCCATCAGTTCTTCCTGCAGTTCCTTTGTTTCATCCGTGAGTTTTAATTCTTTCTGGCTTCTTACCTTCTGCATAAAATACATTGCAGTAATCTGAAGTTCCGGATTCTCAATCGGTTCTTCGCCCGGCTTCTGTTCCGGTCTTCTAACCAGTTCCCCTAACTGAATCGCAATCTCTTCTTCTGTTCCTTTACCGATTACCATACAGTTCACCCCGATTGGGAATAAACTGCTATAGAAAGGAAGCAGGTATTTTTTTTCAATATTAAAAATTTTTAACGGATTATTCGCCTTCAGGAATTCCTGTCCTCCGCGCATTGCATCTTCTTCTGAAAAGAATACAAACACTTCATCATCATACGTCTCCGGATCACATACCACAAAAGGCATTCTTGTACAATCAGACATCAATACATAGATGGCATCCGATTCCCGTAACTTTTTTAAAACGCTGTTTTTGTCTACACTCATACTGTTCCTCTTTCACTTCTATTGATTAGCACGATATGCCTCGTCCGCGCTATACACGTCGAAACCACTACCTTTAAGAATATCGATCACCCTTCCAGGATCATCACTCTTTAATACAGCTGCTGCATCTGCTCCATTTGCAAATGCATACATATATTCAATATTCACTTCTCCATCTACAATCTGATGCATTGCTTTATTCAATGAACCGGTTGCATGTGGTACACGAAGTGCTACAACATCTGTCAGCATTGCTGTAATTCCAGCTTCTTTCAATGCTGCACGTCCTTTGTGCGGGTCAGAAACGATCAGACGAAGCATTCCATAATCTGATGTATCCGCAAGACTCAGCGCAACAATATTCACACCTTTTTTTGCCAGTACATCCAATACTTCTTCCAGACGTCCTTCTCTGTTTTCCAAAAAAACTGATAACTGTTGTACAGTATTACTTACGCCCATGTTATTCCCTCCTGTTTATAAACCTCTGTTATCAATGACACGTTTTGCCTTGCCTTCGCTTCTTTCGATTGTCTTAGGCTCTACAAGTTTTACTCTTACTGCAACACCAAGTGCCTGTTTCAGTACTGCAGCAACTTTGTTCTTCAGTTCATCCAGCTTACGGATCTCATCTGAAAAATATTTTTCATCTACTTCTACCATTACAGTCAGTACATCCAGGTTATTTTCACGATCTACGATCATCATATAATGTGGTGCAACACCGCCTCCGATAGAAAGCAGGGCTGTCTCTACCTGTGTCGGGAATACGTTGACTCCGCGGATAACCTTCATATCATCTGTACGGCCTTTGAACTTGGAAATTCTAGGAAGCGTTCTTCCACACTCACACGTAGAATGATCAATACTTGTAAGATCCTTTGTTTTGTAACGAAGTAACGGCATACCTTCTTTTACAAGTGTGGTAAATACAAGTTCTCCTGTCTCCCCGTCTGCACATGGTGTATGATCTGCCGGATTCAATACTTCCGGATAGAAATAATCTTCATATACATGCATTCCTTTATGATGGATACATTCCAGTGCAACACCCGGACCTGTAATCTCACACAATCCATAGATATCAAAACAGTTAACATTTAACAGTTCTTCAATCTTCAGACGCATCTCTTCTGTCCATGGCTCTGCGCCATTGATTCCTACTTTTAACCGAAGCTTATCTACGATGCCTGCCTCGTTGGCAGCTTCTGCCAGATATAAAGCATAAGATGGAGTACATGCAAATGCAGTCGCACCAAAATCTTCCATACACATCAACTGTCTTTTTGTATTACCTGCTGACATCGGAATAGCCATTGCTCCAAGCTTTCTTGCTCCGAAATCCAGTCCCATTCCTCCTGTAAACAAGCCATATCCATAGCAGATATGCAGACGATCCTCTGCAGTAAGTCCTGCCATCGTAAGTCCTCTTGCCACACATTCTCCCCATACATCTACATCTTTCTGTGTATAAGAAGCAAGAGTCAGCTTACCGGTTGTTCCTGATGTTCCCTGCACTCTGACGATCTTTTCCTGTGGAACAGCCAGAAGTCCGAATGGATAATTCGCTCTTAAATCTTCTTTTGTCGTAAATGGAAGTTTACCGATATCTTCAATCCCCTTGATATCTCCCGGTTCGATTCCTATATCATCCATTTTCTTGCGATAAAATTCTACGTGATCATATACATTCTTAACCTGTTTTACCAGACGTTCACTCTGAAGTGCAGTCATCTCATCCCTGCTCATGCACTCAATCTTAGGATCTCTGATCTGTTCTTTCCAGTCCTTTAATGCTACCTTTGCCATAACCTCTTATGTACCTCCTTATAAATGATAACCAACATCAAATGCCTTTTTATTTATCTCAATAGTTTTCGGAGGAACTGTCTTTTCAATCACCTCATACCATTGTTCTTTTGTAAAGTCCATGTGCTGTGCTGCAACTCCAAGCACAATCAGATTGAATACTCTGGAATTACCGATTTTTTTTGCTTCTTCTGTTGCATTTACTGTATATACTTTGTGATCTTTCCCCAGTGTTTCAATAATGTCTTCCGGGTATTCTGCTGCCCCGATCACAACCGGCATCGGATCAATTCTCCAGTCATTGATGATCAATGCTCCGTCTTTTTTCAGGAAATGTGCATATCTCAGTGCTTCCAGACGTTCAAATGCGATAATCACATCTGCCTGCCCTTCTTCTACGATTGGTTCTGCCACCTGTTCTCCGTACCTTACAAATGTTACAACGCTTCCTCCACGCTGAGCCATTCCATGTACTTCGGAAAGTTTTACGTCATATCCGCCGGTAATGGCAAGTCCTCCTAAGATTCTGCTGGTAAGCAGTGTTCCCTGTCCGCCGACTCCGACGATCATAATATTCTTTGTTGCCATTATCTGTCACCTTCCTTTACTAACTCAATCGCATCGAATTTACACAGGCTTGCACAAAGTCCGCATCCAGTACACATCGTATCATCGATGGACACTGTTCCGTCAGCATTTTTTGTCATTGCAGGACATCCAGGTTTCATGCACATACCACACTTCTTACATTTATCTGTATGCGTCTGATATAACGGTTTCTTTGATTTGTCCAGAAGTACACATGGTGTCTTCGTAATGATCACGGATACTTCATCTTTGGCAATCTCTTCTTTTACAGCCTTTTCCACAGCCTGAATATCTCTTGCATTGACTTCTACCACATTCTTAACACCTATTGCACGACATAATGCCGGAATATCAATTGCATATGTCGGATCTCCCTGCAGTGTCTTTCCTGTTGCCGCATGATCCTGATGTCCGGTCATACCGGTTGTAGAGTTATCCAAGATGATGACGGTTCCTGTTGCTTTGTTATACATCATATTCATCAGAGAATTGACACCCGTATGTAAGAATGTAGAATCGCCGATCACAGCAACCCAGTTCTTAATATATTCTTTTCCTTTTGCCTTTTCCATACCATGAAGGCTTGAAATACTTGCTCCCATACAGATGGTTGTATCCACAACACTAAGTGGTGCTACTGCGCCCAGTGTATAACAGCCAATGTCACCTGCCGCATGAATCTTTAACTTGTTCAGTACATAGTACACACCTCTGTGTGGACATCCCGGACATAAGATTGGTGGTCTTCCCGGTGCCTGCGCAGGCTTACTGATATCAAGTTCTTCTTTCAGAATTGCCTCACGGAGCATATTGGCACTGTATTCCCCCTGTACCGTGAAGATTTCTTTTCCGATTGCTTTGATGCCCCAGGATTTAACCTGTGTCTCAATCACCGGGTCCAGTTCTTCTACAACATATAAGGTATCTACTTTTGAAGCAAATTCTTCGATCAGCTTTCTTGGAAGCGGATTTACCATACCAAGTTTTAATACAGATGCTTCCGGAAGTGCTTCCTTTACATACTGGTATGGAATACCGCTGGTGATTACACCGATCTTTGTGTCATTCATCTCTACTTTGTTGATTGGAAGTGTATTAGCAGCTTCCGCAAGTTCGAGATTGCGCTTTTCAATCTCTACGTGGCGGAGTTTTGCATTTCCCGGCATCATAACATTCTTGCGGATATTCTTCTCATATGGTTTATCTTCTATTTCTTTGCGTTCGTTTAATTCTACAAGTCCCTGGGAATGTGCCAGTCTTGTTGTTGTACGGTAAACAAACGGACGGTCAAATTTCTCACTCAGATCAAATGCTACTTTGATAAATTCTTTTGCTTCTGAACTGTCTGAAGGCTCGATAACAGGGAGCTGTGCCGCACGTGCTACCATTCTTGTATCCTGCTCATTCTGAGAACTGTAAAGTCCCGGATCATCCGCAACAACAATGACAAGTCCTCCGTTTACACCCATATAAGAAACTGTATATGTAGGGTCTGCTGCCACATTAAATCCAACGTGCTTCATACAGGACATCGCACGTACCCCCGCTACAGATGCACCGATCGCTACTTCTGTCGCAACTTTTTCATTCGGTGACCACTCGCAGTATAAACTGTCTTTATATTTGACCAGGTTCTCACTGATCTCTGTACTAGGCGTACCTGGATATGCTGCCGAAACCTTTACTCCGGCCTCATATGCACCTCTGGCAATCGCCTCGTTTCCAAGCATAATTACTTTTTCTGACATACTTCTTTTCCATCCTTTCGTGTAAGCGGCATTCCATTTACGCCACCTTGTAATAGTATAACACAATACTTTCGCGAGTTAAAGCATTAATTTGGCAGAAACATGGTTTTTTATATATGTTTCTTGCAGCTATACTCATTCAGGTCTATACGAATGATTGCTACCGCTTTTTCAAGATTTGGATTTTTCTGGAATTCATCAAATGTTCTGCCGGTCTGGTGCTCCATGATAACATTCAGGGCCTTTAGCTTTTCTCTTGGATTATCGATAATACTTGCAGCTCCTTTTCCGATGATACTTGCATAGTAATAACTGTACTGACATGCGGTATCTCCTTCCACCAGTTCATGTCTGTAATCAATTTCAACTCCGACATTTGCATTTTTTCTGATCAGATCGATCTTTTTTCCTTCTCTTGCACCATGGATATAAAGGATCACTTTTCCTTCTTCCCTTACGTATCCATAGTTCACCGGCACAATATACGGCCCGTTCTCATCCATGATCCCGATTCTGCACACCTTGCATTCATCAAAAATCTGTTGGATTTCTTCCATCTCTGTTACTTCTCTGTCTTTTCTTCTCATCCGCATACCCTCATTTCTGATTTATTCTTTTCCGATTCCTGTCATCATCCGACTTATTCCTTGAAGATAAATACCGGCATCGGCGGACAGTTCTTCCGGTTATAGTATTCATTGACGATCACGGTATACTCTTTTCCCGGAAGTGCTTTCACATATTGCAGGATTTTTTCTTTCTCTTCAAACCCGGTATCTCCGCCGCTGTAAATGCACAGGCTCATCATACCACCGTGTTTCAATATGCCAAGGCCTTTTCCGATTGCCTCAATACTGGTCCTGTATGTGGTTGCAAGATTATGATCGCCTCCCGGAAGATATCCGAAATTAAAGCAGATCACGTCTGCACTCTCTTTTCCGGCATACCGGTCCATATGTTCATGACCATCCAGAATTAATTCTGCCTGCATTTCTTTTCCATGCGTTTTCAGTAATTCTTTCGTCACATCAAGAGCTTCCTGTTGAATATCAAATGCAAGTACCTTTCCTTTTTCTCCGGCAAGCTCACACAGGAACAGGGTATCATTCCCCTTTCCCATGGTCGCATCGATATAATATCCGCCTTCTTCTGCCTGCGAGCGGATGATCTCGTGACACCAGTATGTGATCTGTGACTGTTTCATTCTTCCCATCTGTTATCTTTCTCCTGCTTTTTTGCTATCTGGCACTCTAAAAATCAAACAATGACAGCTGGTTCGATGCCGGAAGATCTGCAAGGATCCCAAGCTCTACCATCGTGTCAATAACGGTCTTACTTGCTTTTGTTCTCTGTCTGAAGTCATCCAGTGACAGATAAGTTCCGTCTTTAGATGCTTCTGCAACTGCCTCGGCAGCTTTTTCTCCCATACCGTCGATACTCGAAAGTGGCGGCATCAACTTGCCGTTTACGATCAGGAACTTTGTCGCCTGTGCTTTGTAGATATCAAGCGGCTCAAATTCGAATCCTCTTGCATACATCTCCTGCACAATCTTCATATCCTTCATCGTATCCTGTTCTTTTTTACTGAGTGTCGCAGAACGGCGGTTGTAATCATCAATATAGTACTGAAGCTTTTCCTTCCCCTGGCACATGATCTCGTAAGAAAATGCATCTGCACGGATTCCAAAATACGCCCCATAATATGCCAGTGGATAGTTGATCTTACAGTATGCGATACGATATGCCATCATAACGTATGCTGCCGCATGCGCTTTCGGGAACATGTATTTGATCTGTTCACAGGACCAGACATACCAGTCGGGTACATTGTGTTCTGCCATGTCTTTTTTGAACTCCGGCCATTCTTTACATTTTCCTTTTGCAACGGTTCCCTTACGGACACGCTCCATAATGGTAAATGATTCCTCACTGTCCATCCCCTTGTTGATCAGATAGGTCATGATATCATCACGGGTACAGATTGCCGTGGAAATGGTTGCCTTTCCGCTCCGGATCAGTTCCTGTGCATTATTCAGCCACACGTCCGTTCCATGTGACAGACCGGAGATACGGATCAGATCCGAAATTGTATTCGGCTTTGTATCCACTACCATCTGGATAACGAAATCAGTTCCAAATTCCGGGATTCCAAGGCATCCGACCGGACATCCGCCGATATCATCCGGCTTGATACCAAGTGCCGATGTATCATGAAACAAAGAAATTACCCCCGGATCATCCAGTGGAATCTTCGTAGCATCAAAACGGTTATCCGTCTCATTGTATTCGTTGTCCATCGCCGGGGAACTGATATATTCCTCCAGTGTCTTGATCATAGTCGGATCATCATGTCCGAGAATATCAAGCTTTAACAGGTTGTGGTCTATCGAATGGTAATCGAAATGTGTGGTGACGATATCCGTCGTCATATCATTCGCCGGATGCTGTACCGGTGTAAAAGAGTTGATCTCTTCGCCAAGCGGAAGTACAATGATTCCTCCCGGATGCTGTCCGGTACTTCGGCGGATTCCCGTACACCCCTGTACGATACGGTCAATCTCACATTTTCTTTTACCCTGTCCATGTTCTTCGTAATAATTCTTTACATAACCGAATGCGGTCTTGTCCGCCAGTGTACCTACCGTTCCGGCACGGAATGTCTGACCCGCACCAAAGATAACCTCTGTATACTTATGCGCATTACTCTGATAATCTCCCGAGAAGTTCAGGTCAATATCCGGCTCTTTATTTCCCTTGAATCCAAGGAAAGTCTCGAACGGAATATCAAATCCATCTTTTATAAGCTTCTCTCCACATACCGGACATACACGGTCCGGCATATCCCATCCGCAGCCTCCGGCAAATTTCCTGACTTCTTCCGAATCAAAATCACTGTAATGACATTTCTTACAGTAATAGTGCGGACTTAATGGGTTAACCTCTGTGATTCCCGCCATGGTCGCTACAAAAGAAGATCCTACGGAACCACGTGAACCTACCAGATATCCGTCTTCCACTGATTTCCATACCAGTTTCTGTGCAATAATATACATAACGGCAAAACCATTGGATATGATTGAATTCAGTTCTCGCTCCAGACGCTCGGTAACAATCTCCGGAAGATTCTCTCCGTACATGGAATGTGCTTTATTATAACAGATATCACGGAGCATCTTGTCCGAATCCGGGATAACCGGCGGACACTTGTCCGGACGCACCGGCGTGATCTTTTCGACCATCTCCGCGATCTTCACCGGATTCTCGATGACAATCTCTCTTGCCTTTGCAGACCCCAGATATTCGAATTCTTCCAGCATCTCATCCGTGGTCCTAAGATACAGCGGCGGCTGATTGTCCGCATCACCAAAGCCCTTTCCTGCCATGATGATTCTTCTGTATACCTCATCTTCCGGATTCATGAAATGCACGTCACAAGTTCCGACAACCGGCTTATTGAACCGTTCACCAAGTGCGACGATCTTCCTGTTGATCTCTTTTAAGTCTTCCTCATTCTGTACCTTCGTGATCTTCGGGCTTTCAATCATAAACTGGTTGTTTCCAAGCGGCTGAATCTCCAGATAATCATAAAAGTTGGCGATCTTTGCAATGCGTTCTTCTGATTTGTCATTCAGTATTGCCTGATAAAGTTCTCCTGCCTCACAGGCACTTCCCACCAGAAGTCCTTCTCTGTATTTCGACAGTTCACTCTTTGGAATTCTCGGTCTTCTCGCATAATATTTCAGATGTGACATTGAGATCAGCGTATACAGATTCACGCGTCCCACTTCATTCAGTGCCAGAATGATCACATGGTATGATGGAAGCTTGCGGACAGCATCCGCATTATTTTCGCCGAACTGGTTCAGTTTTGCCAGGTCATAAATCCCCCTGTCTTTTAACATTTCTACAAATTTCACAAATATCTCTGCTGTTGCCCCGGCATCATCAACAGCCCTGTGATGATTTTCCAGCGAAATATGCAGTGCATTCGCCACTACATTCAGCTTGTACTTTGAAAGTGTCGGCAGAAGAATACGCGCCATCGCCACGGTGTCCACCGATGTGAAATCCGGCTGGATATCCTGATATCTGCAATTTTGTTCAATAAAGCTTACATCAAAGGATGCATTGTGTGCGACCAGTGCCGCATCACCGATAAATTCCAGGAATTGTGGAAGAACTGTCTCGATATCCGGTGCTCCTATAACCATCTGATCTGTAATACTGGTAAGCTGTGTGATTTGAAATGGAATCGGTACTTTCGGATTAACGAATGTGCTGAACTTATCAGTAATCTCTCCATGTTCTACCTTCACCGCACCAATCTCAATAATCTTATCCTTAATTGGACTGAACCCTGTCGTCTCAAGGTCAAATACTACATAAGTATCATCCAGTGGCTGTCCCTTTTCATTCACTGCCACATCAGTCAGGTCGTCCACCAGGTAGCCTTCCACACCGTAAATCACTTTAAACGGATCATCCTTATCCAGCGACTCAATATAATGGTTCGCATCTGTAAACGCCTGGACGACACCGTGATCTGTAATCGCCATCGCCGGATGCCCCCAGTCATGCGCCTGTTTCAGCAATGTTGTTACATCAGTTACCGCATCCATATCGCTCATCTTTGTATGGCAGTGAAGCTCCACACGCTTTTCCGGTGCCGTATCCACTCTGGATTCTGTAAAATCACTGATCTTTTTGATTCCGACTACCGACTGGATATTCAGTTCCGAATCAAAACGGTCAACCGTTGTCACACCTTTTAATTTCAGAAATGCGCCATTCTTAATATCCCCCAGGATATCTGCCAGCTGATCATTCCGCACAAACATTTTCACCATAATAGAATCCGTAAAATCCGTAACTGCAAACATAATGATCGTCTTCTCGTTACGTATCTCTCTGGTCTCCATGCTGATGACTTTTCCGCGGATGGTAATCTCTCCCATCTCTCCCAGGACATTCTTAAGTTCTATCGTCTCATCGTCAAAATCACGTCCGTAGATAAGGTTTGGATCATCGGTAGCTTTACGTACAAAGGAATATCCACCTTTTCCGAATGAGCCGCCCTTCTTAAATCCACCTGAACTTCTTCCGCCACTTTTGGTATTGTTCCCGCTTTCTCCTGCTGAGTTGCTTTTTGCTTTGGTCTTTTCGTCTTTCTTCTCTTCTTTTTGTTCCAGTTCCTGTGCTTTCTTTGCTTTTACGGCCTGCGACTGTTCTCTGATTGCTTCGATTTCCTGCTCTAATTTCGCCTCGTTGTATTTCAGCTTGCTGTCTTTTGCTTTTTCATAAAGAACACGGATCTCCACAGGCCTGTGAAACCGTTCTTCAAACACATCTGAAAGATATGTAGATAGCGAATCCTTTTTTCCCTGTGCAACAATGGTATCAGTCAGTGTCAGACAGAGGATATTTCCGTTTTCAAATTCATAACTTGCATTCTGCAGCATATTCCGCTCTACTACGCTTCTTTGATCCAGTTCCATCAGGAAGCTGTCATAATATTCATTCATCAGATTTTCCGGTGTATACTGTTCTGAAAGATCATACTGCTCTTTTACCGACACCTGGATATGACTTCTGGCAAACAGCTGCTGTTTTAGCAGGCGTTCTACTTCGTAAATATGTTTTTTCTGGATCAGATGTCTGCTGTAAAGGCTGACACGGATAAAATCCCTTGTTGAATTGGTAGAAACTTTCGTCACTTCCACACCCTGAAACATCATCTGTATATCATCTTTTACTTTTAATGTCGGAAATACCTCAAAAAACGGTTTACTCATTCCAGTGTAACAACTCCTGTCTTAACGTTTCCAATAATTCTTCTTCTTTTACTTTTTTGACAATTTCACCTTTCTTGATCAAAAGACCTTCTCCGCATCCTCCGGCAATTCCGATATCTGCTTCTTTTGCTTCTCCAGGTCCGTTTACCACACATCCCATAACAGCAACTTTAATATCCAGTGGAATATCCGCCACCATATCCTGCACCTGATTTGCGAGTCCGATCAGATCAATCTTGGTTCTTCCACAGGTCGGGCAGGATACTACTTCTATTCCACCCTTTCTAAGTCCCAGTGTCTTTAAGATCAGCTTGGCCGATTTGATCTCTTCTACCGGGTCTCCGGTAAGAGATACACGAATCGTATCTCCAATCCCCTGACTTAAGATCAGTCCGAGTCCGATCGATGATTTTATATTTCCTGCAAGTAATGTTCCTGACTCTGTAATACCGACATGCAGCGGGTATGGACATTGCGGTGCAAGCAATTCATGCGCTTTTACACACATCATCACATCTGAAGATTTGATACTTACTACAAGATTATCATATCCCATATTTTCGATCAGATGCACTTTATCCAGTGCACTTTCTACCAGTCCTTCTGCTGTCACTCCATGGTATTTCTCTACCAGATGTTTTTCAAGCGATCCACTGTTCACTCCGACACGTATCGGTATATGATATTCTTTTGCTTTTTCTACCACTGCTCTGACTCTTTTTTCATCTCCGATATTTCCCGGATTGATACGGATCTTATCCGCTCCGTTTTCGATTGCTGCAATTGCCAGGCGATAATCAAAATGTATATCCGCCACCAGTGGAATATGGATCTGCTTTTTAATCTTGCTGATACTTTCTGCCGCTTCCATCGTTGGCACTGCCACACGAATGATATCACATCCTGCTTTTTCAAGTCTTAAAATCTGTGCCACACATGCTTCTACATCTTCCGTCTTTGTATTTGTCATAGACTGGATCGCAATTTTTTCTCCACCACCGATGCATACATCCCCAATTTGTACTTTTCTGGTTTTATTCCTGTAGTTATCCATTTATTTTCCTCCTTTTTCCATATCCATGCAGAGAACTTGCCACTGGCAACTTCTCTTGCATACTTTGGTATCTACATAACCTGCCACTGGCAGCTTCTATTTCATACTTTGGTATGTATAACAAACACCCCTCTATACACTGCATAGAGGGGCCCTCATCTATTTTTTATTGAACATCATCTGCTCACCATATTCACGTTCTGTCAATGTCATTGTTCCGCCATCAATACTGTATTCAAATGTCGTTCCTATCGACTGCACTGCATTCTTTAACGTCTCTTCTGTATACTGACCATTTGATTTTTCTGCAATTTCCTGAATCTTATTATCATCCTCCTGAATGGATATCGTCTTGGATTCCTTACTGAGCGTATATGTCATCGGGACTTGCGTTTCTTCTCCATCCCCGGATGCCGGAAGTATAACTGTCATCTGTCCGTTCCGACCGATCTTAAGATCCATATTACCGTCTTCATCTGTCCATGATCCCTCCAGTGGGTTTCCTGTAAACATCTTCATTAAAAGAAAGATTGCTATAATTACGATCAGGACAGATGTAACAGCCGTAACGACTGTCCATATCTTACTTCTTTTTGCCTCATCATTGTTTGCTATCATCTATCCATTTCCTTTCTTTAATAATTCTATTTTTTAGTATTACCATCATATTAAATTATATGTGGTTTTTACTTTCATGTCAACGACGGGGTGATCGTTTGTTTCTTCTTTCATTACTCATCAATCTCTACTAACAGATAAAATCCTCTGTCTGTCTGTTCGATTTTCTGTATTTTTCCCTTTCTTGACTTTATTCTCTGTCTTGTACGATAAATTCCTGACATCGCAATGGATGGCTCTACAAGATAAGTGTACTGACCTGTCACAGCACTTCTTTCACTGATCTCAACTTCCTGTCCTTCCGTTACCAGTCCTTCTCTTTCCATTTTAAAACGTTCTACTCTCACTTTATCTGCTTCCTTCTCTTAATATTCACTTCAATCTGTTTGTTCTCCACTTATGCACTTTCGCCTCTTTTTGTTCCATTTCGGCACATCTGCGACACATTTCGTTGAGAATCGACACTTTCCGTGTTCCGAAGTGCAACACTTGGTAAAATATACCAATCAATTTAGGAGGTATCCGACATGCCATTTTCTGAAAAACTAAAAAAATTACGTGAAGAAAATCATTATACCCAGAAATATGTTGCAAAACATCTCAATGTTGCACGTTCTACCATTGCCGGGTATGAAACAAAGAATCGTCAGCCTTCTCACGAAAAACTGACGATTCTTGCTGAGCTTTTTCATGTTTCAGTTGATTATCTGCTGGACGATGATATCAGTGAAATCACACTTTCCGATAAATCAACGGCTCAAAAATCAGAGCACTATCTTCTCACCCATTTTCACCGCTTATCTAATTCTTCTAAAAAAGAATTGTTAAACTTTCTTCAATACCTGGAACAGCGGGATGAATCCGCACGCAGCAAATCAGCTCTTTAATCCTGCATTATTTCACAAAACGGTGATAAATATAATCATTTGCTTCTTTTTCCTGACTGTCATCCAGAGGCATTAACTGAACTTCCCCGTACTTTCTTTCGAGCGCTTTCTGGATCAGATAGTCACTCACCTGTGGATTCTTTGGAAGCAACGGACCATGCAGATAAGTACCGATTACATTTTTGTAAACTACGCCTTCATAGCCGCTTTTCCCGTCATTTCCCGCTCCGTATAATACTTTTCCAAATGGCTTATTTCCATTGAGGTATGTTCTTCCCCCATGATTTTCAAATCCAACCACCGGCATATCTACAAGATCACTGTCCAGTACAATATTATCTATGAGACGTCCCTCTTCCTGTTCCGTATAAATGTCAACCAGATTCAGTCCCTCGATCATTCCGGCATCTGTCTTATAATATTTTCCAAGAAGCTGATATCCTCCGCATACTGCAATAACAACTCCTCCGTCTTCCACATAATCCTTGAATTCACTTTGAATCTCAAGAAGACTTTTACATACGATTGCCTGTTCACGGTCTGAACCTCCGCCTAACAGTACAATATCCAATTTTGAAAAATCAATCTGATTCCCTGTATTAAACTCTATCGTCTCTGCTTCAATTCCACGCCAGATACATCGTTTCATCAGACATGCGATATTCCCTCTGTCGCCGTACAGATTCAAAAGATCTGGATACAGATGCCCTATCGTAATTTTCATATCTTTTGTATCCATTATCTTTCTTCCTCCATCTTTTTCAATACATTTCTGGTACTGAACAGAGCCGTATAATTCACCAGTACATACAGATTGCCACAGCCATCTTCAACCCTTTCCCGGATTGCCTTTTCAACATCTGCTTCCAGCATAGATGGGATGTCCACATATTTCATACGAAGTCTCATATCCTGACAACGGATACCGCTTACTGTAATCGAATTCACATTAGCACCCTTAAATCTGTCAAAGTCCACATCCCAAAGCCACGAAACATCCGTTCCATCCTGTGCATTGTCATTGATCACAATGATCACATCCTTCATGGAATCATCCTGCATAACCGCTGAGATATTCTGATTGAATCCTGCCGGATTCTTCGCAAGATTCAGCACGATCTTTGTGCCTTTTACCTCAAACTGCTCCATACGTCCGTTTTCCGGGTTGAAATCTGTAAGCATATCCTGAAAATGCTCCAGCTCAAGCCCTCCGGTTCTTCCAGCCGCGTAGGCTGCCAGAATATTATATACATTATAGAAGCCTTTATAATTGGCCTCCAGGCGTCTGCCATCTACCGTAAATGCAAGATGGTCGCTGACTGCCACATCCGATGCATCATATTCAATTGCCGGACGCTTAAAATCACAGCCTGTACATGCATAATCGCCAAGCTGGCTGTAGTGATAGAAATTATATTTTAACGGTGCTCCGCATTTCTTACAGAAACGTCCCTCTCTGATCTCATGGGAATCCTTATCATCCACTACCTTTTCACTGATTCCGTAAGTTACATACGGATTACCGCTTTCCATTGCAAGGTAAGCAGACAATGCATCATCCCCGTTCACGATCACCTTCATCTTTGGTGCACTCTGCATCACTTCTTTTAAGATATTCATTGTAATGTCGATCTCACCGTAACGGTCAAGCTGGTCACGGAACAGATTCGTCAGTACCATATAATCCGGCTTAAAGTGTGGAAATACCCTTCTTGTCGAAGCTTCATCAGTCTCGATACATGCATAATCCGCATCCAGATTACCACTTAAACCCGCACCTAATACAAAGGCTGCCACAACACCATTCAACATGTTGGAACCGGTATGGTTACAGATTACTTTATAACCTTCCTTCTCGATTGCTGCACAGAGCATATTGTTGGTTGTCGTCTTTCCATTGGTTCCACATACAATAAAAATGTCTTTTCTGACTTGTCCCGCAAGATCATGCAGGATGCTTGGATCAATCTTCAGTGCAATCTTTCCCGCCCAGGTCACACCCTGGCGGTGAAAGATATGTACACTTGCTTTTTCACTTATCTTCGCTGCCCATACGGCCAGCATTCTGCGTACTCCCATAATTACCTATTTCCCGATCAGTTCTTTGATATTTTCCGGTTCCGGCATCGAACGGATCGCACCTTTTTTCATTGTGATCAGTGCTGCACCTGCATTCGCATATGTCAGAATCTCTTTTAATTTTGCCTCATCCAGATTATCCAGACCGTACTTTAATACACCGTTGATCGAACATCCGCAGAATGTATCTCCTGCTCCTGTTGTCTCAATTGCTTTCACAGTAAATCCCGGCTGCTCTACACGAAAGTTTTTATAGTAGGCTCTGCTTCCTTCTTTTCCCATCGTCAGGAAGATAAGAGGAATCTGATACTTTTCCTGAAGATACTTAATTCCTTCATCATAATCTTCTTTTCCTGATACAAACTGGATCTCATTGTCAGAGATCTTCAGTACGTCACAATTTTCGAAGCCATATTCCATCTGTGCTTTTGCTTCATCCAGAGTCTTCCACAGCGGCGGACGTAAGTTCGGATCAAATGTGATCATGCAGCCTGCTTCTTTAGCGACTGCAAGTGCCTTCTTTGTTGCACTCTTCACCGGCTCATCTGTCATAGAAAGTGTTCCAAAGTGAAATACCTTTGACTGGCGGATCAGATCATAATCTACTTCCTCTTCCTTCAGCATCATATCAGCTCCCGGTTTGCGGTAAAAAGAAAATTCTCTGTCACCATCCGGGAAAGTATGTACAAAAGCCAGTGTCGTGTGGATATCCTGATCCATCACAAGTCCTTTTGCTTCTATTCCGATATTTGTAATCGTATCTCTTAACAGTTTACCAAACTGGTCATCCCCAACTTTTCCAATGAATGCGGTTTTTCTTCCAAGTTTGTTCAACATTGCAAGCACATTACACGGCGCACCACCCGGGCAGGCTTCAAACAACTGATTTCCCTGCTCACTTTCCCCATTCACTGCAAAGTCGATCAGCATTTCTCCAAGTGCTGTTACGTCATATATCTTTTCCATCCTAAAATCTCCTTATCCTAAATCTTACACTTGTTTCATATTTCATTTTATCATAGAATTTTACATTTTTAAAGACACAGGCTCTTAAAGTGCATATTTGCCAATTCTTACAAAAATTCCGTTATTTTTTTGTCATTTTGCCTATTTACGAATCCGAAAATGATTGATAAAATAATAACAAATAATACAGTTACCTGATGTATTATTTTATTATGTGAAACGACGATTTCGCAAATTGTTCGTGTTTGGATGGTACTACCCCTCCCACGAACCCTCTCTTGATAGCGTTTTGTAAGAAAGTCACATGAGAAGTTTCCGCCAAAACTTTTCATGTGACTTTCTTCATTTATTGTCTACAGAACTTGCCACTGGCAGGTTCTGTAGATAATTCTTCTGTTTTTATTTTAACATTCTTCAGCAATTTTATAGATCAGCTTTTCTGTATCTTCCCATCCAATACATGGATCTGTGATCGATTTTCCATAGATCATATCAGCCGATATATCCTGTCTGCCTTCTTCCAGGTAACTTTCTACCATAACTCCTTTAATCATCTTCTTAAGATCCGGGTTATATCTGCGCGAATGCAGTACCTCACTTACAATACGAATCTGTTCTTTATATTTCTTGTTTGAATTCGAATGATTCACATCAATCACTGCTGCCGGATTCTTAAGATCTTTTTTCTGATATAATTCCCAGAGTCTTACACATTCTTCATAATGGTAATTTGGTATGCACTGTCCGTACTTGTCAACTCCGCCACGAAGGATCGTGTGTGCAAGTGGATTACCAGACGTCGTTACATCCATCGTTCTGTAAATGAACCGGTGTCCCATCTGTGCTGCTACGATCGAGTTGAGCATTACAGAAAGATCTCCACTGGTCGGATTTTTCATTCCAACCGGAATATCCATACCACTTGCCGTCAGCCGGTGCTGCTGATTCTCCACCGATCTTGCACCCACTGCCTCATAGGAAAGGATATCATCCAGATAACTTCTGTTTTCCGGATATAACATTTCATCCGCTGCTGTCAGTCCGCTTTCTTTCATTGCACGAATATGCATCTTACGGATTGCCATAATTCCAGCATACAGATCCGGAGCTTTATCCGGATCTGGCTGATGAAGCATTCCCTTATATCCTTCACCGGTCGTCCTTGGCTTATTGGTATAGATTCTCGGAATCAATACCAGGCGGTCTTTTACCTTTTCATTTACCTTCGCCAGACGGCATACATATTCACATACAGAATCTTCATTATCTGCCGAACAAGGTCCGATGATCACTGCGAATTTATCGGATTTTCCGGTAAAAATATCACGTATTTCTGCGTCTCGTTCTTTCTTTAACTGAATCAGTTTCTCTGACAGCGGATATTCTTCTTTCAGTTCTGCCGGTGATGGCAGAACTTTATTTACTTTCATAGACATATCTTTTCCCTTATCTTTATCCTAACAGATGTACCCCTCCAAGAAGTACATACGATATAAACCACATAATTACAGTTGCCATACAAATTCCAATGATAACAGCCGGAAATGCTTTCTTAAATTTCATTCCCAGAAGTGCTGCAATCAGAGACCCTGTCCATGCGCCGGTTCCCGGAAGAGGGATTCCCACGAATAACACCAGTCCCCAGAATTCATATTTTTCAATCTGGTCCTTCTGCCGCATCGCCTTGGATTCCAGTTTATCCACCAGCGGCTTGAATGTTTTCGTTCCCTTCATCCAGTTAAATACCGGTGTGATCAGAAGCAAAATAAATGGAACCGGAATGATATTTCCGATAATGCAAAGTGGAATCGCAGTCGATACCTTTACTCCAAGGATCGGTCCTGCAACAAGCAGCGCCCCGCGAAGTTCAAGGATCGGGATCATCGAGATCAGAAATACGATCACTTCTTTACTCACACTTCCGCTTAACGCATCAATAATCCCATGTATTAACGTATTGGTCATAAGAAACTCCTCTTATTTATTCATATATTTTTTCAGAAATGCAAACATTGCTTCCATCTCTTCTCTGGTTCCCACAGTGATACGCATATACTGTTCAATTCTTTCACTGCCCCAGAAACGCACATAGATGTCATTCTCTTTCAGTGCTTCAAATAATTCTTTTGCATCATAATCCGGATGCATGGCAAAGATGAAGTTCGATTTGGAATCCAGACAGTGGAATCCTAGATTCTTTAACTCTTCTTTCGCCCATTCCCGTGTCTCGATAATCTTATTCACACATTCTTCAAAATATGCCTTATCTTTCACCGCTTCCACACCGCATACCAGTGATGTCTGATTCATGGTGTAAGAGTTGAAAGAATACTTTGCATCATTCAGGTACTTGATCAGTGTCGGATTACTGATCGCGTAACCAATACGCATTCCTGCCATTGATCTTGCTTTTGAAAACGTCTGAACGATGATCAGATTTTCATATTTATCGATCAGTTCCATTGCAGAACGTCCTGCGAAATCAACGTAAGCTTCATCCACGATCACAATTACATCCTGATTGTGTGCGATAATATCTTCTACATCAACCAGATCTTCATAAAGTCCTGTCGGTGCATTCGGATTTGGGAAGATCACACCACCATTTTCTTTGTAATAATCTTCTTTTACAATCTTAAAGTTCTCGTCAAGCTTCTGGCATTCATACGGAATGCGGTACAGATCTGCCCATACCTTATAGAAAGAATAGGTGATATCCGGAAAAAAGATTGGTTTCTCTGAGTTAAAAAATGTCAGGAAACACATGGATAACACATCATCCGATCCTACTCCTACGAATACCTGATCCGGATTCACATGATAAAAATCAGCCAGCGCGTTTACGAGTGGTGCCGCCGTCGGATCCGGATACAGACGCAGACGGTCTGTATTCATCTCCTCCAACGCCTTTGTCACACCCGGTGCAGGTGCGTATGGGTTTTCATTGGTATTCAACTTGATTACTTTGCGCTGTGGCTGCTCGCCCGGCACATACGGTTCTACTTTTCGAATGTTCTTTTCAAATGCTTTCATGCTGCTCTCCTAGAAATATTCTTTCGCCAGTTCTTTGAATTTTGGAAGGGAATTCACGATTGTCTCATGTGATACGCAGTACGCAAGTCTTACATATCCAGGGCATGCAAACGAACTTCCCGGCACGATCAGAATATTATATTTCTTTGCAGCCTCACAGAATTCCTTCTCATTCGGAACCGGTGATTTCACAAACAGATAAAATGCTCCCTGTGGCTTAATGCACTCAAATCCGCACTCTTTCAGTCCGTTATATAGATCTTCTCTGTTGCGATCATAGAAAGAAAGGTCTGTCTTTTCATTCAGGCATTTTTCTACTACTTTCTGCTGCAGTGTCGGTGCATTAACAAATCCGAGGATACGTGTTGCGACATTGGCTGCGGAAAGTACTTCTTCACTGTCTTTTAATTCATCCGGAATAACCAAGTATCCGATACGTTCTCCCGGAAGTGACAATGATTTGCTGTAGGAGTATCCCACTACGGTATTGTCATAATATTTTGTGAGATACGGAACTTCTACTCCGTCATAAGCCAGCTCACGATAAGGCTCGTCGGAGATCAGAACGATGTCTGTTCCGAATTCTTTCTGCTTTGCCTCCATGATAGCGGCGAGCTTTTTGATCGTCTCTTCGGAATATACAACACCAGTCGGGTTGTTCGGATTATTGACGATAACGGCTTTTGTCTTTGGTGTGATCTTTTGTTCAAATTCATCCAGTTTTGGCTGGAAGTCAACGGTATTCGGTGAGATTTCTACCAGTACACCATCGTAGTTGTTCGTATAAGAACGATATTCTCCAAAATATGGTGCAAATGCGATCACTTCATCTCCCGGATTGATCAGCGCTTTCAAGATAACATTTAATCCACCGGCTGCACCAACCGTCATGACAATATTTTTGCCTTCAAAATGCGTATCAAAACGCTTATTTAAAGAATCAGCTACTGCCTCTCTTACATCTGCATATCCGCAGTTGCTGTTGGTATATCCGTGAAGTACGATTGGATCTTCCTCACTTACAATCTCAATGATCGCATTCTTCACGGCCTCCGGTGCCGGCACGTTCGGATTGCCCAGACTGAAATCAAATACATTCTCAGCTCCGTAAATTCCTGCCAGACGGTTACCTTCCTCAAACATTGCACGGATAGCCGAACTGTTGGCTACCATATTTTTCATCTTATCCGCTATCATTTTGTTGCTCCTTTCTCACTACAAGTCTTTCATTTGTAAGTCTTAGCCCTGCGCTTTCTCTGTCACATCACCCTTTTCTACCATAAAAGCTGGACGGTAAGAAAGCTTTGCCTTTCTAAGGCCTTCTGCTCCGGTATCATCTTCCCGGTTTACATATTTATAGTTCATGCATTCATGCTCTACAAACTGCTGATTGATCATCGTATATGCGCCCTGTACATCGGCATATGCTTTTTCAATATGCACGACATAAGTGTCTTCGCATATCGGCTCTCCGATCGTAAATGCAACAACTTTACCATCGATCCTTAAGACTCCTCCCGTCAGATGAAGTTCTTCAAACAGTCTCAGGGAATTCAGTGCTACGCACATCTCTCCCCTTTTTTCATCATCATCTTCACAGTCATTCTCTGTCCGCCACTTAAGTGCCATCTGGAAACATTCTTCCAGATTATCTTTTGTCATACTTTCATAAGACCAGCGGTCTTCGAACAGGCTTTTGAATTTGTTGATATGATTCCGCTTTCCGTGAAGTTTCTTTCCCGAAAGTGTTGCCAGTTTCTCAGATTCATAGACGTAATCTGCAGAATCTCTGTCGTATTCAATCTGGAATCTTCCCGGATACCACTCCTCTAACTGGGCAAAATATTCCGGTGTCACATTGTACATCAGGAATGGCCTGCCCTTCGCTTTGGAATATTCCATCATCTCTTCCAGGGCATTCTTCACATCTTCCGGTGCTCCGGCCGGGTAGGCAAAGGATACGTGATTCTCATCCTCACTTTTGAATACCAGTGCATTCTTGATGATCGCCCATTTTACCGGATACTGTCTGGACCAGAGATACACATTGGCAAATGTTCTCTCACAGCTTCTGCTGGTATGATGTTCAAAGTAATGTGAGATAATCTCCTGATCCTCTAATTCTGCACGTTTAAACTGTGTTGCTCCCATATTCTGTATTTACCTTCTTTAATTTTCCGGATTCTTTCTAAAATCTTATATTCCGGCTTCTTACATTTCTTCATTCATATTTGCAAGTTTTGCTGCCTGATCAGCCGCGATACAAGCATCAATGATCTCCTGAATATCACCGTTCATGATCTTATCCAGTTTGTATAATGTAAGTCCGATACGGTGATCTGTCACACGTCCCTGTGGGAAGTTGTAAGTACGGATCTTTTCCGATCTGTCTCCGGTACCGATCTGGCTCTTTCTTGCTTCTGCTTCTGCATCATGACGTTTCTGGCATTCCAGATCATATAACTTCGCGCGTAAAAGAGCGAACGCTTTGTCTTTATTCTGTAACTGAGATTTCTCTGTCTGGCTGTAGATTACAATTCCTGTCGGATAATGTGTCAGTCGTACAGCAGAGTCCGTGGTATTGACACACTGTCCACCGTTACCAGATGCACGCATAACATCGATACGGATATCTTTCTCATCAATCTGGATATCTACATCTTCTGCCTCCGGCATCACCGCTACTGTGATCGTAGAGGTATGGATACGTCCACCGGATTCGGTCTCCGGTACACGCTGTACACGGTGTACCCCGGATTCGTATTTCATCTTGGAATAAGCACCTTTACCATCGATCATGAATGTTACATTTTTCATTCCGCCGATACCGATCTCTTCACATTCTACCAGCTCGACTTTCCATCTCTGGCTTTCTGCATAATGCATATACATACGGTAGATCTCTGCCGCAAAAAGTGCAGCCTCATCTCCGCCTGCACCGGCACGGATCTCAACGATAACGTTCTTTTCATCGTTAGGGTCCTTTGGAAGAAGAAGGATCTTCAGTTCCTGTTCCAGTTCTTCTACACGTTTCTTGTTATCATTCAACTCTTCTTTTGCAAGTTCACGCATCTCTTCATCGGACTCTTCCTCTAACATCTCAAGGCTATCCTCAATTGCCTGCTTGCATTCTTTGTATTCATTATACGCCTCTACAATCGGAGTCAGATCATTCTGCTCTTTCATAAGTTTGCGGAAGCGGTTCTGGTCATTTGCCACATCCGGTTCCTGAAGTTCATTTAATATCTCATCCAGACGGATGCGCAGATCTTCTAATTTATCAAACATGGTATTTCCTCCTTAACATTACTCTTTATTGTACCTTCCCATAACTACGCGGTCAAGTCCCGCTAAATCCTTTTTTATCTCGATTTCCTCATATCCTTCGTTTTTCAAAAGTTCTGATACATCTTTTCCCTGATCAAAGCCAATCTCGAACAGGATATATCCTCCCTTGTTCAGATATCTTATACTGTCTTTTACAATCAGACGATAAAAATAAAGTCCGTCCTCTTTTCCATCCAGCGCAATCCATGGATCATGAAGTTTTACTTCCTCATCCAGACGACTGATTTCTTCTGTCCTGATATAAGGCGGATTAGACACGATCATATCGTATTTTTCGGTGACAGATTCAAACAGATCACTTTTTATAAATCTTGCATCTGTTCCCAGACGGCTGTTGTTTTCTCGTGCAACTTTCAATGCCTCTTCCGAAATATCGCAGCCGGTTCCTTTCAGATGCATCTGTTTTTTTTCGCCGAATTTTAAAATACTTTCCAGAATACATCCCGAACCGGTACACATGTCCAGGATCTGCATATCTGGTCTGATCCGTTTTAAAGCCTCTTCTACCAGAATCTCTGTATCCTGTCTTGGAACCAGCACATTTTCATTCACTTTAAAATTTAATCCCATGAATTCCTGTTCACCGGTAATATGCTGAAGTGGAATTCTTCTTGCTCTTGTGCAGATATCTTTCTGATAGCTTTCTGCTTTTTCTTCTTCTACTTCTCTGTCCGGGTCTGCCAAAAATACTGCTCTGCTGATTCCGGTCTTATATTCAAGCAGATACCAGGCATCCAGTTTTGCTTCCCGTATCCCTGCCTTTTCAAGTTTTTCTGTTCCACTCTGGTAGAGATTACGAAGTGTGAAAATTTTCCCGTTCATACGCCCTCCAGTCAAATACAGCTTCTACTGCCTGTATCGCTACTTCTATCATATCATCATCCGGTTCACTGGTTGTCATCATCTGAATTGCCATTCCCGGCTTACTTAACAGATTGACCAGGGCATTTTCACTGTTCCCCGCCAGTTTCAACACCTCATAAGAGATTCCGGCGATCACCGGAAGCAGTGCAATACGGACAACCACCCGCATCAAAGGAGATTCCACCCGAATCAGCAACAGTAAAATAATACTGATCGCCAGCACAAAAAACAGAAAACTTGTCCCACATCTTTTATGCTGTCTCGAACTTTTCCTTACATTCTCCACCGTAAGCGGCAGCCCATGTTCAATACAGTTGATACACTTATGCTCCGCACCGTGGTACATAAATGTTCTCTGAATATCCTCCATTCTGGAAATCAGCAAAATATACACAATAAAAATTCCAATCCGGACAACACCTTCTATCACGGTTCTAAGATGATACGACGGAATAACCGGTTTCATAAGTGTCGACAGAAAATACGGCAATATCATAAAGATTGCAACTGCTGCAACAATGGAAAAGGCAACCGTTCCTGCCATCATCAGGTTCTCTTGCTTTTCTTTCTTTTTCAGATCTTTTCCGGAAAGCTCTTTTTCTTCTTCCTCTTCATAAAAACTCGCCGAAAAAGTCAGCGTCTTGATTCCAAGTACCATGGAATCAATAAAATTAAAAACCCCCCGGACAAAAGGAATCGTAGTCAGTTTTTTCCAATTGCCGGTAATACTGTGAAACGTCTCTGTCTGAACAAAGATCTCTCCGTCCGGTTTTCTGACAGCCACAGCATAACGATCCTGATTCTTCATCATGATTCCCTCTAAAACTGCCTGTCCGCCGATATTTGATGATTTCATATATTCTCCTTATACCACATCTTCTGGAACAAAGACTATCTCTTGCCCGAAGATCTATTGTAATGAAAAAAGGGTTGAGATTCAAAAACCTCAACCCAATACTTGTAATCTTATTTGTCCATTCCGTATTTCTTATTGAACTTATCAACACGGCCACGAGCCTGAGTTGCTTTCTGCTGTCCTGTATAGAATGGATGACATTTAGAACAGATTTCTACGTGGATTTCTTCACTTGTAGATCCTGTTACGAATGTATTTCCACAGTTACAAGTTACAGTTGCCTGATAATAATTTGGATGTATTCCTTCTTTCATGATTTTCACCTCTTCTTTATTTTTTGACACGCACTTAATGTGCAGTAAATTTCTTTTATTTACACAGCTCGTTCATTGTAACACAAGAATCAAGTTTTGTCTAGATAAATTTTGTCTTTTTTACCATTTGTATTAATTCTTCATTATTCCGCGTTCTTGAGAACATATTCAGTATGTTATCTACCGCCTCTTCCGGACGCAGTCCGTTCAGTGCTCTTCTCATACTTTCAACAGCTTCCTGTTCCTCTTTTGAAAGCAGAAGATCTTCTCTTCTTGTTCCTGATTTTAAGATATCAATAGCAGGAAACATTCTTTTTTCGGAAAGCTTGCGGTCCAATACCAGTTCCATATTACCGGTTCCTTTAAATTCTTCATATACAACATCGTCCATCTTGCTTCCCGTATCCACAAGTGCCGTTGCCAGTATTGTAAGACTTCCGCCTTCTCTCATATTTCTCGCCGCACCAAAGAAACGCTTCGGCATGTGAAGTGCTGCAGGATCAAGTCCTCCGGATAATGTTCTTCCTGACGGAGGTACTGTAAGGTTATAAGCTCTTGCCAGTCTTGTAATACTGTCAATCAGGATCATGACATCTTTTTTGTGCTCTACCAGTCGTTTGGCCCGTTCGATCACCATCTCTGATACACGCTTATGGTGCTCAGGAAGCTCATCAAACGTAGAATAGATTACTTCTACATTCGGTCCCTCTATTGATTCACGGATATCCGTTACTTCTTCCGGACGCTCATCGATCAGAAGAATCAAAAGATGTACTTCCGGATTATTCTTTTGTACGGATAATGCAACCTGCTTTAATAAGGTTGTCTTTCCTGCTTTCGGTGGTGAGACGATCATACCTCTCTGTCCTTTTCCGATCGGAGACATCAAATCCATAATGCGCATTGCAGTACTTGTCTTTCCACATTCCAGACTCAGTCTTTCATTCGGAAAGATTGGTGTCATATCTTCAAAATTTTTTCTGTGCATAGCCTTCATAGGATCCATCTCATTGATCTTTGAAAGATATAAAAGTGCACTGAATTTTTCCTGCTGTGTTTTGATTCTTGTATTTCCTTCCAGTATATCTCCTGTTTTCAGATTAAATCTTCGGATCTGAGACGGAGATACATAGACATCGTTTTCCCCCGGCAGATAATTAGCACTTCGGATAAATCCATAACCATCCTGCATAACTTCAAGAATCCCATGTGCCGTAATTCCACTGTCCAGCTTATCTATATCATGTACTTCTTTATCTCCTGTATTAGCAGATAATTCTTTCACGGTTTCTCGTGCCGATTTCTTTTCTTTTTCATCTTCTTCCAGCATACGCTCTATCAGTTCTGCCTTTTTCATGGTGGAAATTCCCTTTAATCCTCTTGCTTTAGCGAGATCTTTTAACGTCGCCAGCGGAAGAGATTCATATTTTTCTCTCATCATATTAGTCCTTTCACATCAAACTGCTTTCATTCTAGTTTCTTCATTTATTAAGTAGCATCTCTTACTTTACTGGAAAATCACGTCAGAAATGACGATACTATTTGAAACATGGAGATATTATACTACATCTTTGTTCTTTTTTAAAGTTCTTTTTCATAACGGTATATCTATTCTACCCAATTCCTCTTTTGTGCGTATATTGACTTGAACTTCTATGAATGATATGATTAAACAAACTTATGAAAAGGTGGTATCCATAAAATGACGAATAGTGAAAAAGCCCTGAAAATGCACGAAGAATGGCATGGAAAGATTGAAACTTGTGCAAAATCCCACGTAAATTCACGTGAAGATCTTGCAATTGCCTATACCCCTGGTGTTGCAGAACCTTGTAAGGTAATCGCAAAAGATCCCGAGGCTGCCTATACTTATACTATGAAATCCAATACTGTAGCTGTTGTTTCTGACGGAAGTGCCGTACTCGGTCTTGGTAATATCGGTGCTCTTGCGGCAATGCCTGTTATGGAAGGAAAGGCTGTTCTTTTTAAAGAATTCGGTGGTGTCAACGCTGTACCGATCTGTCTTGACACACAGGATACTGAAGAGATCATCAAAACAGTTGTAAATATCGCCCCTGCTTTCGGAGGGATCAATCTGGAAGACATCAGTGCTCCAAGATGCTTTGAAATCGAAGAACGACTGAAAGAACTGCTGGATATTCCTGTATTTCATGATGACCAGCACGGAACTGCTATCGTAGTTCTTGCCGGAATCATTAATGCTATGAAAGTAACCGGAAAAGATAAGGAATCTTCCAAAGTTGTCGTAAATGGTGCCGGTTCTGCCGGAGTTGCTATTACCAAACTGCTCCTGACCTACGGCTTTAAACATGTCACCATGTGCGACATAAATGGAATTCTCGGAAAAGATTCCAAAGACCTCAACTGGATGCAGGAGAAGATGGTTGAAGTAACCAACCTGGAACAGAAAACCGGTAAACTCGCCGATGCATTAAAAGGCGCTGATATTTTTGTCGGCGTATCGGCTCCGAATATTGTTACACCGGAAATGGTTGCTTCTATGAACAAAGATGCCATCTTATTTGCCATGGCCAATCCGGTACCTGAGATCATGCCGGATATTGCAAAAGCTGCGGGCGCTAAAGTAGTAGGAACCGGCCGTTCCGACTTCCCGAACCAGGTAAATAACGTGGTTGCTTTCCCTGGTATCTTCAAAGGTGCTCTCGAGGGACGTGCTACTGCCATCACCGAAGATATGAAACTGGCTACTGCAAAAGCAATCGCAGGTCTTGTTCCTGATGAAGAGCTGAATGAAAATAATATTCTTCCTGAAGCATTTGACCCACGTGTTGCAGATGTTGTAAGCCGTGCTGTAAAGGAACTGATCTGATATGACCGTACACTGGGGAGAAAAAAGATACTATTCTCTGGATTATTATCTGAAAAAGACTTATGGTGAAAAGCTCTATAAGATATCTCTCGACGGCGGCATGACATGTCCAAACAGGGATGGTACCCTCGGAACCCACGGTTGCATTTTCTGCAGCCGTGGGGGTTCCGGCGATTTTGCCGCCAGTCGTACTCTGTCTGTCACAGAGCAGATTGAAGCCGGGAAGCAGCAGTCTGCAAAAAAATATACCGGATCATCTTACATTGCTTATTTTCAGGCATATACCAACACTTATGCTTCTTTAGAATATCTGGAAACATTATATATGGAAGCAATTACACATCCTGATATCCGGATTCTTTCCATAGCTACCAGACCGGATTGTCTAAGCGAAAAGATTCTGGATCTCCTGGAAAATTTAAACCGGATCAAACCAGTCTGGGTTGAACTTGGTCTTCAGACTATTCATGACGAAAGTGCCCGATATATCCGCAGAGGTTATGAGCTTCCGGTATTTGAAAATGCAGTATCCGAGCTTCGAAAGCGTGGAATCGATGTTATTGTCCATACAATCCTGTGTCTTCCAAATGAAACCGAACAGGATATACTCAAGACCATAGAATACCTGAACCACCAGGATATTCAGGGCATCAAACTGCAGCTTTTACATGTATTAAAAGATACCAATCTGGCCGACATCTACCTGGCCTCTCCATTCTACATTCCCACACCGGAAGAATACTACCAGCTTCTCGGGATGTGTATCAGCCACTTAAGACCGGACATCGTTATCCACCGATTAACCGGAGACGGACCAAAAAATCTTTTGATCGCCCCTTTATGGACCTGTAACAAAAGGCAAGTTCTGAATCAGTTCCAGTCTTACTTAAAAACACATGACATCTGGCAGGGAAAGGAGTGTTAACCTTGGCCAAATCTTTTACGTTATATAAATTGATCATTTTGTATATGTTGAACGAAGTTGATTTTCCTCTTACCAATTCCCAGATATCAGAATTTATTCTGGATGAAGGATATACAACCTACTTTAAATTACAACAGGCTTTATCCGAACTTCTGGAATCAGGATTTATTCGTGAAGAATCTACTCATCACCGTACATTTTATCATCTTACGGAAGACGGAGCAGAGACCATCCATTATTTTACAAACGATATCTCTCCTGCAATCCAGCATGATATCGACGAATTTTTAAAAGAGAAACATTACGAATTAAAAAATGAGATGTCCGTAAAAGCGGACTATTTCGAGAATTCCAACATGGAATATTCTGTACGCTGTCAGGTCATCGAACAGGGACTTCCTCTGATCGACCTCACTGTAACAGCCCCGACAGAATCCGAAGCTGCAACCATTGCAAACAACTGGCAGAAACGGAACCAGGAGATTTATGCGTTAGTAATGGCGAAGTTGTTGTAGTAATTATTTTGGTGACTTACCCCGGACCTGAATAAAAGAATAGAAGCCATTTCTGTGCTGATTCAATCATGGAGAAACTCTAGAGTTACTAACCATGACCTCATATGCACAGAAATAGCTTCTATTCTTTTATTCAGTTACATTTTTGTATGCCATAATAATTATATAATAGAACCTTAACCGTTGTGATATCTTGATTGGAACAATTTAAAATAGAAACTCGCTCATGACATAGTTGCTGACATCGATTCCTTTTTCTGTTAACCGGATGTATTCGCCGGTGTCTTCAAGCAGCTGCTTTTGGTACATATCGATCAGTACTTTTCCATATGCATTTTCAATACTTCTTCCGAAAGTCTGCCTGAAGTCAGTCTTGGATACTCCTTCGATTTTTCTGAGCCCCAGAAACATATATTCTTCCATCTGATTCTGCAAACTAAGAACTTCGATCTCACCGCCTTCTACGAATCGTTGGTTATTGATAAGAGATGCCGCACCGGTTCCGATTCCCAGATATTCTGTGCGGTTCCAGTATCCAAGGTTATGCCGGCATTCATATCCTTCTTTGGCATAATTAGATATCTCATATCTGTGATAGCCGTAACTCCACAAAATATTTTTTGTAAACTGATACATCATCCGTTCTGTATCTTCATCCGGAAGTTCTCTTCTTCTTCTCGCCTCAGCGCGTTCACCCTCTCCGTACTTTTCATAGAACGGCGTTCCTTCTTCGATGATCAGACTGTATGCGGAGATATGTTCTGGACCAAGTTCTGCCACTTTTTTTAATGTATCTTCCCATCCTCCCAATGTCTGAAATGGAATTCCCGACATCAGATCTACATTGATATTCTGAAATCCCACTTCTCTTGCAAGCGTATAGGTATCCAGGAAGTCTTTATATGTATGAATTCTTCCGAGCATCTTTAATTCCTGATCATCCGTTGACTGTAATCCGATACTCAGACGATTAATCCCGACATTCCGATATGCCATCAATTTCAACTTATCTACTGTCCCCGGGTTCACTTCTACCGTGATCTCCGCGTCCGAATCAATTGGAAATGTAGCACGTATCGCATCGAAGATACTCCTCATCTGCTGAGTTTCTAATATGGACGGTGTACCGCCTCCTATAAAAATACTGCTTACATGGTACATACCGGCAAGATCATAATAAGAACGGATCTTCTGGCACAAGCCCATGACATACTCCTGTCTCGCTTCAGGTGTTGCAGGCGCAGACAGGAAATCACAGTACCGACATTTTTTTACACAAAATGGAATATGGATATATAACTCTAATGGTCTCATTATTTATCATCCAGCTTCAATACACTCATAAATGCTTTCTGCGGAATCTCTACGTTGCCCACCTGACGCATACGTTTCTTTCCTTCTTTCTGTTTTTCCAGAAGCTTTCTCTTACGGCTGATATCTCCACCATAACATTTTGCCAGCACGTCTTTACGCATCGCACGAACTGTTTCACGCGCGATGATCTTACTTCCGATTGCTGCCTGGATTGGAATCTCGAATAACTGTCTCGGGATCTCTTCTTTTAACTTCTCGCACATCTTTCTTCCGCGTTCGTATGCAGTATCTGCATGAATGATAAATGACAATGCATCGACTTCTTCTTTATTGATCAGGATATCCAGTTTGACAAGTTCTGACTTCACATAACCGGCCATCTCATAGTCAAACGAAGCATATCCTCTTGATCTTGATTTTAATGCATCAAAGAAATCATAAATGATTTCATTAAGCGGGAGCTGGTAATGTAATACTGCACGTGTCTCTTCAATATACTCCATACCTTCATATACGCCTCGACGTTCCTGGCACAGATCCATGATCGCACCGATAAACTCCGCTGTCACCATGATCTCTGCTTTTACCATTGGCTCTTCCATATATTCGATCTCTGAAGGATCCGGAAGGTTCGATGGATTCGTAAGCTCTATCACATCTCCATTTGTCTTGTGTACTTTATAGATAACCCCCGGCGCAGTTGTTACCAGATCCAGATTATATTCTCTTTCCAGACGTTCCTGAATGATCTCCAGATGCAGAAGTCCAAGGAATCCACAGCGGAATCCGAATCCCAGTGCAATTGAAGTCTCAGGTTCGAACTGCAGTGATGCATCATTTAACTGTAATTTCTCCAACGCATCCCTGAGATCCGGGTATTTTGCGCCATCTGCCGGATATAATCCACAGTAAACCATTGGATTTACTTTCTTATATCCCGGAAGCGGTTCTGCACATGGATGTGCCGCATTGGTTACCGTATCACCCACGCGGGTATCCTTTACGTTCTTAAGACTTGCCGTAATATAGCCTACCATTCCGGCACTCAGTTCCTCACACGGAATAAACTGTCCGGCCCCAAAATAACCAACTTCTACTACTTCTGCCTTAGCTCCTGTCGCCATCATAAGGATCGGTGTTCCTTTTTTTACAGTTCCTTCTTTGATTCTGCAAAATACGATAACACCTTTATACGCATCATATAAAGAATCAAAGATCAACGCCTGAAGCGGTGCTTTCGGATCTCCGGTTGGTGCCGGTATCTTTGCCACGATTTCTTCCAGCACCTGATCTACATTCAGTCCGGTCTTTGCAGAAATCTGCGGCGCATCCTCTGCCTCTATTCCGATCACATCCTCAATCTCTTCAATCACACGTTCCGGATCGGCACTTGGAAGATCGATCTTATTTAATACCGGTACTACATCCAGATCATGATCCAGCGCAAGGTATACATTGGCAAGCGTCTGTGCTTCTACCCCCTGTGCGGCATCCACTACCAGAATTGCCCCGTCACAAGCTGCAAGGCTTCGGGATACTTCATAGTTAAAGTCTACATGCCCCGGCGTATCGATCAGGTTAAAGATATACTCTTCTCCATCCTTTGCCTTATATACCGTTCTGACTGTCTGGGCTTTGATCGTGATTCCTCGTTCTCTTTCCAGCTCCATATTGTCTAACACCTGGGACTGCATCTCACGACTGGTAAGAAGTCCCGTCATCTCAATGATACGGTCCGCCAGTGTTGATTTACCATGGTCAATATGTGCTATAATACAAAAATTTCGAATTTTACTCTGATCTATTCCTGACACTAATATCTTCTCCTTAATTAAATGTTTATCTTATCAATTCTATCATGCAGCACTGTATTTTACAATGAAAAGTTCCACACTCATCACATCATTCAGGCGTCCCGTCTTTACCATCTCTTCGGTATCTACAGCCTCTTCCAGAATGTTCCTTAACTCTTTCTTTTCAAATGTGCGGCATTGCTGCATATATTTTCCCGCCACAAACGGATGAAGTCCGACTGTCTTTGCGATTGATGATTTATCGTAACGTTTCCCCACCAGATCTTTCACTTCCAAAAGCAGCTTAAACTGTCTCGTCAGAAGGTATAAGATACGCATCGGCGGTTCTTTTAATGCCAGAAGATCATAATAGTAATCAAGCGCCTTTTTCTGGTTCTTCATTGCAACCGCTTCTACCATATCAAAAATCTTATTTGTAATCTGTGTTGTACAGATTGCTTCTATATCTGATATCTCAATCTCTTCTTTTCCCATACAGTAACAAAAGAGTTTTTCCAGTTCTTTTTCCAGATTCTCCATATCCGTTCCTGTTGTTGACAGAAGATATCTGGCCGTCTGTTCCTTGATCTTGTAGCCTTCTTTTTTTACATTACCTGCAACCCAGTATAATAATGTCTTCTCATCCTGACGCGCCATCTCAACTACGCGTCCTTTACTCTTCACCGCTTTATACATCTTTCCTCGTTTGTCCGCCTCATTTTCCACGAACAAAAAGCATGCCGTATCCGGCATCGTCTTGATATAATCGGCCAGATCCGGTGTTGCATTTTTAAAAAATCCCGAATTTTCTACCACTATCAGACGACGCTTTGCAAAAAACGGCATTGTCTCGGCAAGATCTATGAGTTCACCCGGATTTATCCCTTTGCCTTCATAATATGCATAATTTACCGTATCCCCATCCGGAAATATTGCCTTGGTTATCCGGTCTCTGTATTGCTTTTTCAGATAAGCCTCTTCCCCATACAGGAGATATACCGGCTTAAAATTTCCTGTTTTTATATCTTCATTTAAACTTTTCATCGGTGTTCTCCTATCTTTTTCACCTCTTAAAAGTATACTGAATTCTCCTTTTAAGTTCAACCGTTTCTCCCATGAATCCGCATACTTTTTTTATTTACAGTTATTCCAAACGCACCGTTTTCCTGTGTAGAATATATTTTCGCGCCACTGTTTTCAAGTCTTTCCAAAGTATCTTTATGTGGATGTCCGTAACGATTCTTCCTTCCTGCCGAAATCCATGCATATCTTGGTTTTACATTTTCCAGAAATGCTTCCGTTGTAGAATTCTTTGATCCATGATGTGCAGTCTTTAATACCTCCCATGAAATCTTCTTTTCCTGTAGATAAGAGAGCGTATCTGTCAGACTTTCTTCTCCTTCTTTTTCCACGTCTCCTGTAAAAAGCATGTCAAATCCCTCGTATTCCAGATGTAGGATCATGGATGCTTCATTTCCGGGATTCATATTCTTTTCTTTCGGCCCCAGACAGGTGAATCTCAACTTTCCTTCTCTGATCTGCGTTCCGTTTTCCATTTCCCAGACCGTCGTTCCATTATCTTCTGCTACACTTATAAGCTCTTCTAACTTTTCATCCCGGTACGCTTCTCCTGTCACAACAAGATTCCGTATTTTTATCCCGACCTGCTGCCTTTTCAGCATTTCTTCAATTCCATTCATATGATCTATGTCTCCATGAGATACGAACACATAATCAATACTTCCTATTCCTCTGTACTTTAAAAACGGTTCTATCCGATATTTCCCGACATTTTTTATATCACTGCTGCCTCCATCGATCAGATAAGTCTTATGCTCCGGTCCCTCCACACAGATACAGTCTCCCTGTCCTACATCCAGCATCGTAACCTCTGCTCCGGTTCTTACCCAGGGGCCCGATATCAATATCAGAAATCCAACCGTATAAAGCGTTATACTTATGATATATTTTTTCCCGTTTCTTTTAAATTTTAATATCAAAATCACTGTCATAAGCACCAGATAATAGATAAAGATTCTTCTCTTATCCGGCCTTCCCGCCACCCATCTTGCCATCGGAAGCTTTATTGTAAAAACGCAGCATTTATCATACACCCATAAGATACATCTGCAGATCCACAAAATCCATTTTCCGGGTATCCACCCAGCCATCTTTATAAATGACCCGATCATTCCACAGGTTAAAACTACCGACATCAGCGGAAGTATTATAAGATTCAGCAGTATACTATACACCGGAATCTCAAAAAAATTATATAAGATCACCGGCCACAATAAAACATTGATTCCCAGGCCTGCACACAGGCTCTTACACCGCATCTCATTTTCAAGCACCGGTATCACCGTACAAACTGCAAAAACAGCTCCAAACGACAACCAAAAGCCACCATCATACAGATAAAGCGGATGGATCCCGACCGTTAGCACAGCTGAAGCCGCAAGTGCCGTCGGCATATCATAATGTCTACCGGTAATATCCGCACCTATCCGAAATACGAACATCACCCACGCCCGGATCACCGACACGGTCATTCCGATCATCATCACATACAGACACAACAGAATCCCTCCCGTGATTCCACCTGCCTTGTATGAACCTGTCATTCTCCTTGCTATCCGGTATACTCCAAGTCCCGCAAACGATAGATGAAGTCCGGAAATCGCCAGGATATGTCCAATCCCGTTTACCTGATATAATTCTTTCATTTCCTGATCCATACCGCTTTTTTCACCAAGGAGTATCGCTGCAAGTGCTGAACCATCCCGTTCTCCCATCTCGCGTTGCAGCATTTTCTGCCAGTTCATCCGGAATTTTTCAAGTCTGTCTTTTAATTTGTTTCGTTTGTAATCCGTAATCTGTATATCATCCGATCGGACTTTCCCATGGATTCCCTGTTTTTGATAATAAAATTTCTGATCAAAATTTCCCGGATTTCTGGCCTCTTCATAAAATGATACCTTTCCACACACTTTAATCTGGTTTCCTATATGTAATTTTGGGCTGGAATTTGTATAAATGATAATTTTCGATTCTTGAAATTTTTTTGAGTTTGAATAAATAGAATTTTCTTTCAGATAGATCATCCGGCAGTTCTCTTTTTGCTCTTGCCTGTATATTTTGCCGCAAATGGTAATATTATCACCTTCTGCGGCATATCGTTCAATCGGGGAAGGACGAAGTTCTTTTATGAACCGCTCTCTTCCCCACACAACCATAGAAGCAATGATGCATAGAACCATCAGACACACACTAAGAAGCGGTCTGTTTTTCACATGCTACTCTCCTTCCACAATATTGGGATTTCTGGAAAGAGGTTTTTCCAAATTTATCTTTCCCATATAAGTAATATCTGTTTTTCCGTCAATCAGGATCTGTACTCTGCTGATCGCACTTCCATCTACAATAGAATTCACAATTGCATATACCGGAACTTCCGGATTCATTACATTCGTCGTATCAAGGAATCCGGCATCCAGATTCACGTAACAGATATGATCTTTTACCGATACACTAAGTACTTTTGTTCCTTCTGGGAGCACTGCTGATTCATTATCTGAATCCGGTCCCTTGATCAGCTGTTCGACCAGTGCTTTTTCTCTGGACACACTGCTACTGTATCTGACATTTACCTTTTCTTTTACAAGACGGGTGCCCTTTTTATTTCCATAATATAAAAGAAATGTCTCATTCTGATAAGCATGCAGACTGGATCCCGTATTCTGTACAAAATCCGATGGCTGCATATATCCTATCTCCTGGCCGTTCTGATCCTCCAGCGGCTCTCCTTCTATCGTAAACAATACAGTATCTACTCCATCTATCTGTCCAAGCGACTGTACCACCGATGCCCGCAGTACAATTTCTTCCGTTACACTCAGTTTTTGATATGCACGATTAAAATCCACTGTCAGATTTTTGGAATGAAGCGACCAGTTCTTTATCTTTACACCTTTCACAAAGGCACTGCGATAATTAATATTATCTGTATTTTTCTGGACTTTCCCTAACACATAATTAATCTGCGCTTTTTTTGTCTTTCCTTTGATTCTTGTGCCCTTCTCAACCAGTGAAACTCCCTCTGAGTCTGTATAGTAAATCCTGGTGCCGCTAACCTTGTCCTCTTTTTTACATCCTGATACTGCTATGATGCAAACAGCTATAAGCAGCAGGATCTTGTAAATTTTTTTCATTTTCATCTTAATCTCCTTCTGCCTAAGATACATAGTTTAACGGAATTCTTACCGTAAAAGTAGTTCCTTCCGATGGCTGACTGAATACTTTGATCGCCCCTCTGTGCATAACCACTGCACTTCTTGCGATTGCCAGACCAAGTCCTGTTCCGCCAATTTCTCTTGAATGGGACTTGTCCACCCGGTAGAATCTCTCAAATATATGTTCCTGTGCTTCAGCAGGTATACCGATTCCCGAATCCGCCACCTCAATATAGCAGTTTTTGTGATCCGCATTTAAAGATACATGCACCCATCCATTTTCCTTATTATACTTGATGGCATTCTCCACCAGATTCGATATTGCCAGAGAGATCTTCATCTCATCTACCTCTGTCGTCACCGGACGAAAACTTTCATAGACCAGTTCGATATTTCTTGTAGCCGCAATCGGACGCAGTCTCTTTAATATCTTTTCTATCAGTTCGTTCATATTTTCTGACTTTATATTCATTGTATTCGCGGTCTTGTCCATCTTGACCAGCGAAAGCAGGTCATTAATAATCTTATTTTCTCTCTCGATTTCTTCCGACATGTCCCCCATAAATTCTTTATAGAGTTCTACCGGTGCATCTTCCTGCAAAAGCAGCGAATCCGCCAGTACTTTCATGGATGTCAGCGGTGTCTTTAACTCATGTGACACATTCGATACGAATTCATTTCTCGAGTCATCCAGAGTCTTCATGCGTCCCGACATCTTATTGAACGCTTCCGATAATTCCATTGTCTCTGTGTACGTATTCTCATGAAGGTAATCATCGTCATAGCCTTCTGTAACCGCAGAAATGGATTCTGTAATGCGTTTAAAAGGTTTTAACATAGCCATTCCCGAAAGCACAGCAATCATAAGGATAACCAGGATCGATGCAAGTGCTGCCACATCTGCTTTGTTTCTTAAAATCTCCAGACTGTCCAGGACAGAATCTGTCGGTGCACTGACAAGCAATACTCCTACAATCGAATCATCTTTTCCTAAAATCGGCGCTGTCACTTCTATATATCTGTTTTTCTTATTATACTCGCTGGTTCCTTTTTCTTTGAAACATCGGATCACATTACCTGATACGATAGTTTTTCCTTCATCCATTTCATATGTATCTTCCTGGATCTTAAAATTACCATCGATTACCATTACCCGGCCGCTGTAGATATTAGATAGCTGAATCAATTCTGTTCTGATCGTCTCTGACGTATCTCCCGTAAGATAGCCCGAACTGCTCAGCTGATTACTGAGAATGGTACATTGATTCTGTATCTCAGCAGTTCGTACCTCCACTGCTCTTTTCTCATAGCTGGTCAGGAACACCCCTCTCATAATCAATACCGGAACAATCCCTGCCAGTGCCACCAGCAGGATGATCCGGAATTTCATGCTCCTGAATATATTCTTTTTAAAATATTTTTTAACCCCTGAAATAATAACCCACTCCCCATTTCGTATAGACATATTTTGGATCACTTGGATTCGTTTCGATCTTTTCACGAAGTCTCCGGATATGTACATCCACAGTTCTTGCATCTCCCGGATACTCATATCCCCATACGATATTCAAAAGATTCTCTCTGCTGTAGACTTTACCCGGATTCATGGCAAGCAGTTCCAGAAGATCGAATTCTTTTGCTGTCAGATTGATTTCCTTTTCTCCGATGATCACGCGTCTGCTTTCGCAGTCAATCTTCATCTCGCCTTTTACGATCACTTTTTCATTTTCCTGATTTTTATCGCGCTTGCTGACACGGCGCATAATGGCTTTGATCCTTGCCTTCACTTCCAGAATATTGAATGGCTTTGTTATGTAATCATCTGCTCCATAATCCAGTCCCAGGATCTTATCCATATCGTCGCCTTTTGCTGTAAGCATAATGATCGGAACATCCGAATATTCCCGGATCTGCTGACACACTTCAAAACCGTCATATTTCGGAAGCATGACATCCAGAAGAATGATATCATATGCATTCTCCTTTGCCAGTTTCAGTGCCTCTTCTCCGTCATAAGCACAGTCCACATCATATCCATCCTGCTCCAGACTAAACCGGATTCCTTTTACTATCAGTTTTTCATCATCCACAACCAATACTCGTCTGCTCATGTTCCTACTCCCTTGTCAGATCTTAATTTGATCTTTTACTTTCTGAAATACACCGTCTTTAATACCTTCCACTTCCATCAGATCTTCTATCTTCTGAAACTTTCCATGCTCATCTCTGTAACGAATGATCGCGTCAGCCTTCGCCTCTCCGATTCCGGATAGTGTCATCAATTCGTCCTTCCCGGCCGTATTAATATCCACCTTGCCATCTGCCGTACTTCCGGCATCTGTGCTTTTTGTTGCATCTGTCTTTTCATTATCCGCATTCTGTACGAAAGTACCGTTGTTCTCTGTTCCGGCTTTTGCCTCTTCTTTCGTCGGAACATATATTCTGGAACCATCTTCAATCTTTTCTGCCTGATTCAGAGCCTCACCTGCTGCCTCATCCGTAAATCCTCCAGCCATCTGAATAGCTTCATACAAACGACTGTCCGATGTCAGTTCATACACTCCTGGAGACTTCACTGCCCCGCATACATGTACATAACAGATCTGTAGTTTTTCCTGCTTAAGGCCATCTTTTTCTGTCATATTATCATCCGTTCCCGCTTCTGATCCTTCAGCCTCTTTTGCAGTATTTCCATCTGCTTTTTCCACATCCGGTTCACGCCCGTCCAACGAAATAAGTTCCGTCTGTTCCTGTGATTTTCGGTCTCTGCATCCGGTCAGATTCACGACACATATCATACTCAGTATCATGGTAAAGATCAGCAATATACGGCATATTTCCTTCTGTATTTTTCTCTGTTCTGTTATTCTGTTCTGTCTTTTTTCCCTATGCATAACTTCTCCTTTACAGCCTGTCGAAAACTGTAAATCCCCGCATATGCCTAGTGAAATAATTGTACTATTTCCACTGAAAAATTGCAACACCAATCAGGGCAATGGACATTCCAATAATTTTACGGATTTCCAATGGTTCTTTGTCTACTCCGAACAATCCGAGAAGTTCTATTACGTACGCTACGATCAACTGCGAGATTACAATCAGAAGCGCTGCCTTCGCCGGTCCCAGTGTCTCCATACTCTTGATCACGGTCCATGTGATCCCTGCACCGATCACTCCTCCGAGGAGTACATATTTGGGCTCTACCTTCCACAAATTCCCGATAGAATCCCGCCCGGCGATCAGCCATGCCGCTGCACACAGCAGAAATGCACTAAACTGCACCCATCCATTACTCACCCACATCCCCGTTGTCTTCGTCACCCGCGTATTAAATACTCCCTGTACACTCATAAGCGCTCCCGACAAAAGCGCAATCAAAAAACCAGTCATCTCCATACCTCCTGCTTATGCAGATAATATGTCCCATGACTGGTTTTTTATGCTGTTAATTTCAAAAAATATTACAGTACCTTCTTTAAAATCCGGATCATCTCATCCACATGCTCTTTTTCAATAATAAGAGGTGGTACAAAACGGATCACATCGTTTCCGGCTCCGATGATCAGAAGTCCTTCTTTTAAGGCCTCTTTCGTAATCTCGGATAATGGCTTTGTCACCTGTATTCCCTGCATCAGTCCTTTTCCTTTAACGGCCTTTACGCAGTCACATTCTGACTTCAGTTCTTCTAGTTTTTCTGTCAGATATGCACCGAGTTCCTGCACATGTGCCACAAGATTCTTTTTTTCAAAAATCTCGATCGTCTTACTTACAGCTGTACATGCCAGAGGATTTCCGCCGTAAGTAGTTCCGTGATCACCTGGCTCCAGTGAATACTTCGCGATCTCTTCTGTCATTGCAAACGCTCCTACCGGAATTCCGCTTCCGATTGCTTTTGCCATAGACATAATATCAGGTCTGATACCATAAGACTGCCATGTGAACATGGAACCGGTTCTTCCCATACCACACTGCACTTCGTCACAAATCATCAGAATTCCTTCTTCATCGCAAAGTTTGCGGATCCCTTTCATAAATTCCTCTGTAGCCAGATTGATGCCGCCTTCTCCTTGAAGCGGCTCCAGGATAATCGCACATGTTTTGTCTGTTACCAGTGCTTTTACACTGTCCAGATCATTATATTCTGCAAATGACACTCCCGGTACAAGTGGCTCAAACGGTGCACGATATGGATCATGACCTGTTACCGATAACGCTCCAAAGCTTCTTCCATGAAAAGATTCCTTCATAGCAATGAATTCATAACGGCCGGTTCCTTTTTTGTATGCATATTTTCTTGCCGCTTTTAAAGTTCCTTCTACCGCTTCTCCGCCACTGTTGGTAAAGAAAATCCGATCCATTCCGGTAATACGTTTCAGATCTTCTGCTGCTTTTCCACATACAGTATTGTAATACAAATTAGATGTGTGAAAAAGCTTGTCAATCTGTGCTTTTAATGCTTCATTCAACTCCTGATTGCCGTATCCCAACGAAGACACCGCATATCCGGCTGCAAAATCCAGATATTTCTTTCCTTCTGTATCATACAGATATGCACCTTCACCGTGATCTAACACAACCGGAAACTGGTTATAAGTATGTAACAAAGCTTCGTTTGTTTCTTTCATATATTCATTCATATATTCATTCATAGCCTATTCTCCGTGATAATATCTTTCTTCTACATCATTTTTGATTGCTGTTCCGATTCCCTTATTCGTAAAGATTTCAAGAAGCAGGCAGTGTGGAATTCTTCCATCCAGAATATGTACTCTGGATACACCGTTTTCGATTGCATCAATACAGTTCTGGATCTTCGGAAGCATACCTCCACCGATATATCCTTCCTCCATCAGCTTCTTCCCTTCGGAAACATTTAACTCTGAAATCAATGTAGACGGGTCATTCGGATCTTTGTATACACCTTCAATATCTGTTAAGAATGCAAGTTTCTCTGCATTGATTGCTTTCGCGATTGCACATGCCGCATCATCCGCATTAATGTTATAAGTATTGTATTCATCATCCAGACCGATCGGTGCAATAATCGGAAGGAAATCTTTTTCCAGAAGATCATAGATGATATCCGCATTCACTTCTTTGACATCGCCGACAAATCCGATATCTTCACCGTCTGCCAGTTTCTTATCCACTTTCAGAAGGCCGCCGTCTTTTCCACTGATACCAATGGCTCTTACACCGAGCTGTTCCACTAACTGAACAAGACTTTTGTTAACTTTACCAAGAACCATCTCTGCGAGTTCCATTGTCTCTGCATCCGTCACACGAAGTCCATTGATAAAATGTGGTTCCATGCCGACTTTTCCAACCCATTTGCTGATCTCCTTGCCACCGCCATGAACGATGATCGGTTTGAATCCAACTAATTTGAGAAGGGTTACATCCTGAATGACTCTTGCTTTTAACTCTTCGTCTACCATAGCACTTCCACCATATTTTACTACAATAACCTTACGGTTAAATCTCTGGATATATGGAAGGGCTTCAATCAGTACTTCTGCTTTGTCCAGGTATTTCTGCATTGCTTTTTCCATCTTTTGATCTCCTGTCTTTTCATTTCTGTCTGTTTGCTGCATCTGTATACTTTAATCTTTGCATTCTGAATTAGCTTCTGTAATCTGCATTAATCTCAATATATCCGTGAGTCAGGTCACATCCCCATGCTGTTGCTGTCTTATCTCCCATCTTCACATCTGCAATTGCTGTAACTTCCGGCTCAGACAGAATTTTAGTTGCCTCTGCTTCGCTGTAATCTACAGCCGTACCATTTTCAATGATCTGGATCTTTCCGGCTTTACTCTCAAAGAACAGGTCAACTTTTTCAGGATCGAACTGTGCTCCGGAATATCCCATTGCGCAGAGAATTCTTCCCCAGTTTGCATCATGTCCTGCAATCGCTGTCTTTGTAAGATTAGAGCATACGATAGATTTTGCAAGTGTCTTTGCCTGTTCTACGCTCTCACAGCCAACTGCCTTGACTTCGAATAATGCGGTTGCACCCTCTCCGTCTCCTGCAATCTTCTTTGCAAGATATTCGTTGATCGTATGTAATGCTTCTGCAAAATTTTTATAATCTTCTGTTCCATATGTGATCTCCGGGTTCTCTGCCAGACCATTTGCCAGCAATACAACGGAATCATTCGTAGAAGTATCTCCGTCTACAGAAATCATGTTGTAGGTATCTCCGACATCTTCGCTTAATGCTTTCTGAAGTGCATCCTTTGTGATCACTGCATCTGTTGTAATAAATGCAAGCATCGTACACATATTCGGATGGATCATTCCGGATCCTTTTGCCATACCTCCGATAGTTACTGTCTTGCCGCCGACTTCGATTGTAACGGCCAGTTCCTTCGGAAATGTATCGGTTGTCATAATTGCTTTAGCTGCTTCTGTTCCATTTTCAAGTGTATCATTCTTCTTTCCTGCCAGCGCTTCGATTCCAGCTGTCAGTTTGTCGATCGGAATCTGTTTTCCGATAACTCCGGTAGAACCGATGAGAACACCGTCTGCGGAAATGTTCAGTGCTTTCGCTGCTGCATCTGCTGTATCTTTACAGTATCCAAATCCTTCTGCTCCGGTGCAGGCATTAGCGATTCCTGAGTTTACAACGACTGCCTGTGCTTTTGCCCCGCTTTTTACAACCTGCTGATCCCATTTGACCGGTGCTGCTTTTACAACATTTGTTGTAAATGTTCCTGCTGCCACGCATGGAACCTGGCTGTATACCAGTGCCATATCCGTTCTGTCTTTATACTTAATTCCTGCTGCTGTACTTGCTGCTTCAAATCCTTTTGCTGCGGTTACTCCGCCTTTTACCTGTTTCATCTGTTCTTCCACCTTTCTTAATTCTCTCATTTTATATTACCGGCTGTTCATTAGTCTCAATTTTCTCGTTTTATCTGCCGGTTCTTTTATATGCTCTTTTATTTTATCTTCCTAATCTGCTTACCGGATAAACGCCGTGATATTTGCTTCATTCAATGTAAAATCATAATAATTCAGATCTTCTCTTTTTGTCCATCCGATTTCTTTCCAGAATGCATTGCCGATATCGTTCTGTGTAAATGCGATCAGAGATACTTTGTTAATGCCTTCTTTTTTCAGCGCTTCCATGGTAAATACTACCATAGCCTTCCCGATTCCCTTCATCCTGTGATTTACATCTACACACACATGATACAGACAGCCTCGTCTTCCATCATGCCCGCAGAGAATCGCTCCGACGATTTTTCCGTCTTCTTCGGCAACTACACTTGTCGTAGGATTTCTTTTTAAAAAGCGTTCTACGCCCTCTTTCGAATCATCCACACTTCGTATTCCGAATCCCTTGATGCTCATCCAAAGCGCGTGCACCTGGTCGAAATCTTCAATTGTCATTACTCTTATATTCATATGTATTATTTTTCTCCTCTGCCTGTATTTTCAGATGAACTTAGGATAATGCTCCCTTACGTTTCATCTCATCTGCATCCTTTTTCCGAAAATTTATGGGAACATTGGCACCAGTTCCAGACCTTCTGTCTCCGGAAGTCCGAACATCAGGTTCATATTCTGTACTGCCTGTCCTGCCGCACCTTTTACCAGGTTGTCAATGGCTCCCATCATGATGATACGGTTGGTTCTTGGATCGATCTTGAAATTGATGTCTACATAATTACTTCCTTCTACCCATTTTGTCTCCGGGCATACATCCTTTTCCAGAACACGGACGAATTTCTCATCTTTATAATATTTATCATAGATTGCTTTGACTTCTTCGTAGGTCACATCTTTTTTCAATGTTGCATATTCCGTCGCCAGAATTCCTCTGTTCATCGGAACCAGATGTGGCGTGAAGTTGATCAGCACTTTCTCTCCTGATGCATATCCGAGTTGTTCCTCGATCTCAGGTGTATGTCTGTGGCTTGCAACACCGTACGCTTTCATATTCTCATTCACTTCACAGAAAAGGTTCGGCACTTTTGCACCACGTCCTGCTCCGGAAGTTCCGGACTTGGCATCCACGATCAGGGTATTCATATCAATGATTCCTTCTTTTGCCAGTGGATAAGCAGTCAGGATCGAACAGGTTGTATAGCATCCAGGATTGGCTACCAGTCTTGCTTTCTTCACATCTTCTCTGTTGATCTCGCAAAGTCCGTATACCGCTTCTTCGATATACTGTGGGCTCTTATGTTCAATTCCATACCATTTTTCATAAGTAGCAACGTCTTTGATACGAAAGTCTGCACTTAAGTCGATGATCTTTGTCTCACTTAAAATCTTGTCATTCATCATCGATGCGCAGAATCCCTGTGGCGTTGCAGTAAAGATCACGTCTGCCTGCTTTGCCAGTTCTTCCATATTATCATCCAGACATTTCGCATCTACGATCTGGAACATATTCTGATATACATCTGCATATTTCTTATCTATGTAGCTTCTGGAACCGTACCATACAATCTCAGCATCTTTATGTCCGGCGAGAATTCTTACCAGTTCTCCCCCGGCATATCCAGTTGCTCCAATAATTCCAACTTTAATCATCTATATAACACCCTTTCCGATATTGAATTTTTATAAATTATCGTACGTTTTATAGTACCCCCATTTCCTGTAATTGTCTAGTTTGGTCGGATTGTTTTTTCAAAAATCCATCTATTTACTTTTGTGTGGTAAAAGAGGAACTTGCATAAGTATACATCTATAATGCATATTATGCAAGTCTTTTTTAATTATATTTCTATTTAGTTCATCATCGTGGCTTACCCAAGTCCATGAGAAACTGCCAGCGACAGATTATATAGATACACTTCCGGTCTCACAACGGTTACGGTTCAGCTGTTTAATTATTATAGCATGCGATAACGCGAGGAAGAAAAGGAAGAGAGTCCAGCTGCACGCAGCTGGACTCTCTTCCTTTTCTTCCGGCCGGGTATCAGCCGCTTAATAGATTAAATAGAAATCTCCTTCTTCTTCACCTCCGGCTCCACCAACACATTCTGATACCGGTAAATACTAAGTAATATTCCAAACATAATATAACTGATCATCATCCCACTTCCCCCGGTCGTCAGAAACAGGCAATAATTATTTGAAAGTGGAAAATATCCAAGATTTTCTAATACATATCCAATGAACTGAATAAGCAGGACCACCACACATCCGGTTCCCATGATCATGCCGAGTTGATTTTTCTGGTGTCCTGTCTTTTGCAGGAACCATATCAGAATGCCTCCTACAATAGCAATTATCAGAACCGCTGCAAATATTCCATAATAATGTATAATAAAGGTCAGCATATAATCTCTGTTAAAGAACTTTATTTTTTCACAATCTCCACGTCCGGCAAGATGTGCTCCGGAGATCATATTTCTTATCATTCCCCCTAAGGTTCCGTCATTGCTTTCTGGATGGATAAAAGCGGATAGTCTTGCCATCTGATAATTTGCTACATAGTCCAGTTTTACGAACAACCTAATTCCTGCTGCCGGAAGCAGAATTACCAGACTCCACAGTGTAATCAATGTTCTTTTTCTATTCACCTCAAACCATTCTTTCCAAACTGCAATTGATAACAGAATCATAAATGTAACTTCTACGCTGATTGCCATGGACAGATTCGGAATGCGTAAGATGATCCACACCGGCAGTATCTGCCACAGCATTGCCTTTACAACACCGAAATAACCAGATTTTTTTCTTCGCATGCTATACAATGTTGCCGCATATGCAGGAACAATCAGATATAAAAATGGACGCAGCGGTAATACCCGGCCAAATAAAAACAGGATCCCGTAAGCAGCTCCATTGATATATACTGCACCCATGAACAGGCTCAGTCCCATAACCACGATCCAGCCTCCGGTTAACAACTTGCCATACTTTCCTATTCTGCTGTAATCAAAATAACAGATTCCTATCATACAAGCCAGACCAATGATCGTCCACATAACACTTTTCAGATAGTTGATATTACCACCAATTCCCGATGCGATCCATTCTACATCTCCCGGATTATTTCCTGCATCTGCCAGGATGCTTGTTCTTATGAGATACATTAGTACAATTCCTGCCAGATTCAAAATCGCAATCAGTCCGATCATCTTCCAGGCCATCTTCGGTCGATGGATACGGTCCATTTCAACACCAACCTCTACCGGATCACCCATTTCCAGAACTGCCGCTTCTTCTGCTTCTTCGGCATTCATTCCTGCTTTCATATAATCACTTTTCTGATCTTCGATGTGTCCTTCCAGTTCTTTTGTTACCAGCGGAAGTGCCCGCTTACACCGGATCTGTTCTGTTACCGTCTGTATATATTTCTTTTTATCCAAAGCACACACCACCCATCACATCCAGAACCGCTTTTGAATACTCTTTCCATTCTTCTGACTTCTTTTTTAATTCTTTTTTTCCGGATCTTGTAATATGATAATATTTTCGGATCTTTCCGACTGCTTCTTTCTCATAAGACTCTACGAATCCTTTTTCTTCCAGACCATGCAAAAGCGGATACAAAGTTCCTGCTTTTAACTCAAATACATTCTTTGATTTTCCCCGGATGGTATCGATCATTTCATATCCGTACATGTCCTTTTCTTCTAATAATTTTAATACCAGCATCGTAGTACTTCCTGATACCAGACTTTTGTCTACTGCCATCTTCTCTTACCTCCTTTTTATAATCCAGTATGTAGATTATCTATATACTATATCGTTCGCCTATATATTATATCGGTAATCTACACAAGTCAAGATTTTTATTATTTTTTTACAAATTTCCTTACGAATGCATTGCAATACAGAGAACTTGCCACCGGCAACTTCTCTTGCATACTTTGGTACAAAAAAATTCCGTGTCCTACTCAGCTATCAACTGAATAAAACACAGAATTTCTTATACTATTCTTACTTTATACTGTTTTTTCTGTCAGCTCTTGCCGTCCTTCCGTTTCGGATGTCAGCCAGTTCACAACCGAACTTGTTCTAAGCTTCTTCAATAATATGTCTTGCTACATACACCCCACTTGCAGATGCATGCGAAAGTGAATGTGTCACACCACTTCCATCTCCGATCACATACAGTCCTTTATGACAACTTTCCAGATTTTCATCAATATCTACTTCCATGTTGTAGAATTTAACCTCCACACCATACAGAAGTGTATCATCATTAGCTGTTCCCGGTGCAACTTTATCCAGCGCATAGATCATCTCAACAATACCATCCAGGATTCGTTTTGGAAGTACAAGACTTAAATCTCCCGGTGTTGCTGATAAAGTCGGTGTTACCAGGCCCTCTTCGATACGTTTCTCTGTACTTCTTCTTCCACGTACCAGATCACCAAAACGCTGTACGATAACACCTCCGCCAAGCATATTGGAAAGTCTTGCGATACTTTCTCCATATCCGTTACTGTCTTTGAACGGCTCTGAGAAATGCTTTGCAACCAGAAGGGCAAAGTTTGTATTATCAGTCTTTTTCTCGTTTCCTTCATAGCTGTGTCCATTTACCGTGATGATTCCGTTAGTATTTTCATTTACAACAATTCCGTTTGGATTCATACAGAATGTACGTACATTATCTTCGAATTTTTCTGTTCGATATACGATTTTGCTTTCGTAAAGTTCATCTGTCAGATGTGAGAATATAACAGCCGGAAGCTCTACTCGAACACCGATATCTACACGGTTGGATTTTGTAGGGATTTCCAGATCCTTACATACCTTTTCCATCCATTTACTTCCGCTTCGTCCTACAGATACAATACATTTTTCACATTCATAACTGCCTTTTTCACATACAACTTTGTAGCCATTTTCAATCTTTTCAATTGTGTCTACCGGTGTATCAAAATAGAAATCCATATGGTCTTTCATCTGATTATACAGATTCTGAAGTACCACATAGTTGATATCTGTTCCAAGATGACGAACCGATGCATCCAGAAGATTTAACTTATTCTGCAGACAGAGTTTTTTGAATTTGGTTCCTGCCGTAGAATAGAGCTTTGTTCCTTCTCCACCGTTCTCCATGTTGATCTCATCCACATATTTCATCAGTTCTACTGCCTGTTTCTTTCCGATATACTCGAACAAAGTTCCACCGAAGTCATTCGTAATGTTGTATTTTCCATCCGAAAATGCTCCGGCTCCTCCAAATCCGCACATGATCGAGCAGCGCTTACAATTGATACAGCTCTTGATCTTATCTCCGTCAATTGGACATTTTCTCTTTTCAAGCGGATAGCCTTCTTCAAATACAGCAATCTTACATTCCGGTTTCTTTTTCATCAGCTCATATGCCGCAAAGATTCCTCCGGGACCTGCTCCAATAATAATTACATCATAATTCATACGTATCTTTCTCCTTTTATATATAAAAATATTATTTCGAAATTTTTTCTTGCGCTGATATTTTCTTAATTTATTTTTTGCGCAAATTGCCGGATATATTCTACGTTGTCGTCATGGATTCGTCAAGCATTTTTCGCAAGATCTTTCATCATTTCTTAATTATGTTTTCTAATCGAATTATGTAAACTTATCTAATCCCCTTTTAATTTTCCATTTATATATTCAAATATTCATCCATCATACACTTTCCCTTTATTTTATGCATATTTTTGCATATTTTTTAATTATTTTCACTTTTTTATCATTTTTTCTTGCATAATTATAAAATCAGGTGTATAGTATTCCTTGCAGTCAAAAATGTTCTTTATAAAAGAAAGACTTGACTTTTAAGACTGCATACGAGAAGATTATTTTAAAGCGATTGATAAAACTATATTTCATGTAGGAGGATATATAAGATGAAAGAAAAAGTTGTATTAGCGTACTCAGGTGGTCTTGACACCACAGCAATTATCCCATGGCTGAAGGAAACATTTAACTATGATGTTATCTGCTGCTGTATCGACTGCGGACAGGGCGAAGAACTGGATGGACTGGAAGAAAGAGCCAAACTTTCCGGTGCAGCCAAATTATATATTGAAGATATCGTAGATGATTTTGCCGACAATTACATCGTACCTTGCGTTCAGGCACATGCCGTATACGAAGATGAATATCTTCTGGGAACTTCTATGGCTCGTCCTGCAATTGCAAAACGTCTGGTAGAGATTGCACGTAAAGAAAATGCTGTTGCAATCTGCCACGGTGCTACCGGTAAAGGTAACGACCAGATCCGTTTTGAACTTGGTATCACAGCACTTGCTCCGGATATCAAGATCATCGCTCCTTGGAGAATGACAGATCTCTGGACTATGCAGTCACGTGAAGACGAGATTGATTACTGTAAAGCACACGGAATCGACCTTCCATTCGATGCAAAACACAGCTACAGCCGTGACCGTAACTTATGGCATATCAGCCACGAAGGTCTGGAACTTGAGGATCCTTCCAACGAGCCAAACTACGATGACCTTCTTGTAATGTCAACAACTCCGGAAAAAGCTCCGGACAAAGCCGAATATGTCACAATGACATTTGAAAAGGGTATTCCAAAGAGTATCAACGGCGAAGAGATGAAGGTATCTGATATCATCCGCAAATTGAATGAACTTGGCGGAAAACATGGTATCGGTATCATTGACATTGTTGAAAACCGTGTTGTTGGTATGAAATCACGTGGTGTATATGAGACACCTGGTGGAACAATCCTGTATGCTGCACACCAGCAGTTAGAGGAACTGATCCTTGACCGTGCTACAGCAGAAGTAAAGAAAGAAATGTCTGACAAGCTTGCTCAGCTCGTATACGAAGGAAAATGGTTCACTCCGCTTCGTGAGGCAATCCAGGCTTTCGTTGAAAGCACACAGGAATATGTAACTGGTGAAGTCAAATTCAAACTTTACAAAGGAACCATCACAAAAGCAGGAACAACTTCTCCATATTCTCTGTACAGTGAATCACTTGCAAGCTTTACAACAGGTGATCTCTATGATCATCATGATGCAAGCGGATTCATCAACCTGTTCGGACTTCCTCTGAAAGTTCGTGCAATGAAGCTGCAGAATGTAAATAAAAATCAAAAATAAATACATACTATGCGATTGAATAAAGCAGGGGCTGATAACCGTCCCTGCTTTATATTTAAATACTTTTCAAAACTCTCATCGCATTCCGATACCAGATCTTATCAAGCTGTGACTCCTTTACTCCTTTTTGCTTCAATATTTCCCACAGCTTCTCCATCTCATCCGGATGTCCAATTTCCATTACTTCCATCTCCCCGAAACCGTCAAAATCAGTTCCAATTGCCGGGAAATCACTGCCCCCTTTATTTAACATATGTAATATATGAGCTGTCATATCCTCAATCCTGGATTCTTTCTCTCTTCCAAGGAACGGACCATACAGATTAAGTCCCGCAATACCACCTGCATCTGCAAGCTGCCAGATCATCTCATCTGTCAGATTTCTCGGATGCTTTGCAATCTCCCTGCAATTAGAATGAGACGCAATCACCGTTCCTTTTGCGATTGCCATTATATCCCGGAATGTTCCATCCGATGCATGGGATACATCTATGATCATTCCCAGTTCTCCCATTCTTTCTATCACTTCTTTTCCAAAAGGTTTTAACCCCTTCCACATTACAGATTTCTTTCTGCTGTTTGGATATCCGATGCAGTTTTCATAATTCCATACCGGTGTCATAAGCCTGATCCCATGTTGATACAGCTCTTCCAGCCGCTCCATATGACCGTTTAAAATTCCCCCTTCTTCCACAGTCATAATCGCAGAGATCCGTCCTGCGAAATCATTCCTGTCTACATCATTCCACGAATATGCCAGTGCCAGATCTTCACTGTACCTCTCCTGCTGCTGCCTTAAATATCGCACCATATCCTGTACATGAACGAATGCCGCATCATATCCTCCTTTCTTCTTATAATCAGCCGCCTTCGTAAAACAGGCAAAAAGCTGCACGACGGTTCCCGCTTTTTTCATAGATGGAATATTGATATGGCAATCATTCTTCATCAAATCTCCCTGGCCATCCAAATCGATCAATTTCCACAAAGTATCACAGTGCATATCAATCATTCTCATGTTGTTTTTATCCCCTTTTGTTTATTCGTTTTATTACACAAATCACATTATGTAAATCATCTGTTATCAGTATACGACATTTTCCATAGTTTTTGTCGCTTTAACTGATAGTTTTTTCTATACATTTCCATATATATAATCTGCGTCTATTGCACATACTGTATATGTCATATCTACAGAACTTGCCGCTCGCAGCTTCTTTCAAACGCCCGGCGCTGCAAAGAACCTGCCACTGACAGTTCTTCACAGATATATAATAATAAAAAGGAGGAACGTGTACTATGTCAGAAATTTCAATACTTGATCTTCAGAACCTGCGTCATTTAATTGGCGGATTTGAAACCAGCCAGTGCAAAATGCAGGACTATGCCTCAGAAGCCAAAGATCCTGAAATCCGCAAGCTGTTTCAGGATGCTGCAGACAGTGCTATGAAGAACCGACAGGATCTGATGAAATTTTTATAGGAGGAACTATCTATGCTGGATGAAAAAACGATGGTAAGCGATGCCCTTGCCGGTGTCAACGGAGAACTTGTACGTTACGGAGAAATGATTTCCCAGACGGAAAACAAAGAATTGAAGCAGAAACTGAAACAAATACGTAATGACTGTGAAATGTCCCAGGAAAAACTTTATCAGATTGCCCGCGAAAAAAGTTATTATGTTCCTGCCGCCAAAGCTACCGATCAGGAAATCTCACATGTAAAAAACATTCTTGCCGGAATTTCCACACATTAGTATCGAACGCACGCAATACAGAGAACTTGCCACTGGCAACTTCTCTTGCATACTTTGGTATCTAAAATGCACGCCGGGACATTTCTTTTGTTCCGGCATGCAACATTTTGTTGCGTTTCTTTTTATTCGTTTATTATACTATACTTTTCTTACCGCGAGTGATATAATTTAATTACTTTAAATATTCATCGGATTTTGTAAGAAAACTGTCAAGTGGCAGCTTTTCCTACATAGCATTTCTTAAAACGATTCATGCCTCTCCTTTCTTATTTTACTTATATATTTTACGTAAGAATGGCTACACAATAATAATATTTCATTATTTTACACCCTCTATATACGTAAAATAACAAAAGGCAGCGCATCAAATGAATCCCCTTCCGCATATGTCAATGCACACAACAAAAGGCGCACCCGATATTCTTCGGGCAGCGCCTTATTTCTTTTAGCATGGACTTCTCTATCTGTAAATATCCTTATGCACTTCTCTCAAATTGTGAATTATACAGTTCTGCATAGAATCCATTTTGTGCTAATAATTCCTCATGATTTCCCTGCTCTACAATATCCCCGTCTTTCATAACAAGGATCACATCCGCATCACGAATCGTAGACAGCCGGTGTGCAATTACGAAACTTGTTCTTCCTTTCATCAGCTGATCCATCGCCTTCTGGATCTGGATCTCGGTTCTTGTATCTACCGAACTTGTCGCCTCATCAAGAATCAGAATCTTCGGATCTGCCAGCATGGCTCTTGCGATCGTCAGGAGCTGTTTCTGTCCCTGTGATACGTTACTTGCTTCTTCATTTAACTCCATCTGATAACCACCCGGAAGCGTCTTTATAAAGCGGTGTGCACGTGCTGCCTTTGCGGCCTCCACAACCTCTTCATGCGTTGCATCCAGTCGTCCATAACGGATATTATCTTCGATGCTTCCCTTGAACAGCCAGGTGTCCTGTAATACCATTCCGAACATTTTTCTTAAGTCATCACGGTTAAAGTCGCGGACATCATGTCCATCTACTTTGATCGAACCACTTCCAACATCATAGAAACGCATTAATAATTTGATCATCGTCGTCTTTCCGGCACCGGTCGGTCCTACGATTGCAACCTTCTGTCCTGGTTTTACATCCACACTGAAGTCATTGATGATTGTGTGATCCGGATTATATCCGAAATGTACATGGTCGAAGCTTACGCTTCCTTCCAGTTTATCGATACATACCGGATTCTCTACCGTCTGGTCTTCTTCCTTCTCCTCAAGGAATTCAAACACACGCTCGGAAGCTGCCGCTGTAGACTGTAACATATTGGCCACCTGTGCAACCTGCTGGATCGGCATCGTAAAACTTCTTACGTACTGAATAAATGACTGGATATCTCCAACCTGGATCGTACCTTTCATCGCAAGGTAACCGCCGAGGATAACCTCACCGACATATCCGAGATTTCCGACGAACTGCATGATCGGCATCATCATTCCTGACAGGAACTGCGATTTCCATGCCGATGTATACAGAATATCATTGTCACGCTTGAATGTTGCAATTACATCCTCTTCTTTATTAAACGCTTTGATGATATTATGACCGCCATAGATTTCTTCCACCTGTCCGTTTACATGACCCAGATATTCCTGCTGACTCATGAAATATTTCTGTGAACGTTTCACGATCACTGAGATCAGTCCCATTGAAACCGGAAGGATCAGGAGTGCTACTACGGTCATCAGCGGGCTGATACTGAGCATCATGATCAATACACCGATGATCGTTGTCGTCGATGTGATCACCTGCGTCGCACTCTGGTTCAGACTCTGACTTAAGGTATCTACATCATTGGTAATACGCGATAATACTTCACCATGTGTCTGCTTATCAAAATAGTTCATCGGCAGACGGTTGATCTTCTCAGAGATTTCTTTTCTCAGACGGTACGTCAGCTTCTGTGACACACCCGTCATAATGTACCCCTGTACAAAGGAGAATACCGCACTTGTCAGATACAGGCATAACAGCGTCAGTACGATATGCGCGATCTTGTCAAAATCTATTCCGGATCCTCCAGATACTTTTCTGACCAGTCCTTTAAATATCTCAGTCGTTGCCTTTCCAAGAATCTTCGGTCCTACAATATTGAATATCGTACTTCCGATAGCAAATACGATTACAAAGAATATTCCAATCTTATATGCGCTCAAATATGCCATCAGCTTTTTCATTGTGCCTTTAAAATCTTTTGCCTTTTCATTTGACATCTGTGGTCCACGTCCTCTACCTCTTGGCATATTATTCCACCTCCTTAAGATCTTCTTCTAATTCTTTTTCTGATAACTGTGAAGAAGCAATCTGATAATATGCTTCGCAGTTCTTCAGTAATTCTTTATGTGTACCCTTTCCGACGATCTGACCATCTTCCAGTACAATGATCTGATCTGCATGAAGGATCGTACTGATCCTCTGCGCAACGATCATAACAGTACTTTCCGCTGTCTTCTCCTTCAGCTCTGCACGGAGTGTTGCATCTGTCTTATAATCCAGTGCCGAAAAACTATCATCGAATATATATACATCCGGATGTTTTGCAATTGCTCTTGCAATCGAAAGTCTCTGCTTCTGACCACCGGATACATTGGCTCCTCCCTGTGAGATCGGGCTCTTATATTTTTTCTTCTTCTGATCAATAAATTCTGTTGCCTGTGCGATTGTTGCTGCTTCAATCATCTCAGCTTCACTTCCATCCGGGTTGCCATATAAAATATTCGAAGCAATATCACCGGAGAACAGTACAGCTTTCTGCGGTACATATCCCAGTTTTTCACGCAGTTCATGCTGTGATACATCTCTGACATCTTTTCCGTCGATCGTGATCTTACCATCTGTAACATCATAAAATCTCGGGATCAGGTTTACCAGCGTAGACTTACCACATCCGGTACTTCCGATAAATGCCGTGGTCTTTCCCGGCTCTGCCGTAAAGGAAATATCATGCAGTACATCTTCTTCTGCTCCCGGATAACGGAAGGATACATGATCGAATACGACCTTTCCTTTTCCTTCTTCCGGAATACGTAACGGCTGCTTCGGATCATGGATCATTGTCTCACTTGTCAGTACTTCATCAATACGGCTTGCAGATACTGCTGCTCTTGGAAGCATAACCGAAATCATACAGATCATTAAGAATGCCATGATGATCTGCATTGTATACTGGATAAACGCCATCATATCTCCAACCTGCATTACACCGTCGTTGATACTGTGACCGCCTACCCATACGATCAGCAGCGTAATACTGTTCATTACGAACATCATAAGCGGCATCATAAACGTCATCGCACGGTTTACGAAAAGGTTTGTCTTCGTCAGTGCTTTGTTCGCATCATCAAACCGCTCTTCCTCATGCTTTTGTGTGCCGAATGCACGGATAACCGAAAGTCCTGTTAAGATTTCACGACTGACAAGATTCAGTCTGTCGACCTGATTCTGGATCAGTTTGAACTTCGGCATAACTACAAAGAATAAAAATCCTACGATGACTACAATGATTGCAACCGCAAGTCCGATGATCCATGACATGCTGACATTCGTGTGGAAGACCTTCCAGATTCCTCCGATTGCCATAATTGGTGCATACAGAACCATTCGGAGGATCATCACAATCAACAGCTGGATCTGCTGGATATCATTCGTACTTCTTGTGATCAGTGATGCCGTAGAGAATTTGTCAAACTCTGCATTGGAAAATCCGACAACCTTACGGAATACATTCTCACGAAGTCCGCGTCCGACACCGGCTCCGACACGAGATGCTAATAGTCCGACCATAATACTTGCCGCCATTCCAAGGAATGCAAGTGCCAGCATCTTGGCCCCTGTGTGTAAGATATAACTGGTTTCGATCTGATCGGTATCGATTCCTACATGTGTGTAAGCATCTTTGATATAGGTGGAGGCTGCCTGTTCAATGATTGAATCCTGCATGGAATTCATCTTTTTATTCATCTGTTTGATCAGCGCGTCTCTGCCTTCTGCTCCCATGAAGTTCAACATATCATAGATATCCATCTTGTCAAAATCCGGAACTTCTGACATCTGCGCTGCTGCCTTCTTTTGTGCTTCCTGCATCTGAGTCTGTACCTGTTGTGCCGCTGCCTGCATCTTGGCCTGCACCTGGGCCTTCGCCTCCGGTGTCTGGGCCGCCGCCAGTGCATCTGCAAACTGTACATTAATCTTATCTTCTGCCTCTTTCTGTGCTTTTTCCATCTGCGCCTTGGCCTCAGCCTGTTTTGCTTCAACCTGTTTCTTCATATTTGTACGCATCTGGTCTTCGATTCTTTGTGTCATGTCACTGCCGGAGTCAAATCCTGCCGCCAGAAGCATCGGCTTTCCGAGGATATCGGAGAGCTTCTCCATCTTTTTATCATCTTCTTTTACAGAAGATTTTAATTCCATAACGGTTCCCTTATAGTCGTATTTCTTCGTTGATTTCGTATAAGCATTCTTTACAAGCTCCTGCTTATCCGACGGAACCAGAAGTAACAAATGGTTCAGATCTTTTTTAGAAATCGTATCCGGTACGGTCTCATCGATACCACCCTGCTGGATACCGACATTCACAATATCCGAGGTATATGTCGGCAATGACAGGTCACAATATGCCTGCACGACAAGTATACAGATAATCGCTACAACCGCACCTGCATACGGTTTCAGAAATTTTAATAATTTTCCCATATCTTTTATGCCTTTCCTTTCTGTCCTATTTATATCAAAACAGTTCCTACATATGTTTCATAGAAGGATGTGTTTTTTCCATAATGGTCTGCATATCCACTCCTTTGAAATCCTTAGACTCCAGAAGATTATTCTTCATCTCTGTAAGCAGACGCTTCATCAGAAGTACCTCTTCTCTTGATATCCCCTGATAGATTATTTCTTCCATCTCTGTAAGGACACAGCGTATTCCATCTATACATTCTTCCCCTTTCGGAGCAAGCTGTATCCTTGTAATCCTCTGATCCTTCTCATCCGTCTTACGGCTTACATAACCTTTTTCTTCCATCTTGCGAAGTGCGACTGTCATAGACGGTGGAGTAATCCCAACTCTTTGTGCGAGCTGTCTCTGTGACTGTTCTCCCCAGCATTTCAGTGAAAATAATATTCCTGCCTGACTCGGCTTGATGTCCAGTTCTTCCATTCTTTTCATTCCCTGATATTTCATGAACTGCATCAATTGGAATATCGAAAAGAACATAGATGATTCCATCTCTTTGTGCATATTATTTCTCCTCTCCCAATTAATTAGATGTCTAACGATTATATTAGTCATTTTCACCAGTAATGTCAATGTTTTTATATTTATTTAATAATCATTCCGTCATTTTAACAAATATTTAATTAGTTATATAACTAAAAAAGAATCTCCGGAACAACTTTTGTCCCTGAAGATTCTTCTGCCCTTTGATTATAACTTTTCTGAATCAAGTACAATGGTAAACGGACCGTCATTTACAAGACTTACTTTCATATCTGCGCCAAATTTTCCCCGTTCAACTACCGTTACTTGTTCCTTACACCTACTGATGATATATTCATACATCTTCTCCGCCATATCCGGTTTCCCTGCTTCTATAAAACTTGGCCGGTTTCCCTTCTTACAGTTCGCATACAGAGTAAACTGAGAAATCAGAAGCAACTCTCCTCCTACCTGATCCAGCGAAAGATTCGTCTTTCCATTCTCATCTTCAAAAATGCGAAGTCCTAACATCTTCTTTAACATCTTATCTGCTGTGTCTTTTGTATCCGAATCCGCAACTCCAATCAGGACCATGAATCCTTTCCCGATCTTGCCTATCACTTCACCATCTACTTTTACACTACTTTCTGTTACTCTTTGAATTACAAAACGCATCTGATTTTCTCCCTTTTATCTCTTTTTCTTTTCAGGAACCTGTGCCAGGATAATTGCAGCAAACATCAATATACATCCCGACATTTCCCTTATTGACAGTCTTTCTCCCAGCACAATCCAGCCGGCCAGTACAGAAAAACACGATTCCAGACTTAAAAGCAGTGATGCCACCGCCGGATTTACATTTTTCTGTCCCAGTATCTGTAGTGTATAAGCAACTCCACAAGATAATACCCCGGCATATAAAATTGGCATCCATGCAGTCATTACAGCTGTTATCTTTGGTGTCTCCAATGCAAACATAAATGGCACGGACAAAATTCCGCAGACAAAGAATTGTATACACGACATCTTCACACCATCTACCTTAGGTGCAAAATGATCGATCACCAGGATATGTACCGCAAATACAAGTGCGCATAAAAATACCAGAATATCTCCTTTGCCAACAGAAAACGACTCTGTAATACACAGGAAATAAAGTCCCGCAACCGCCAGCACTACTGCCAGCCATATCTTCCAGCCTATCTTTTTATGAAGAAAAACTCCCATCACCGGAACGATCACGATATAAAAAGCGGTGATAAATCCGGCCTTTCCCGCTGTCGTATATTTAATACCGATCTGCTGAAGACTGCTTGCCGCAAACAGTAACACACCACAGGCCAATCCGCCCGTGAGCAGATCCTTTTTCGTGCCTGTATCTTTCGATCTTCCATTTAATTTCTGCAAGATCCAGATACATGGCAAAAGTGCCGCTCCTCCAATCAGGCTTCTTACTCCATTAAATGTAAACGGTTCCAGATAATCCATCCCCACACTCTGTGCTACAAATGCTGTTCCCCAGATAAAAGCTGTAAGAAGCAGCATTAAACCATTCTTAATCCTCATATCATTCACACTCTCCATATATACATGTCCTAAATATATTTACATGAATTCTTTCCTTCACTATTTTTTATACTGCTGTTTATTATACGATACATTCCGGTGATTTGCAAAGAATCTGTTTTACTTTTTATAATGATATTAATACCAGAATCCCACTTGACTTTTGTATCAAACAACGGGATACTAATAGATAAGAAAAGGAGGACTTCACTATGTTATCAGAACGAATCTTAAAGCTTCCGGGCTTTCTTTATCAGATCGGGAACAATTATTATTATCTTGGAAAATGGATCTGCAAGGAATGCACCGACCAGGCTGCCACTGATTGTGTCACCATGTATCAGATGTGCCGCGCCGGAAAAGAAGAACCTGAAACAAATACTTATTTTCAAAAGCTCCGTGCTTACAGTGATTTCGCATTAGAAGTACCGTATAATCCTTCTAAAATTGCTGCAGATATGAAAGCGATTTTGGAATCTCTTTCTGATGAACAGCTTCACAATCTCACGGAACAGATTGATCATCTTGAAGAAGATATTACCCGTTATTGCGGCTAAATTCTTCTTTTCAACCGACTGCCTGTGTTCTTTTTTGCAATATAGTGGTACAAAAATAAGAGGAGCATTTCCATACACACGGAAACGCTCCTCTTATTTTTGTTCACAGTCAATCCGGCAAATCACTAAATAGTAACTTTGCCTGTTGTCTCTTCATTTATTACATAATAAGCTGCAGCTTCTTCTGGTTTCAGATATACATTCAGAGTTTTGATTTCTTCCACACTCTTACCATACTCTTTTGTCCATACTTCATGCACTTTTTTTGTAATCTCTTCTGTACTGATCTCTTTACCCATATACTGAAGATAAAAGCTTGTCTTTGCTTCTTTCTTCACGTCTTCTGCCTCTTTCAATACACCTGCTCTTGTCTCGATTGCCTTAGTTGTGTCTTTTGCAGTTGCGATTGCTGCCGGTCTTGAGTTGTTTCTTCTATTTTTTTTCATATTGATAACCTCCTCAATCTACAAATAGAACATTACCTTCTCTATTATAAAGCATTTGCGAAAAATGTCAAAAGATATCCGTTTTTATTCGTCCCCGCGTCCATATTGGTTAATTGTCAGATCCTTTACCACTTCCCCTGCAAGAATCAGTCCTGCAACCGACGGAACAAATGCAATGCTTCCCGGTATGTCTCTTCTTTCGGTACATTTTCTGTCCGTTCCCGGAGGACATACACAGTGCTGTCTGCAGCTGATACTCATATCTTCCAGCGGACGTACCGGCTTTTCTTCTGAATATACAACTTTCAGTTTCTTTACGCCACGTGCCTTTAATTCTCTTCGCATAACCTTTGCAAGCGGACACATCTTCGTCTTATAGATATCTGCCACCTGAAATGCCGATGCATCCAGTTTATTACCGGCTCCCATACAACTGATAACCGGAATTTCTGCGGCTTTTGCACGCATAATGATCTCAATCTTTGCCGTTACCGTATCTACTGCATCTACCACGTAAGAGTATTCTTCAAACGGGAATTCATGTGCATTCTCAGGAAGATAAAAGCATTTCCTTACTTCTACATCTGCGTCCGGATTAATCTCAAGGATTCTTTCTTTCATCACATCTACTTTATATTTTCCAACCGTCTTCCTTGTTGCAATAATCTGACGGTTAATATTCGTCAGACATACTTTGTCATCATCTACCAATACAAACGAACCGACACCGCTTCTTGCAAGTGCTTCTACAACATATCCACCAACACCGCCGATTCCAAAAACTGCAACCTTTGCATTCGAAAGTCTGTCCATATTATCAGCTCCTAAAAGAAGCTGCGTTCTGGAAAACTGATTTAACATAGCTTTTCCTCCACTCATACTTTATATTTTTTTCTGTCCGTATTCTTGACTTATCATTCACTCTTCGCACCGTTTCACAGCGCAATCCCTATTATAGTAGTAGGATATATAGTAAGTCAACTTATTTCTTATATCTTCTTATATGAATTCTTCTGACGATGGTCTCTTTCGATGCACAGATCTTATCTGCCAGACATACCAGCCAGGCTTCTTTACACATTGGTGGAACGATATTAAGAGGAAACATATGCCGCGAAATGATGTTTTCTTCCCGTCTGGTCAGTTCAAAATCATTTTTTGCATTTTGAAGCGCACGTCCTGCATGGATAAAACCGTGAAATCTGTGTCCCGCATTTTTTTCATGCCAGTCATACAAAAAATAATCATGCAAGAGCGCACCTCTGATCAGCTCTTTTCTATTTACATTTAGGGAAAATCTTTCTGCAAGCTCCACACTTGTGTACGCTACACTGATACAATGCTTATACACGGATATATCACTGTGCTGCATATATCTCTGTGTATATTTCATACGCCCCTGTTCATCCAGTTCTTTCAGTATTTCTTTGATGTCTTCCAGAATCCGGTCCTCATCATTCATACAGTCAGCCCCTTACTCTCCATATAATTATTCTTCGAACGCCTGTCTGATACTGTCATAATGAAGAAAAATTCCTTCATCAGCATATCTCTTAATCTCATTCAAATCCGCAATCGCAAAGCCAGACACTTCTTCTTCCTGTGTCTTTACATCTGATTCATCAAACTCCAGCACAAATTTATAAATATCCACAAAATAATTATTTTTCTCTTCCGGATTCACTCTCTTATAAGAAAATGCATATCCTCCTTCTGCATTCGTTACATCAATTCCCGTCTCTTCTTTAATCTCACGGATCACTGCATCTTTCGAATCTTCTCCGGCGCGTACACCGCCTCCAGGCACTTCCCACCATCCTGCTGCCCATTCTTTATCCATTCTCCTTCGGGTGATCAGATATTTTCCATCCGGTCTCATTAATACTCCAAGAACCGTCAGGTGGAATTCCCCCGGCTTCATATTCCAGTCATTATGTTTCATTGTACGTCCTGTACGTTCCTTGTTCTCATCGTAAATATCCCATAATTCCATCTTTTTATTATTTCTCCTTCTTACGAACACATGGCGATATAAAACAAGTGGAAAACCAGTATTCCCGACTCCCCACTTTTTAATGTCTTAATATTCCTCGTTCACAATCATCTTTTCAAATTCTTTTTTTATAAAATCGCAGGTTGGCTTTGTCCACTGAGTTCCTTCCAGTCCCTTCTCAGACTTGATAAGCTGCAGTGAAAATAACAACGCCTCCAAAATCTCCTTATGTTCCAGATTCTGAAGATTTGCAACAACATATTCCTTTGCCTCTTTCGGCTGTATACCAGCTTTTTTACTCAACATCCTGCTGAACTGTTCGAATGTAATAATCTTCTTTCCATATTCCCAGAAATGATTTTCATACTTTTTATACTTCTGTACATATTCCTGAATGATTTCCAGCGATTCGGAATCCAATGTATAGCCATACTTTCCGGCAATCTTTTCCAGTTCTTTCCACCAGGAAACATCTACAGCCGAATAATCCATGCTAATCCGGAAGCAGCCTCCGGTCTTGTGAATTGCTTTTTGAAATTCATCTTCCCAAGTTGGACATACCAGCATCTTCTCTCCATTTACAATTCCACCTTGTATTATCTTTTCTTTCATCCTCCATGTCCTCCTTACGATAGATTCGTCATATCCTCAGCTCAAATCACTATGAATATTATAACATTATTTTTATCCGATTGCAAAGCCGAAGTATTTACCCAGAGCACGTCACCGACAGCTTCTTTCGAACGCATGCCGATTTATATTATGGTCGATATCTAAAATTTATTTTTATAACGCAAAAAGAGCGGAAAACCTTATAAATTAAGGCTTTTCCGCTCTTTCATAGGAGCAGGGGATGAGAGAATCGAACTCCCGCCAAAGGTTTTGGAGACCCCTATCATACCACTTGACCAATCCCCTATATTCTATTTTGTTGTACATCATCGCTGAGCACTCATTATTTATACCATATTAATCATACATCTGTCAACAAAATTTTTCAATTTTTTTATTTTTTTGCAAAATTTCTGTTTTTTCGTATCTACAGAACCAGTCACTGGCAGCTTCTTTCTTATAAATACATAGCAAAAGAAGACCTCCCGGCTCTCTTTCTTGAGCCGGAAGGTCTTCTTTCCTCTATACATTTGCTTTCGCAACATTTCCAATATTCATTTTTCGAAATACACCAAGTAATACTTTTCCGATTGCCAGAACCAAAATTGCTGCTGCAATCGCCTCTGGAATTCCGGATGCTGTAACAGTTCCCATTACCAGTCCCCATACGGCACTGACTGCCACATCTTTTGCTTCTGCATACTGTTTTGCAAAAAGAATATAGATACTTCCCATTACAGTGATAGTATTAACCATTGCTCCTGCAAATCCCACGATTGGAAGTGCGATGATACTATTTACTTTCAGTTTTGAAAAAAGAATCCAAAGCCATCCTGCTGCCACACCAATTAATATCCTGCATCCTACTGAAATCCAGACTGCTTTTATTGCCCCTGGTATTCCTGTAGTACTCATAAACGGCGAGAACGCAAATGATAAAAGTGTCGGTGCCATCGTGTTACTGATCAGTGAACAGATGCCAAATACACCGCCCAGGATTGCGCCTGCTGCAGGTCCTAACAAAATTGCTCCAAGAATTACCGGAATATGTACAGTTGTTGCCTTAATGATCGGAAGCTGTATCATTCCAAGCGGTGTGTTCGCCAGAACGATTACGATCGCTGCCATAAGTGCAACACTGACCATCCAACTAGTGTCATGTTTCTTTGTCTTCATATTTAATTTTCCTCCTTGTTATCATTCCCGGTGACCGGGATACAATACAATTACGAGTCCGATTATAGCATTTCGGGAACTGCCAAACAAGTATAAAAATCCATACAATCTGCTTATTTTTCACAGTTATTACTATGATTCGTCTTTTCCTGCGGGTTCTATGTATTTTTATTACTATTGCTTGCAAGAATGAAGAAAAAGCGATATAGTGATTATAATTGTATTATTTTATTTGAACATTGAAATGAGGATGAATACTTATGTTAAAAGGAAAACATGTCCTGCTTGGCGTGACCGGAGGTATTGCTTCTTATAAAATTGCAACACTTACAAGTCTTCTGGTAAAAGCAGGCGCTGACGTTCATGTCATCATGACTAAGAACGCCACCAATTTTATCAATCCAATTACTTTTGAGACTCTGACAGGACATAAATGTATCACAGATACATTTGACCGAAATTTTGAATTTAAAGTAGAGCACGTTGCACTTGCCCAACTTGCAGACATTGTCATGATCGCACCGGCAACTGCTAATGTCATGGCAAAGCTTGCGCATGGTCTCGCCGATGATATGCTGACAACTACCGTTCTTGCAAGCCGTGCACCAAAGATCATTGCACCAGCCATGAATACCGCAATGTATGAGAATCCTGTCACACAGGATAATATTGAATTGCTGAAGCATTATGGCATGGAGGTGATCACTCCTGCCAGCGGACACCTGGCATGCGGTGACAGCGGAGCCGGAAAGATGCCGGAACCCGAGACCTTATTCCAGTACATATGCAAAACCATTGCACACGAAAAGGATATGGCCGGTATGAAAGTACTTGTCACAGCCGGACCGACACAGGAAGCCATTGATCCAGTCCGTTATATCACAAACCATTCATCCGGTAAAATGGGTTACAGCATTGCAAAAGCCTGCATGCTCCGCGGCGCTGATGTCACACTGGTAACCGGGCGTACCGCTCTTGATGCACCGCTTTTTGTTAACACCGTTCCTGTCATATCAGCCAAAGATATGTATGAGGAAGTAACTTCCAGAAGCCATGACATGGACATCATAATCAAGGCTGCTGCCGTTGCAGACTACAGGCCTTGTAATGTTGCAGATGAAAAGATCAAAAAGAAAGAGGGAGATGTCATGTCTATTCCATTGGAACGTACTGATGACATCTTAAAGTATCTCGGCGAGCACAAGGAACCCCATCAGTTCTTATGTGGTTTTTCTATGGAAACACAAAATATGCTGGAAAATTCCAAGAAAAAACTTATGAAAAAGAATCTGGATATGATCGTTGCCAACAATCTGAAGGAACAAGGTGCCGGATTTGAAACCGATACAAATATTGTTACGATGATCACGCAAAATGAAGTATTTGAACTGGAACTGATGAGCAAAGAAGAGGTCGCTTTCCATCTGCTCGATAAAATATTAGAACTTAGAAAATAAAAGTGAAAATATAATATAAGAAAGAAATTTCGTGAATTTACAGGAGGATATACGAAATGGATGCTAATTTATCAATGGAACAGATCCGTATGGATGTAAAGAATGTAACTGCTCTGAATCAAGAAGGATATGACATGAACGTCATCTCCCACAAACTTGATCTTTCAAAGGACTATGTACAGACAATTCTTACCTGTGCACAGGGATTTACAGAAGATGACACAATGGCTGTTGCTGTTCTCGTCGAAGCAAGTTTATAATTCCTATATTGACAAAAAATGTTACCGGCATGTCTGGTAACATTTTTTCTGCATTCTTAAAATGCAAGTATTGTATCATATTGCAATATCATATTACAAGAAATTCTCATTCAGTACTTCTATAATTGATACTTGCAACCATTATTAAAAAAGAAAGGTGTTACGACAATTCTCCGTAACAGACAGGTTTTATAAATCATGAAGAAAAAATGGTGGCATGACAAAGTTGCCTATCAAATTTATCCAAAAAGCTTTTTGGATACAAACGGAGACGGAATCGGCGATCTTGGCGGAATCATCTCCAAATTAGATTATTTAAAAGAACTGGGAATTGATATCATCTGGCTCTCTCCAATCTACAAATCCCCTTTTGTAGACCAGGGATACGACATTTCCGATTATTATGCAATTGCAGAAGAATTCGGTACAATGGAACAATTCGAAGAACTGCTTGCAGAAGCAAAGAAAAGAGATATGTACATCATTATGGATCTGGTTATCAACCACTGTTCTGATCAACACGAATGGTTCCAGAAAGCACTGGCAGATCCGGAAGGCGAATATGCCGATTATTTTTATTTCCGCAAGGGAAAGAATGGAAATCCACCAAGCAATTACCGTTCTTACTTCGGCGGAAGCTGCTGGGAGCCGGTTCCGGGAACGGATCTGTACTACCTTCATATGTTCGCCAAAGAGCAGCCGGATCTTAACTGGGAGAATCCGGTAGTCAGAAAGAAGCTTTATGAAATGGTGAACTGGTGGCTTGAAAAGGGTCTCGCCGGATTCCGTATTGACGCGATCATCAATATAAAGAAAGACCTGACTTTTTCAGATCTTGATCCGGACGGACCGGATGGGCTTGCAAACTGCTGGAGGATGGTAGAAAACGTAGATGGTGTCGGCATTTTTCTCGAGGACTTAAAGAAACATACTTTCCAGAAATACGATGCCTTTACTGTCGGTGAAGTATTCAACATGAAAGAAGGCGAACTTGCAGACTTCATCGGTGAAAATGGTCATTTTTCCACAATCTTTGACTTCAGTGCTCACATACTCAGTGAAGGGGAACACGGATGGTACGATGCCCCACCCGTAGACTTTAAAGAATGGCGGAAAGCCATCTCTGACTCCCAGCTCAGAGTGCAAACTTGCGGACTGGAAGCCAATATCATTGAAAATCATGATGAACCAAGAGGTGTATCCCGCTTCTTACCAGATTATGCGCAGAATCCTGCCGGAACCAAAATGCTCGGAACCGTCAGTATCCTTCTCCGCGGCATCCCATTCATCTATCAGGGACAGGAAATCGGTATGCAAAATGCGGTATGGAACAGTGTCGAAGAATATAATGACATCAATACCATTGATCAATATCATACTGCAAGGAATGCCGGTCTTACCGATAAAGAAGCACTTAAGGCTTGCAGCAAACTAAGCCGCGATAATGCCAGAACCCCCGTACAGTGGAATGCTCGGGAAAATGCCGGATTTACCGCAGGAACTCCTTGGCTGAAAGTAAATGACAATTATAAAGAGATCAATATGGCTGATCAGGATCAAGATCCAGACTCTATATTAAATTATTACCGGAGACTGATTGCGCTTCGAAAATCTCCAACATACAAAGAAGTCTTTACTTATGGTAAATTTCTCCCTGCTTATCAGGACACAGAGGATGTCATGGCCTATTACCGGAAAGATGAACATACACGTATACTGGTCGCCGCTAATTTCGGAAAAGAATCTGTCGAACTTCCGTTAGATTATCCGGTGAAACAGGTTCTTCTTTCTAATCAGCACAAGCAGCATAATTATAATACCGAATCCCATCTTTCACTTGAAAGCTGCGAAGTAATCGTATTCGAATTATAAGTTCAAAAACCCCCGACACTTTGATATGCTACCCTCATATAGGACAATGAAATATAAAAGTCCTATATGGGGGTATTTTCATGTTCAGAAAGAGTAAGATAGAACCAGTAGAAAAAGTAAAAATAGTCGAACGCTACCTTGCAGGAGAAATTGGCATACAGCAAGCAGGAAAAGAATTGGGAGTTGATCATCATAGTATTCGAAATTGGATTTCTATTTATCAGTATGATGGACCAACTGGATTACTCAATCAACCGAAAAACAAATCTTATTCAAAAGATTTAAAAATATCTGCTATAAATGATTATCTTAACGGAGAAGGATCTCTTCAGGATATTTGCACAAAATACGGAATTCGTTCACACAGACAGCTTTCCGATTGGATTAAGGTGTATAATTCTGGTGGAATATTAAAAACATCCACTGGAGGTGCTTACATGAAAAAGGCAAAGAACACTACACTTGATGAGAGATTAAAAATAGTAACAGATTGTCTTGCAAATGATAAGAATTATGGTGCAATGGCACTCAAATATGATTGTTCCTATCAACAAGTTCGCAATTGGGTAATACGATACGAAAAGATGGGTCAAGCGGGTCTGGAAGACAGACGTGGACGTCGTATAGCTTCTCTTCCAAGCAGAACACCTGAAGAAGAGCTACGTGACAAGATAGCTGAACTGGAAAGAAGAAATCTAGACTTACAAATGGAGAATGATCTGTTAAAAAAAGTCAGAGAACTGGAAAGGAGGGGTCGCTATCTTTAATCCATCGGTTAGCCGAATATGAAGCCATCCAAAAACTATCGTCTACTAAGCATTATCCCATAGATAGACTTTGTAAATATCTTAATGTTACACGTTCTGCGTATTACCGCTGGGGAAAATATCCGAAAAGTAATAATGAACTTCGAAACGAAAGACTATCCACTGAAATCCAAAGGATTCATCACCAGCATCCAGATATGGGATACCGAAGGATTCGTGATGAATTAGATGGACATAAAGGAATTCATGTGAATGATAAACGAGTACTTCGTATTTGTAGGAAATACGATATAAAATCAAATATTAAATGGAAACCTAAGAGTTGTACCAGAGGAGACAGAAATCCTGATCACATAGCAAAAAACTATTTACACCGTGAATTTCACGCCGAAAAACCGAATGAAAAGTGGCTTACAGATGTTTCTGAATTTAAATACTACAACGGAATAGAAGTTCATAAAGTTTATCTGAGTGCTATTTTAGATTTATATGATAGAAGGATTGTTTCCTTTAAAATCAGCGATCATAATGATAATCCATTAGTTATGGACACGTTTGATGAGGCTGTTCGTCAGGAGCCAGATGCACACCCATTAGTTCATTCTGATCGAGGCTTTCAATATACAAGCGCACAGTTTTATACTAGATTAAAAAAACATCATATGAAGCAGAGTATGTCTAGAGTTGCCCACTGTATTGACAATGGACCAATGGAAGGGTTTTGGGGAATTCTAAAACGAGAAATGTATTATAAACAGCGTTTTAATGACAGAAGCTCTTTGATTACTGCGATAGCTAATTACATAGATTACTACAACAACCAACGACTTCAAAGGAAACTGCATGTAATGACACCAATGAAATATCATGAGCAATATACAAAAGCAGCATAAAATATCGCCAGCCATAGCATGGCTGACGATACAAAAATTTATTATTTTTTATTGTCCTCTTGACGGGGAGCATACCACATTTTATATCTTGTGTCGGGGGCTTCTTTTACTATTCCTCTTCCGGATAAGTAAACTTCCATGACTTTCTGAATTCCGTCATCATATCCATAACATCTTTTGTATACTCAAAATGCATGCATTCTTCATCTCCTGCTATCGCTTTTTCCATATCCGCAAGTTCATAAGCAAGCGCATCGGCATTCTCCCCGGCTCTTACGACTTCTGTATCACCGGTTTCTACGTATGTAATTCTTGCCTCCCATGCTCTTGGATACTCCATAATCTCAATATATCCCTTTTCACAGGAGATCATTCCTTTCTTTGGCTGTTTGGAATGAAGCGACAACATGACCGTTGCCATCTGTCCTTCTGGGTTCATGAGCAGAAGTCCCGCCTGTTCATCTACTCCGGTCGGTGCTGCTTTGACCTGAGACAGTAACTGATCCGGCTTGGAATCCATAAACCAACGAATGAATGAAAGCGCATATACCCCGATGTCCAGCATTGCACCACCGGCAAGATTACGGTTAAAGAAGCGGTTATTCATATCATATTCTTTGAAGCTTCCAAAATTCATCGTGATAAGATTTACTTTTCCCAATACACCGGTCTCCAGAAGTTCTTTTAATTTTTTATAGATTGGCATATGATAAATTGTCATTGCTTCTCCGATGATGACATGTTTCTCTTCTGCCAGTGCTGCCATCTCATTCAATTCGTCACTGTTAAGTGTGATCGACTTTTCTACCAGAATATGTTTGCCATTCTCAATTGCCTGTCTCATGAATTTCTTATGTGTATTATGAGGAGTTGTGATATAGATAACATCTACTTCCGGATCTGTAAACATCTCATTGTAATCTGTATATACTTTACCGATGCCATACTTTTCACCAAATGCAACTGCTTTTTCATAGGTTCTGTTACCGACGGCATATATATTCTTTCCATTCTTCTTTAATGCGACGGCCATCTCATTTGCGATAACTCCTGTACCAAGTACTGCCCAGTTAATATCTTTCATATTTTGATTCCTCCATATATCTGCTTGTTTTTTCCATTACATCTTTCAAGATATCCAGATTGTCTCTGACACTTTTGGTCTCCAGTGAATGATTTGCACCTTCGTATATGTGTATCTTTACATTCTGTTTTTCCGAAAGATCTGCTACTTTCTTTACATCACTCCACGGATCACTGTTTCCGATAAAAGCAACTGCCGCTTCATGTCCAAATGCATAGGTCTCTTTTAATGGTGTATACAAAATATGCCGACATGGTATCCGTTGTGCCTTAGCATATGCTGAAGCAATGATTGTTCCGATGCTTTTCGAAATAAATAAAATCTGTTCGTACTGGTCAAACGCAATTTCTTTCAGACTGTTCTCCGCCTGTATATACAAAGAGTCAAATGCCTGCCGCATCTTCTCTTCATTCCCTCTTAGGTTCTTTCCATCATATGTGTAATTCAATGTTACAATCTTCTCATACCCATATTCCTGCACCAGTTTTCTGGAATAATACAATAATGGTTTATCACAATGATAACCTATTCCCGGAAAAAATACTGCCAGTTTCATTCATTCTTTCCTCCTTATTGTCGTCTGAAAATATCATAACATATATTCTCAAATCTGGTGAATATAAAATAAAGAGAAGGAATAGAATTTCTTCCCTTCTCTTTATTTTTACTCTTTCCAGTATTTATTCACCTTTTACTTTTACTGCAGCTTCCGGATCTTCCGCTCTGATAACTTCCGCCATTTTCTTTAGCATTTCCATATCCGGTATTTCCACATCTTTCAGCACTTCGCCTGAATGAAAGAAAAATATTTCATCTTTGCAGATTTCTTTTACGACTTCTTCCACTGTCATATCTTTTCCGTATCTTTTTTCTATCTCCATCCTCTGTGACTCCGGCGTAGAACACCATTTACAACGAAGTGGACATCCTTTAAGAAAAACTACGGTACGAAGTCCTTCTCTGTCATGAATGGAAGTCTTCTCTATCCGGAGCACTCTTCCTGTCTTTGACACTGTTTTCTCCTATCCGACACTGCAGCCGTATAACGATTCCTGTTCCGTCCGGGCAATGATCTCATCCTGTACATCCTTTCCAAGTTCCGTAAAATATGCCATATACCCTGCCACACGGATGAGGCATGATACCATTTTCACTGTTTAATATCTCCGGTTCAATCTTCATATTCAGGAAGGTTCCCTGCACGAATCTGTCATGCGGCAGATGTGATACAGATTTTAATACTGCACCCGGACCTTCGGTATCTGTTCCTCCATTCGGACTCACTCCATCCGCTAACGGCTTCCATGCATGTCTTCCGGATGGTAACGCTCCTACCTCCAGACCGACTGGTGTGTTACCAGATACCGGTAATATTCCCGGTGTCATCGTTCCAAATTTGCTTCTATAGCTTTCTATTTCATTCGCAATAAACGCAAACATTTCTCCTGCTATCTCATTCGTTGCTTCATTATCATTCCCGAACACCCCACGATCAATTCCTGATCCCAGATCTTTACCGTTTTCTCTCTGCATTGTCTGCGGAACGCCTTTGCTTTTCTGATACAAAGCGGCTCTCCGGCTGTTTCTTTAAAGCTTTCTGTCATAATTTTCGCATTTTCCAGATCCATCTCCGGTCTTGTATTCACTACCCTGTCTTTGATGAGCCGGATACGTTCCATGTATCTTTGTTCACTTTTTTCTTTCTTATCATCTTTCATAGTTTCTCGCTTTTTCTTGTGCAAAACAAAATGGATTATGAAAATCTTAACATTTTCCATATTCTCCAGGTGTAATTCCTTCGTATTTCCGGAAACACTGGATAAAATAGCTGGAATCACTGAATCCGGCCGCATATGCTACTTCTGTCACTGACATCTCCGTCCCCATCAGAAGCTCCTTACTCTTCTCTATTCAGTATTCCATCAGATACTGATTCGGTGTTGTACGTACCATATTCTGAAAGCATCTGCAACATTCACCTACACTGACCGATGCCGCTTCTGCAATATCCTTCAGGTGAATCTCTTCCATTTTTTATCTGTCTTATCTCTTAATCTATTCTATATATTTTGTCTATGCTATGCATTATGCTCCGGCTTTCCAGGCTTATTGTAGCATATCTTTTCTTCTTTCTGTATATACTACTTATATGCTTTCCCACTTGTCTGCTTTATCACAGTATATTTTTTGCATAAAATTTCCACAAGAATTTCATTTTATATGTCGTAAATTGCATATTTTTCCATAATTTCTCATTAATTTGCAAGAGCCCATTGACGAAACGTCAAATTCTGTTAAAATATTATAATATCGAGTGGTATATATGAAGATGGAGGATGGTATAGTGGTAGCATATGAAGAATTATCCAAAGAAGAATTATTGCAACTGAAGAGTGAACTGGAAGCTCAATTCGATGAAGTGAAAGCTAAGAATCTGAAGCTGGACATGTCCAGAGGTAAACCGTCTACAGAACAGCTGAACCTTTCCATGGATATGATGGATGTATTAAAAAGCGACTCTGATCTGGTATGTGAAGAAGGCGTCGACTGCCGTAACTACGGTGTTCTGGATGGTATTGCAGAAGCAAAACAGTTGCTTGCAGATATGATGGAAGTACCGAAAGACAATATCGTTATCTTCGGTAACTCCAGCCTGAACGTTATGTATGATACAATCGCACGCAGTATGACTCATGGTGTTATGGGAAGTACTCCATGGGCAAAGCTTGATAAAATAAAATTCTTATGTCCGGTTCCTGGATATGACAGACATTTTGCAATTACAGAATATTTTGGAATTGAAATGATCAATGTTCCAATGACACCAACCGGCCCGGATATGGATATGGTTGAAGAACTGGTAAGTACAGATCCTGCAATCAAAGGTATCTGGTGTGTTCCTAAATATTCGAATCCGCAAGGTATTACTTATTCGGATGAAACCGTTCATCGTTTTGCAAAACTGAATCCTGCAGCAGAAGATTTCCGTATCTTCTGGGATAATGCCTACGGTATTCATCATTTATATGAAGATAAACAAGACTATCTGATTGAGATCTTAATGGAATGCAAGAAAGAAGGACATCCTGATATGGTTTATAAGTTCTCTTCTACTTCCAAGATCAGTTTCCCTGGTTCCGGTATTGCTGCAATTGCTGCATCTGATGCCAACCTTGCAGATATCAGAAAGCAGATGCGTATTCAGACGATCGGCCACGACAAACTGAACCAGTTAAGACATGCAAGATATTTTGGAAATATTCACGGAATGGTTCAGCATATGAAGAAACATGCAGACATCCTTCGTCCAAAATTCGACATTGTCTTAAAGACACTGGATAAAGAACTCGGCGGACTTGGAATCGGTTCATGGCTGGCTCCGCGTGGCGGATATTTCATCTCTTTTGATTCTATGGATGGATGTGCAAAAGCAATCGTTGCAAAAGCTAAAGAAGCCGGACTTATCATGACTGGTGCAGGTGCAACTTTCCCTTACGGAAAAGATCCAAAAGACAGTAATATCCGTATTGCACCGTCTTATCCAACCGTAGAAGAACTTAAGGTAGCCACCAAAATCTTCGTTTTAAGCGTAAAACTTGTAAGTATTGATAAATTACTGCAAAGCAAATAAAAATAAGCTCAAATCGCCATCTAAGACGCAGCAGGGGCATGATCATTACAGATCATGCCCCATTTTTATATCTCTATATACATTTATTACGTCTTATCTTTATCGAACCGACTGATTACTATTACTCCATATATTTCTTCTTCAGTTCATCAACTTTAGCTCTGTAAGCTTCTTCCTGTTTTTTCTGAGACAGTTCTGCACGGATCTGGTCTTTTACTTCTTCCAGACTTGATTCTCCTGCTTCTTTCTTGTCCTCAACTTTGATCAGGTGATATCCAAACTGTGTCTTTACCGGACCTACAACATGTCCAACCTCTGCAGCAAATGCGGCATCTTCGAACTCTTTTACCATCTGTCCTCTTCCGAATTCTCCAAGGTCTCCCCCGTTTGCTCCCGACGGACATGTAGAAGATTCTTTTGCTACATCCTCAAATACCTTTTCTCCGCTTGTGATTGCATTCAGAAGCTCTGTACATTTCTCTTCATTATCTACTAAGATATGTTTTGCAT